>JAKAJI010000322.1 GCA_021813825.1 Acidobacteriota bacterium | reverse complement strand
GAAGTCAGCCATCGCGGGGCGGGGCCGGGAGGCGCCGCTTATTTCGGCCGGGATCCGTATCCTTTCGGCTATTTTGCGGCGTCGTTCGGCGATTGGAAACTGGATGGCGAGCCGTATACGGTTGCGCCGGGGAGTAAGTTCGACTGGTTCCGATCGCGCATCCTCGGCGGGCGCACCAACCACTACGGCCGTTTCTCGTTCCGCTTTTCCGATTACGATTTCAAGCCGTATTCCCGCGACGGCCTGGGCACGGACTGGCCGATTTCTTACGACGACATCGCGCCTTACTACTCGAAGGCCGAGGCGTTCATCGGCGTCACCGGGACGAAGGAGAACATTCGCAGCACGCCTGACGGAGTTTTCCAGACGCCCCCTCCACCGCGCGTTCATGAAGCACTGGTCAAGCGCGCCTGCGACAAACTAAACATTCCTTGCATTCCAAACCGCATGGCGGTGATCACGCACGCCACCAACGGCCGGCCGGCGTGCCACTACTGCGGCCAATGCGGCCGTGGCTGCATGACGGCCTCGAACTACGCTTCAAGCTATGTGCAGGTGATCCCCGCGCTGAAGACCGGACGCCTGAAACTGTTCACCAACGCCATGGCGCGCGAGTTGATCACGAACGATGAGGGGCACGTCACGGCCGTCTCCTACATCGATAAGGAGACGCGGCAGGAGCGCACGATCCGCTGCCGGACCGTCGTTCTGGCGGCGAGCGCGTGTGAATCGGCGCGCCTGCTGCTCAATTCGAAATCGTCCCGTTTCCCGAACGGCCTGGCGAATGGCTCGGGCATGGTCGGCCGCAACCTCACCGATTCGGTCGGCTACGATTTGGGCGCGCGCATTCCGGCGCTCGAAGGCATGCCGAAGTACAATTCCGACGGCATGGGCGGCATGCACATGTTCGTTCCGTGGTGGAACTGGGAAAAGAAGGGGCTCGATTTTCCGCGCGGATATCACATTGAAATCGGCGGCGGTTTCGGCATGCCGGAGTGGGGCGACTTCCATGACGTCTGTGACCACCACGAAGGCTACGGAGCGGGTTTGATGGATGCCATTCAGAAGGACTACGGCGTGTGGGCGGGCTTAAGCGGCCGCGGCGAGATGATCCCGAACGACCGGACCTACTGCGAAATCGACCCTGACGTGGTGGACCGCTACGGGATTCCCGTGCTGCGATTCCACTTTGCGTGGAGCGACTACGAATATAAGCAGGTCAATCACATGCACGAGACGTTCCGCTCGATTCTGGAAACGATGGGCGGAGTCGTCGACGGGCCGAAGCACCTGGACGATCCGGCGAAGGCGATTTCGGTTGGTGGCACGATCATCCATGAGGTCGGCACCACGCGCATGGGCGCCAATCCATCCACGTCCGTGTTGAACAAGTACTCGCAGGCGCATGAAGTGAAGAATCTGTTTGTCGCCGACGGTGGGCCGTTCGTGAGCAATCCGGATAAGAACCCGACGCTCACGATCTGTGCGCTGGCCTGGCGCGCGGCCGAATACCTGGCGGAAGAAATGAGGAAGGGCAATGTCTGACTATTCGTCGAAGCGTGGCGCGGTTTCCCGGCGCAATCTCCTGCAAGGCATGGCCGTCACAGCCGCGGCGGTAAGCGGCGTGACGCCCGCGATGGCGCAGAGGGCGCGCCAGAAGGCGGAAGCCGAGCGGACGGCGTCGGGCACGTATCAGCCCAAGGCCCTTACGGATCACGAGTACCGCACGCTGCAGAAGCTGGCCGACTGGATCATTCCGGCGGGTGCGAACACGCAAGGCGCGCTGAAGGCCGGCGCCGCCGATTGGATCGATCTCATGTCGAGCGAGAGTGAAGAAATGCTGGGCATTTATACGGGCGGGATTTTCTGGCTCGACGCGGCGATGCGCCGCATGCACGGCAAGAATTTCGCCGATGCGACGGATGCCAATCAACGCGAACTGCTCGACCTGATCGCTTACAAGAAGAATGAAAGCCCGGAGCTTGGGCCCGGCATCCGCTTCTTTGCGTGGGCGCGGAAGATGGTGGTGGACGCTTACTACACCAGTCCGGCGGGAATTCAGGAACTCGGCTACCTGGGCAACAAGGCAGTGTCGAAGTTCGAAGTGCCGCCCGAGTGCATGGACTACGCCATCAAGCACAGCCCCGCGTAGCGGGCGTTTATTCGTGCGTTGTTCCGCGGCGCCGGTGTTCGATCTGGCGGAGCGTTTCGGCGGCGCGGGCGAGTGCGTTCCAGACCGCTGTTTCCTGTTTCTGCCGTTCGGCCAAAGCGCTGCCCAACTCGCGCAGCGCGGCGGACTGCCACCAGAACAGGCGGTCCAGCCATCGGATCATCAGCCCGCCAAGACGCCCGCGAAACGTCGCCGGCGCCGGGGGGGTGCGGCCCAACTCCGCGGCGATCTGCTCGATTCTGGCTCCGGACTCTCGCAGCGCTTCCACGTTGCGGGCGATGTCGTCAAGGGAATCGGCGAGATCTCCTTCCGCGCGAACCATCGCGTTGCGGCGGATCTCCGCCATCACTTTCTCCGGGTCCGGCGCGGTATGGTTGAAGTCGTTCTCCATGGGGAGCAGTCTCAGTTCACCGGCGGTTGGGCGAAGGCTTCCTCAACCAGATCCAGGAGCCTGCGGGAGAGCACCTCGCGCCGGAAATGTGTTTGAAAACGGAGGAAACCCGCGGTCTGCAACGTCTGGCGCGTGCTCGCCGACTCCACGCAAGCCTGGATGCCTTCCACGTAATAACCCGCCGCGTCCTCTTCCCACAGCAGGCCCGCGCCGTCAACGGTCTCGCCGACCGCCGTCTTCGCCGCCGCCACGATCGGCATGCGGTGAACCATTGCTTCGATCAGCGGCACGCAGAAGCCTTCGTGCTCGCTTAAACACAGGAAGACATCGCAAAGCAGATAGTAGCTGCGCAGAGCGGCGGCGCTCACCGAGCCTGGAAACACAACATTTTCGCGCAATCCATGTGCGTCGATTACATCTTCGAGATGGCTCTGATATGCCTTTAGCCGAGGATCGATGGCGCCGGGAAGAAACAGCGTCACGTCGGGGTCGTAAGCGCGTCTGTACTCGGCCGTGACGCGAAGCAGTTGGATATGGCCCTTGTTGGGCTTGATGCCTCCGACAAAGAGCAGTTTGGTTCCCGGGCGCGCGCCGTAACGCTGGATTACGGCGCGGTCATGCGGGGTGTCGACGGCGTCTTCGGCGTAGTGAAACGGCGCCAGAACCCGGCAGCGCGAAAGCCGGGCTCCGTAGCGTGCCAGGTCGTCGCAGTTGAACGTCGAGTCGCCCCAAAAAATCGCCCGGCGGTGGTTGGCGACGCGAAAATTCGCGCACTCGCCGGCGCGGCAGGCGCCGGTGTAGACGTCGGAATAGGGCTGGAAGAAACGCGGCGGGGTGATGTTGTGGTACTTGACCGCGATGCGCCCGCGCGCCGATTCGAGCAGGTCCTGTCCTTCGGGCCAGCCCATCGAGTGGTGATAAATCAGCAGCGCCTCGCGATCCTCCCAGAACGTCTGGGTGTCCATGTCCAGCTTCCGTCCCAGGCTCGAGAGGCGCGGATGCACCTCGCCTGCGTATAGCTCGACGGCGAAGCCTGCCCGTGCAAGGCTCTCGCGCATGCCGAGCACATCGTTGCCGATCGCATCGAAGGGAGCGAGGCTGGTGGTAACCAGAATCACCCGGCGCCCTCCGCCGGCACTCCCTTCTCCAGCCGATGATGGACTCATCCCTGACTTCCGGGCATCCCAGCCCGGCGCGAGCTTGCCTGTTCCAGCCGCGCGAGCGCGGCGCGGCATTCGGCGGCCAGTTCTTCTCTCGCCTTTGCGCCGTCACGCAGCAGGGCTTCCAGGCGCTCGAATTCCTGGCGCGTGCGGGCACGCTCTTCGGCCAGGTCGCGCCGCGCCTCGGCGGCGGAAGCGGCCAACCCCTGCACGTCGGTCCACAGGGCTTCGAGCGCGCGGGACTGCTCGTCGAAGGCGTTCACGGCCGCGGTTTGGAACCGGCGGTTCTGCTCCGTTTGCCAGAACAACACGCGCTTCACCAACCGCACCATCACGCCGCCGAGGCGCCCGCGCAGCGTAGGCGGCTGCGGAGGCATTTCGTTGACGCGGCGCATTGCCTCGCGTAACTCGATGGCGCTGTGGCGCACGCGGCTCAGCTCGAACGACGCCGCCGGCTGCTGCGGCGCGCCGCCGTCTTCCGGGTACACGAGCGGCTGCACGCGTGCGCGGGCGCGCGCCCGGATTTCCCGCATCAGTTCCAACACGGAGGGGGTTTCGGTGTCCGGCTCCATTGCCTCGGTCCTCAGTCTCGCATATCACGCCACCCGGCGCGGCCACGCCCGGCGTTTTTCGAACTACAATCCCCGCACGTTGATATTCTCAATAGGTTAGGAGACAAAACGCATGCAAGATGACCTGTCCCGCCGCTCGTTCATGAAGCGGACCACCAGTCTGGCCCTGGCCTCCGCGCCGGCCGTTCTGCCCGTGCTCGCCGCCAACGACGTGCTCAACGTCGGCTTCATTGGCGCCGGCGGCCGCGGCTACTACCTGATGGAACGCCTCTACCAGGGCAGCAAGGACTTAGCGAGGATCACCGCCGTCTGCGACACCTACACCGGTAATCTCGAGCGCGGAAAGCAGCGGGTCCAGACCATGGGCGGCAACACGCCGAAGACTTACGAGGATCATCACGATCTGCTTGCGGACCCCAACGTCGACGTTGTCTTCATCGCCACTCCCGAGCATTTGCACTACCCGATGTTCATTGATGCCATCCGCGCCGGCAAGAACATCTATAGTGAAAAGCCGCTTGCCCACACCATCGAGCAGGGCGAGGAGATGGTGCGCGAAGCAGAAGCTTCCGGCAAGGTTGTACAGATCGGCACGCAAAACCGGAGCAATTCGCTGTACATTCGGGCCAAGGAGATGGTCGCCGAAGGCATGATCGGCGATATTCACTACGTCCGCGCTTACTGGTACCGCAACTCGCTTGACGACGATCCGGCCTGGCGGTACGCGATTCCGCCGGATGCAAGCCTCGCCAACACGGACTGGAAGAAGTTCCTGGGTCCCGCGCCGTGGCGGCCGTTCGACAAACAGCGCTATTACCAGTGGCGGTTGTACTGGGACTACTCGGGCGGTATCTCGACTGACTTGCTCGTACATCAGACCGACATCACCAACTTCGTCTGCGACCAGGTTGTGCCCGCCAGTTGCGTTGCCTCCGGCGGCATCTACCGCTGGACGCATGACGATCGCGAGGTGCCGGACTGCTTTAGCGCGATCTACGAGTACCCGCGGCAGTTCCACATCAACTACAGCTCGTACTTCGGCAATGTTCACTACGGATATGGCGAAAACTTCATGGGCAACGAAGGCACCATCGAAGTTCTGAACCGCAGCGAACTGCACTTCTATCCGGAAGTTTTTCGTCGCGGCGGAAAGGACGCCACGCCGGCCAAGATCGCGGCAAGGAAAGAAGTGCACATGAGCCTGCCGGGCAACGACAACCGCGCGGTGGAAGCGCACATCCGCAACCTGTTCGAGTCGATCCACGGCAAGGCGAAGATTGTCGCGCCGCCACGAGTCGGCCAGCAGGCGGCGATCTCCGGCCACTTGGCGACGCTCTCGTTCCGCAACAACAAAAAGACCTACTGGAACGACGAACAGCGTATGTACAGTTTCGGCTAGGCGCAAGGCAAA
>JAKAJI010000321.1 GCA_021813825.1 Acidobacteriota bacterium | reverse complement strand
CTGGGCGTCAAGCACATGATCGACGACGATCACGGCGCGGCCATCCGTGCAGAGGTAATAAACGAGCTGCTCCTGGAACGTCGCTAGGTCGTTGTTGCGCTCGAAGAGGCGAGCGTATTTCACCGCCTCGTCCGCCGCCGTGATGTCGGCGTCGGCCATCGGGTCTTCGGGCTCAAAGCGAACTTGGGGCCGATCCCTTGTCAGTGCCGCCGTAATGATGTCGCCGTAGGTGGCGACGATGTTGGTTTCGTACCCGTACCACTTGTCGCCGCGCCGTCGCCCGGAAGCGCTCTGGTAATCAGTCGCGAACGGCGGCAGTATCCAGCCTCCGCCCTTGCGCGGCAGCAAATACTGGTAGCCGCGATTGAATAGGCGCGCCTCCCAGGTCTGCTCTACTTCCCACCTGCGAGCGGCAACGTCTTTGTTCCCAACGAGATCACATAGCTCCTTGACGGCGAGCTTCTCCGGCTCGGAGAGATCAAGCGCCGGGAACGGGGATGCCGGGAACGGAGCTAACTCTCCGGGATCGAAGTCGGGAGTCTGTGGCGCCTCGACCGCTGGCTCCGGCGAGTTGCCGCCGCTTCCGATCATGGATGCGAGGAGCTTTGTCATTTGGCGACATTCTTGGCGAAGTTAGCCTTTTTGACGGTGGACGCCGGGTAGTGGTCCTTGTGCGCCATGATCTTGCCGGCGGCCGCCTCCGTGCTCATCCCCATTCGTTTGGCGATGCGGGTAAATGAGCCCTCCGTCCCCTTTTCCTTCATGCGCTTCGACGCCTTCTGAATCCATTTGGCCATGTCTACCTCCGTGAACGTTCCACATGGAACCTTTTATTTAGGCCGGAAATACTCGCAGCATCCGCCGGGCTCGATCACCGCGTTTCCGTTGGGTCCCGTCTTCATCCCTGGCGCGCCATTGCTGGCGTCTGCAACAACCTTGGGGTGGTCGCAGAGGTGCGGCCAGCGGTAATGCGCGCAGGCATGACAGGCGAACGGGCCGAAGGTAGCCGGCGAGTAGCGCGCCCTCGGGCTACCGATTGGTTCGTTTGACGCCACCGCTCTTCCCCCACTTCCAGACGGGCAGTCTCGGGGAGCCCGTCATCGTGCGAACATTCCCGGTCGATCCCGGCTTAGGCATCGCCCGCTGCGGCAACGATTGCGGTGCGGCGGTCCCTGCGCCACCGGGCCGCTGCGCCGCGGCTTGTCCCAGGTCACGCCCGGCCAGCAGCCGGCGCGCTTCGCCGCCATTCATGGTTAGCTTGAGCTTCACGGTTCCTCCTCGGAACGGCGGCCATCTTCCGAGGCCAGCCGATCGCTTTCCTTGGGCCCGGTCGGATGTGCCCTGGCCCTGGAATGGGTCTGAACGGCGGCCGGCGCCTCGATGCCGAGCAGCGCCGCCCCCACCTGGTGGGCACGGAACGCCTCCGGGTGTACCGACTGGTGCTTGAACCCGTCCACGTGCTCCGATGTCACTACGTGGCGACCAAGACCTTCGCGTTCAATCGTCACGCGCTTGGCCGGCCCATGGAGCCGTGCCGCCTCGTCGTGAGCTGTTCCGCCCGGTGCGCGGTCCTTTTCGTCGAGCCAACGCTCATACTTCGCCGCCTGCATCGGGTGCGAGAATGTCTTGCCATCGCGCGCGGTAATCATCGCTGAACCCTCGACCAGTCCACATCGTTGGCCCAGGCCTGACCGGCGAATTCCGCCGGGGGGAGGCTGGGATCAAACCGGATCGGCGCGACGGTGGACCTCGCGGCCGGCTTTTCGACCGGCTCCGGTTCCTTGACCATTTTCGCCGTCATCTGCGCGAGCATCTTCCGTTCCAACTCGGCGATGTCGGCCTCGATTCTAACCAAACGAGCGCGCAGCTTGCGATCTTCAGCTTGTAGAACTCGGCGCACGATGCTTTCAACCCACCCGCGAATCATGTCTGGCTCCTTGAGGCCCACATTGGACCCAACTCAGTGCCGATATTTTTCCATTTATCGTTTTCACCTATACCAGAATTGTGGGCGCGAAGGAAGAACCATTTTTTCACGGGGTCTTCAATTGCCTCGGCCCGGCTCCTGATTTCGTCCGCCAGAGGCTTCGAACGGCCGCGGCGGATGCTCAGGACGCCATGCTTGAGCGAGTCGAAGATATCGTCCTCCATTGTCTCGGTCTTCTGCACGTCCTCGATGTCGGTTTCGCTGCGAGCGAGCATTGGAAGCGCCGAAACCGTGCGGTGGCAGCTCGCAAGAAACACCAGTTCTCCGGCTTCTAGGTCTTCGTAGATCATGGCGGCGCCGGTACGGCGTTCCTGCGTCGATGCGGATCCGGCGGCGCGCTGCGGGAAGGGCAGGTGTCGGCGCTTGAGAGCCCGTCCAAGCTCAAAGGCAACGGTCTGGTCCGGGCTGGGGTCGCTGCGGCGCGCAAACAGTTCGTGGCTCACAAAGACGGCCGTGACTGCCTCTTTCTCCTGCGCCGGCGAGCCATGAAAGCGGCCATCGCACATCTCGGCCATGAGTCTTGCGAAGTCCTTGATTCCGGTCTCGCGAACGATGAGTTCGCGGTAACAGACCACGGTTTCGGACCGGGTGCCATCCGGGCGCCGAACCAGCGCCCGCGTAAACCAGTGGGCGCAGGCGAAGTGAGCCAAGCCCCAGTCGAGCGAGATCCAGACGGGCTGCCATGGCTGCCACTCGACACGACCGGGATCGGCGTCAAGATCGACGACGTGGCGCTCTCGCGTGAAGTTGGAGTAATACTGGCCGCTCACCAGGTTGACGTCACCATCGAGCAGCTTCTTGCGCAGGTCCTCGGGCAGCTTCTTCAGCTTGTCGAGGTAGCCCGGATCGCGGTCCAGGAGCCGCTGATTGTCCAAAATTGTCGAGTGGACGTGAAAATATTCATCCGGGTTGATGAGAAAGCTGTCGCCGGCCTCCGGGGGCGCCGACAAATCCAGCCACATCCGCTTAATCCATGGCCAGCCGGGCCCCATAGGATTTGTCGCGCCGGCCATGCACGGTGCCGGCATGCGTCCCTGGGCATTCGGTTCGCAACCGACGTTGATTCGGTTACGGCTAGACAGAAACTGCCACGCCCAAAAACTGAACTGTCCCATCTCGTCGATGCCGATGAACGGGAAGGCCGAAGAAAGGTATTGCGAGAGGCTTCGCTCTTTCCCGTCTTTGCAGTATCCGAAGAAAATCTTGGACGGTGCGCGACCGGCGGCCATCGGGAACGTTGCAATGTGGTCGGAGTCGTCCCAGTGGTAGGTGTGGGGCGGCAGCGTCGATCGCAGGTCGGCGATTAGTCCCTTTTCCAGTTCCGGGTAATTTCGCCGCAGCAGGAGTGCCTGAAACCCCGGAAACGAGTAAACAAAGTCGAGAGCCTCCCAAAGCAATGCCAGCGACTTGCCGGAACCGGCGCCTCCAACCATCAGCCGATATGGAGCCCTCGAAGAATGAAACGCCACTTGTTTTGGCTGAGGCTGGTAGAGCGCCGATAAATCGACGCTCTCCTTCGGGTTGATGATTTTACGTGGAACGGCCATGCTAGTTCTTGACGATTCGCGGCGCCAGCCCCCCGGCTCCGACGATTCCGCTCGCTCGTTGGACCGCCTCATCGCGCAGGCGAATCTGTTCCGCCATTAGGGCCTCGCTCTCGCTCAGCCGCACCACACTGCGGAACATTTCGATCACAAAGTCAGCCTTCCACTCCTCCGGCAACTCGCCGGCGGCGACGAGCGCGTCCGCCCGTTCCGCCAGAAACTTCAACGCCTTAGCCGAACAGTCCACATCCAAATTTGGCATTTCTATTCTCCTTTCCGTCCCATCCACGGTGCCAGCACGATCGTCGTTTGGTTCCCGCCGCCCTGTTGCTTCTCCTCCTCCAACCCCATCAGCGCCGCGGCGGTCTCAATATATTTCCGCCGCTCCGCGAAGTCCACTAGCTCTCGCTCATCCTTCACTTCCCCTTGGAACGCGAAGTGCTTTATCTCCGTGGCATCCAGCCCTTCAGCTAGCCTGTCCGCAATCTTCTCCAGCTTCACGCGCTTGTACAGAAGCTTCCGGAATCGCCGGCGGATGATCGGCACAATCAACTCCTCCGCTTTCTTCGCGCGTTGAGCCGAATACCCCGCCGCCAGGGCCGCCTGCTCGGGAGTCTTGCCCTCGGCAATCGCCCCCAACATGCGGGTCTGCCGCTTCGTCAGCAATAGATCGTTGCCATCATTCGACAGCGTAACCGCCGGCTGCTCGCCCAGTGGCTCCTGCTCTTTGTCCTTCATCATCCCCTCCACCCAAACCGCCGCAGCCTCGCTCCCCCCGTGACTCCTCACCCACTCCGCCGCCAACTCCGCGCACTGGCGGTACAACCGGTGAGGGTCTTCCCACTTCCGCCATTCCGTCCGGCGCCCGTACCGCCGCCTCCCCGGCGGGTTATTGTCATCGGCCATTCCGTTTCCTCTCTATCGGGTGCCCAACATGCCACCCTCCCGCCGCCCGGCACCAGTACGTCTCAACCTCGCCTATCTCCGCCTTGTGCCGATTCGCCTTCGCCCGGTCGTCATGCGTGTGCTTCCCGCACCGCAAGCAAAACTTCCCGGACCGCCTTGTCACTGGCCCTTTCACTGACTCCACCATAGCCCACTCATACCATCCAAAGTCCACAAAATTCTCACTCGCTGAACCAGTTCCGCCTATCAGGTGCCACTATTCAGGCACTACCGGCTCTAGTGACTGAAACCATGAAAATTTGCGGATGGGGGTTAACGTATACGACCGTGGCCGGGTCGATTCTCCGGGGTGGGGGTCTGGTTTCCAACAAAACCCGGCGTTTGAACGACCATCAGCTTTGCAATGGATCATCAATCCCCTGACCGATCGGAACGTCCGCTAATAGTCATTATGACAAGTTGCCGCCTATGATTCTAAAGGACTTACGGTAGGCTGCACCATTTCCGGGCGCTCAACCACAACATCTTGTGGTCGCAGGCGCTGGCTTTGATCGCTAGCTGGACGTGCCGAGCTTGCTGATCGCTTGGATCATCGCGGCGTTGATTCGCATTCCCGCTGCGGAATTCACAACCTGGATCTTGCCGATGCCGGCGGCGGCCTACAGGCGTCAATCCACCAGGTGCTGATCGATCAATCCAACCGTCCATCGATTAATCAACCCGGTGCTGATTGACACTGTGAATGCTCGGCTTTCCCCCGGACCCCGATAGCTGAGAGCGAGACAAACCTCAGGCTCTTTCGCGCGCGCGAGGCGCGAAAATCTGGCGTATGAGGTGGATGGACCGCTGGAGCTTTTAGCGCGGGATGCTTGTTACTCCGCGCTGACCGCGGGCGCGGCGCATTGCTGCGACGTGCACGGGCGGGGCCTGCTGACGTTCGCCTCCGCGCAGGAGGCGGCGCTTTTCCGATCGCTCCGGCGATCCAGCCACGTTGTGGCGATTTGAGCAGTTTTTTTTTCGGGCGGCAAGCGTTTTTTTTGACGACGCTGAAAACATTTGCAAAAAGGCTTGACATCTATTCCCGCACGAGTGAATATGAATTTGTTCAACGCGGGCCGGGGCGCTAGCCCCGGCAGGAGGAGAACTCGATGAAAATACAAGGCAGTCCTGCATGGCTACGAGAGGCGCTTGAAGCTGCGCCCCTAGAGGCCAGCGAGGCGATCCGCGCGGACGACTCCGCGTGGATCGAGCGTGTGGGCCGCGCGCTGGCGGAGCGCAAGCCGGCGCG
>JAKAJI010000320.1 GCA_021813825.1 Acidobacteriota bacterium | reverse complement strand
GACGCCGAACGCCGCGAAGATCGGCACCACCACCAGGCCGAGTTTGAAACACGCGTAGAGGATCGCCACCACCTCCGGCACCATCGGCATCGCCAGCGCGACGCGGTCCCCTGCGCGAAGCCCGAGCGCGTGCAGATGGTGCGCCAGCCGGCTTGCCAGCGCGTACAACTCGCCGAAGCCAATCTCGCGCGTATCGCCCGCTTCGTTCTCCCATAGAATGGCCGGCGCCGAAGACTCCCGGTGCCGGTCCAGGCAGTTGTGCGCGATGTTCAGCTTCCCGTCGACGAACCACCGCGTCCACGGTGCGCCGCGCGAGGCGTCGCGCACCTGCGTGAACGGCTCGAACCACTCGATGCGGCACTCGGCCGCGGTCTGGCGCCAGAACTCGTCGTTCGACTCCCGCGAGAACCGGAGAAATTCCTCGAGCGAATTCAGTCCCAGCCGCCGCCAGAACCGCACCGCGTTGGTGCGTACCACCGCCGCAGCGTCCGGCCGCCAGATCCAGGGAGAATCTTCGAGCACGCCGTTACCGCGCCGCCGCGGGTTCGCGGTCAATCCAACTCGCCCAATAATCGGCCCACTCGACAGACTCGCCCGCCGGCAGCACGCGCATCGGATTCAGCCCGTCCAGCATCACCGCGTACTCGTCCGTATGCGTGCGTTTCTTCTGATTGGCCAGCGCCTTCGGATGCGGACCGTGATGAATGCCACGCGGGTGCAGCGTCGCCATGCCCGGGCCGATATTATCCCGGCTGAAGAAGTTTCCTTCGTGATAGAAAATGAACTCGTCGTAGTCGGTGTTGCGGTGGAAGAACGGCACGCGCAGAGCATCTTCGTCCTGCTCGAGCGGCCGTGGCAGAAAGCTGCACACCACCGCGCCCGGCGTAACGAACGTCGTATGCGCGCTCGGCGGCAGGTGGGCCCGGTGGCTCATCACCGGCCGGATGTCGCGCAGGTTCAGCTTCCACGTTGTGAGGTCGCCCTTCCAGCCCACCACGTCAAGTGGGTTGAACGGGTAAACGACCTTCGATATTTCGCCGTCGGCCAGGATGCGGATCTCCCACTCGTGCTCGTCGTCTAAGTGCGCGTCCGGCTCGGGCGTCGTAATCACCGCCGGATCATAGAGAGCATGTTGCCCCAGCAGGCCCTTGTCCGGCTGCTCGAATTCCCCGTGCGAGCGGAAAATCAAAAAAAAGTTGTCCCGCGTTTCCGGCGCCACGCGATACGTCACCGCCCGCGGCAGGCAGACATAATCGCCGGGCTCGAAGGCCAGCGGACCGAAATCCGTCTCAATCACACCCCGGCCGCGATGCACGAAATACAATTCGTCGGCATCCGCGTTGCGGAAGTAAAACGGCATCGGCTCGCTGCGCCGCGAAACGCAAAGCCGGATGTCGTTGTTGCCGAGGAACTCGACCGGCATTCCCTCGGCATCTTCCAGGTCCGCCGGCCGCAACTTGTTCAAGTCCATGCAGTGCGGCCGGAGCCTTCCCTCCATGCGAATCCACCCGGTCGGTGGATGGGCGTGGTACAGATGCGCGGACTTGCCGTAAAACCCCTTGCGGCCGTGCTCTTCCTCAAACGTACCTGCGGGCAGAGCTACGTGCGCCTGCGCGGCGGTCTTGCCTTTCTTCAGCGGATACATGGCGGCCTCCGTCCTCCAGTATCACGCCAGTTTCAGCCTTCCGGAGACCACCCCCGCCCGCGCGCCTTGCCGGCGAAGAAGAAAAATACTTAATCTTCTTGAACACTTTTCCTGCTTTTTCTTTCGTTTTTTGATTGACAACCAAACGGGATCGCGGTATTGTCCTAGCTTTGGTTAGGTCCTCATCATGGCGTCTTTAGAACGTGCTCCGCAGGTTGCGCCGGTGGATGTAACGGATTCGATAACCCGAAGCGAGATCCTTCAGCAGCCCGAGTTGTGGCTCGACACGATCGAACGCACCTCGGCCTGTCCCTGGACGATCGAAAGCCCGGCCGTCGTTACCGGCGCCGGCAGCTCCTGTTACCTCGCCGAAGCGATCGCGGCGTCCCGGCCCGGCGTTGCCGCCATCGCCTCCACGGATCTCCTGGTGAGCGATCCTCCGCCAGTCACTCCGTCGACCATGGTCGTCTCCGTAGCGCGTTCCGGCGACAGCCCGGAAACCGCCGGCGTGATCGAGCGTTTGCGCCGCCTGGTTCCCGGCGCCCGCCACCACGCCATCACGTGCAACCCGGACAGCGCACTGGTTCGGTTGATCGGCGGCAACACCCTGCTGCTCGATCCCCGCACCAACGACCGCAGCCTCGTCATGACGAGTTCCTTCAGCAACCTTACGCTCGCCGGCACCCTTCTCGGCCGCGTGGCCCTCTGGCGCGACCCGATTCGCCGCGCCGCAGTCCGCACGCGCGAATTACTGCCGCAAATCGAAGAACTCGCGGTCGCCTCGGCCCAATCCATCATCGACCGTGTCGTCTTCCTCGCTTCCCCCACTCTGCGCGGCGCCGCGCGCGAGGCCACGCTCAAAGTACTCGAAATCAGCGGCGGGCGAATCGTGGCGAAGTCGGAAACCTTTCTCGGGCTCCGCCACGGCCCCATGAGTTTTCTCAATTCCCGCAGCCTCGTCGTCTGCTTTCTTTCGTCCGATCCGCGCCTGCAGCGATATGAACTGGATCTGGTTCGCGAGTTGCGCGCCAAGGGACTCGGCCTGCTCATAGCCAACGGCCCCACGGACTCGCCCGAACTGTTCGACAGGATCGTGCCCGCGCCGGGCGCGGACCTGCCGGACGCCTTCCGCACCCCGTTCGCCATCGTATTCGCTCAATTGCTCGGGCTCCACGCCGCCGCGCGATTCGGTGTCAACGCCGACAATCCCAGCCCGGAGCGTGTCATCACCCGCGTCGTCGAAGGAGTTACGGTCTACGCCGGCTGAAACCACCCGCCGGGCCGCCGCGCTCGTGCTGCACGGAGGCGGACCCACCGCGGTTCTGAACGCAAGTCTCGCCGGGGTCGTCGAAGCGTGCCGCGCTGAACCCTCCATCGCCACACTCTACGGTGCCGAACGCGGTGTCGAAGGCCTCCTCGGTGGCGCTATCGTCAACCTGTCTGCCGAAGACCCCGCCATCTGGGAAGACATCGCCCTTTCCCCCGGTTCCGCCCTCGGCTCCTCCCGCCGCCGCATTACGGACGCCGACTACCAACAGATGCTCACCGCGCTCGACCGGCTCGGCGTGGCATGGCTGCTGGCCAACGGCGGCAACGGAACCATGGAAATGGCGCTCGGCCTCCACAACGCCGCGCGCAAAGCGGGCGCCCGCTTGACCGTCGTTGGCATCCCGAAAACCATCGACAACGATCTCGCTGGCACGGACCACACGCCCGGCTATGCCTCTGCCGGACGCTTCTTCGCCTCCTGCCTCCGCGACATCGGCGCCGACAACCGCGCTCTGCCCGGCATCACCGTCGTCGAAGTGCTGGGCCGCAACGCCGGTTGGCTTGCCGCCGCCTCCACCCTCGCCCGCCGCGGACCCGAGGACCCTCCGCACCTCACCTATTTCCCCGAACGTCCGCTGCGCTTTGACTCCCTCGCCGCCGATGTCGAGCGCGTTTATGGCAAACTCGGCCGCGCCGTCGTCAGCGTATGCGAAGGCCAACTCGACGAGAACGGCGAACCCTTTGGCGCCGACGTCCGCATCTCCAGCCGCGCTCCGCTCGCCCTCAACCTCGCCCATACGCTCGCCCAGCGCCTCACCGCCGCGCTGAAAATTCCCGCCCGGAGCGAAAAACCCGGATTATTCGGCCGCTCATGCCAGGCTTTGGCCTCAGAAACCGACCGCATCGAAGCCAGAAATTGCGGCGCTACAGCGGTGCGCGGCGCACTCGATGGCCGCGGCGGCCACATGGTCTCCCTCCAGAGAAATCCTGGAAATTCCTACAACCTGTCCTACAACTTCACGCCGCTCGAAGATGTCGCGGGACGCGAGAGGCTGTTCCCGGGAAATTGGCTCCCCACGGCGCCGGAAGAAGATTTGCCCGCCTTCCGCGCCTGGGCTCTTCCCATCACGGGAGAAATTCCCTCTTACAAGAACTTGCGCCGAATACGCATTTTCTGATATTCCTTCCGGACAACGATCGTAACGAGGAAAAGGGAGTGAGTGAATGCGGACCGGGGACAGCGCCACTAAATCGGGGAAACCTGGGCGAATGATGACCGAAGAGCGGAGGCGCGCCATCCTCGCTCTTCTCGAACAACAAGGCCGCGTCACGGTCGACGAGTTGACCCGCCGGTTCCGTGTCTCCGCCGTCACGGCCCGCGGCGATCTCGATGCCCTCTCGGAGGCGGGATCCGTCGTGCGCTCCCACGGCGGCGCCGTGCCGCCTCTCAACCCCTCCCAGGATTATCCTCTCGCCGTCAAGGAACCGATCCACCACGAAGAGAAAGTCCGCATCGGCCGCGCCGCCATGCAGCTCATCAAGTCCGGCCAGACCGTAATCATCGACTCCGGCACCACGGCCACTCAGCTCGCCATGCACCTGAAGCGCGCGCGCCTCCAGTCGTTGACCGTCATCACGCACGCCTTCAACATCGCCTCGCGCCTGCTCGATTGCCCGTGGATTTCCCTCATCCTCGTCGGCGGAATCCTTCGCCCCGTCTCCACCTCCTGCGTCGGCCCCCACGCCGAGCAGATGATCCGGGAACTGCACGCCGACCATTTCTTTCTGTCCGTGGACGGCCTCGACCCCGAAGGCGGGCTCACCACCCCCGACATCCTCGAAGCGCGCCTGAACAGTCTGATGATTCACGCAGCCGGCGAAACCACCGTGATGGCCGACGCAAGTAAGTTCGGCCGCCGAAGCCTTTCGCTCATTGCAGGACTCGACCGCGTGAACCGCGTCATCACCGACGAGCGCATCCGTCCGGAAATGGCCGCCGCGGTCCGCGACCTCGGCGTGGAATTGGTGATTGTCTAAATGCCCAGCGCCGCCCGAATTCCTTCCCGGTACGTCGGATACTGAAGCCTCACCCCCAACAACTTCAAGACCGCCGAACCATCCACTCGCCGGCCCTGCCGCCGCGTCCGGGGAATCTCGCTCGCCGGCGCACTCCCGGGCATCGGCAGCCCCATCAGCCCGGCGCAAAATCGAGCCAGCTCCAACGACGGGCACGGATACTCATCGGCCACCGGATACGCCCCTTCAACCGAGACCTTCAGCGCCGACACCACCAACCGCGCCAGGTCGTCCACGTGAATCCGGCTGATCGGGATCGGTTCTCCCTCTTCCAGCCGGAATTCCCCCCGCGCCATCGCGGCCTGTACGCCCCGGCCGGGCCCATAAATCGCCGCCGGACGCAGCACCAGCCACGACCAGGGCCCGCGCCGCACCGCCTCCTCGGTTAGGATGCGCGCCCGTTCCCGCTCGCTCGCCGGCGCCGGTTCCGTCGTCGCGTCCACCACTCGCTGCGCTCCATACACGCTCGTCGTCGAAAGATACACGACTCGCGCGGCGAGCCCTTCGAGCGCCCGAAGCACCGTCGCGTCGCGGTGGCTTCCGAGCGAGGGCACCGAGTACAACACCAGACACCCCGGTGGCGCCATCGCCCGTAGCCGCTCTTCGGCGCCCGCTTCCAGGCAGTCCAGCCCGGCCACGCTCACTCCATGCCCCGCCAGTCCGGCCAGCTTCTCCGGCGATCGCGTCGTCGCCGTCACCGGGCGCCCCTCTTGCGCCAGGATGCGCGCCACCCGCC
>JAKAJI010000026.1 GCA_021813825.1 Acidobacteriota bacterium | reverse complement strand
CGAACGACGCCGCAAAATAGCCGAAAGGATACGGATCCCGGCCGAAATAAGCAGCGCCGCCCGGACCCGCCCCGCGGTGGCTGACTTCGTAAGGCCACATGTGCTCCTTGAGGTCTTTCGCGGGATTCAGCATCGGGCCTGCTTCGAGCAACGCGACCGAAACGCCCATGCTAGTGAGAACCTGCGTCACCGTTCCGCCGCCGGCCCCAGAGCCGATTACCACGACGTCATAAACAGGAGAAGCGCGTTGTATTTGAAACATGATGGCCACTCCAGCTTATCAATCCGGAATCGTGTTGGAAAC
Source organism: Acidobacteriota bacterium (assembly GCA_021813825.1). GTDB lineage: Bacteria > Acidobacteriota > Terriglobia > Bryobacterales > Bryobacteraceae > JAJYKC01. The sequence goes on along the minus strand of JAKAJI010000026.1, from coordinate 25,942 downwards.
GGCCTTGCTGCCGGCACACGCAGAAGCCTGCGCCGCATTGAAAACACGGGACATATCTAACACATAGAAGATATTTATTGGACGAACTATTCTTATCCGTTTATCCTGATTCTGTAGTAAATAACGCCGGCGCGAAAGCGAAGAAGTATTCGCTTCCCAAAGCCCGGCCGGTCCCCGCCGACTTCCTGCAGGTTCCTCGCAGAAACCCCCGTATTTTTTACCGCTTTCTGACGCCCGAGACCCATTTCGCGTCCCGGCGCCGGAGCGGTTTCCCCGGAGATTTCCGCGCAGGAGTTCCGTGTCAACGGAGCGGGCGCAAATCGAATCCCAAGACTCGAAAAAAGGAGAAAACCAACATGACTCGGATGAAGAAATTGTGTGCGATGGCGGCTTTGATGCTGGGCGCGGGCAGCGTGGCGCTGCACGCGGCCGGCGACACGACGCTGGTGGTGAAGGTTCCGTTCGAATTCCTGGCAGGCACCACGAAACTGCCCGCTGGTGAATACCGCGTGCAGCCGTACTCGGAAACCGGATTGCTCATGATCCAGGGCAATGGGGGCCACAGTTCGGCGATGGTGTTCAGCACACCAGTGACGCTGAACGGCGACCACTCTGACGCCGCCCTGATGTTCAGCGAAAAGGGCGGCATGCATGTGCTGTCGGGCGTGCAGTTCATCGGCCTTCCCGCGCGTGCAATCCAGGTGAAGTAGTCCCACCAAACCCGCTGGAGCGAGTGCGCTATCATCGCGGCTGATGCCAGCCGAGGAAGATAGCGCACCGCCCGCCGGGCGAACCCATTCCCCCTCCGAACAAAATCGAAAAATTGTGGAAGAATTGACCGCGCGTTTAAGGGCGCTGAGCGAACGTCTGCCCCCCGACGCGCCGGTCGCCTTGGCCTATCGCGCCAACGGAGGCGCCGAGTGACCATCGTCGAAGCGGGCCAGGCCCTGCGGCGGCACGAAGTCACCTGCGTCGAACTGACACAGCGCTGCTTGGACCGGATTGAAGAGGAAAACCCGAAACTCAACGCGTTCATCACCGTTACCGCGGCGCAGGCCCTGGAGCGTGCGGCAGCGCTCGATTCCGAACTCGCCACCGGACGCGACCGCGGGCCGCTGCACGGCATCCCCATCGCCCACAAGGACCTGATCCGGACACGCGGCGTCCGCACGACCTGCGGCTCGCTCCTCTTCGCCGACGACCCGATGGACGTGCACGCCGCCGTGGCGGAACGCTTGGATAACGCCGGCGCCGTGATGGTCGGCAAAACCGGACTGCATGAACTGGCCTACGGCATCACGAGCACGAACCCGCATTTTGGAGCAGTGCGCAATCCGCACGATCCGCGCTGCATCCCCGGAGGCTCGAGCGGGGGGTCCGGCGCGGCGGTCTCGACCGGTATGGCGCTCGGCGCCACCGGCACCGACACCGGAGGCTCGATCCGCATTCCCGCTTCGTTCTGCGGCATCACGGGCTTGAAGCCGACCTACGGCCTCGTCAGCACCTATGGCATTCAACCGCTCGGCCTGACGCTCGATCACGCCGGCCCGTTGGCGCAAACGGTGGCCGATGTCGCGCTGATGCTCGATGCCATGGCGGGGTTCGACGCCCGCGACCCGGCCAGCGTGAACCGCCCGCGGACGAGTTACGCCCCGCGGCCGCTCGATTTTCGCGTCCTCCGGATCGGCATGCCGCGGAATTTCTACTTCGACGAAATCGCGCCCGAAACGCAGGCCGCCATTCTCGATGCCGCGCAGCGGATGGCAGGCCTCGGCGCGAAGATCGTGTCGGTGGGCCTGCCGGACATGGACGCGCTGAACACGATCGCCCGGACGATCCTGCTTGCCGAGGCAACGGCTGTCTACCGCCATCGGATGGCGCGGCGTGACCTGTTCGGCGACGACGTCTTCGCGCTGCTCGAGCAGGGGCTCATGATCTCCGGCCCCGACTATGTCGACGCCCAAAGGTTACGTCTGCCGCTGTGCCGGGAATTTCGCGCCGTGTTCGACAAAGTGGATTTCCTGTTCGCGCCTGCGACGCCAATGCCGGCGCCGCGCATCGGACAAAGCGAGGTGGAGCTAGGGGGGAGACGGACCGACACGCGCCTGGCGGCGACACGAACAATGCGCGCGATCAACGTGACGGGTCTGCCGGCGATGTCCTTGCCCTGTCCTGTGCCCAAGGGCGCGCTGCCGATCGGGCTGCAGATCGTCGGCAAGGCGTTCGATGAGGCGCGCCTCCTGTCATTCGCGGCCGCGGTCGAGGATGCGTTCTCCTTCTGAATCTCAGCGCGAGAGCAGGAATATACCGAACGCTACCAGTGCGGCGCCCGCCCAGCGCCGCGTGTCGATGTGTTCCTTGAGCAAGGTGCGCGCCAGGATGGTGTCGAGCACGTAGCTGCCCGCTGTGGCCGGCGACGCAAAACTGACGTCGGCCACCGACAGCAGCGCCATGAAGCTGAAAAACGCGACGGTCATGGCGAACACCGCGCCGCCGATCGCGGGGTTGCGTATGGCCTGGAGCGCTTGCCGGCCGAGGCTGTCGGGGCGAAAATCGTCAATCTCCCCATGGCGGCGCATGCCGAGGGCCTGCAGAACATCCCCGAACGTCGTCGAGACGATGACGATGGCGAGAATAAGCCACTTCATAACTGCTTTTTCTCCGGCGTCGCGCGCGGATCCGTGCCGCCGACGAGGCTGACCCCGCACACGATGAACGCGATGCCGCCCCAGCGGACGAGGGAAACCGATTCATGCAGGAACACGCGCCCCCCGAGCGCAATCAGCGCATAGCCGATCGCCGTTACGGGAAGCACGTAGCTTAGGTCGGCCCAGCTCAGCAGCGTCATGTGCGAGAGGAACCATACGATCAGGAACACGACGCCCACGGCGACCCAAGGGTTGAACAGCACCGTGATATAGCCGAGCACAGGGCCGCCGACAAGGCTTCCCGTGTTCCGCAAGCCGTGGCTCAGCGCCAGATTCCCAATGACGTTGCTGACGATGACGATCAATGTGAACAGCCGTGTCTTCGCGGTGAGGGACAGTGCGCGCTCCGGCTTCGTTGGTGCGGACGGGGGCATGGAAAACAGCTCTATTGTGCGGTAGCCGGCGTGCTCGTGCCGGCACTTCGCTGCCGGGCGCGGACCGTCTTGCGCCGCTCCCGCAGATAACCGAAGAACTCCCGGCCTTCCCGCAACCGCCGGCGTAGCATCTGCGCGTCGCGCGACATCTCCCAAACGAACCGGAGTATCGGCCGCGGACGGAAGTAGAAGCGCCGGTACATCCGCTCCACGGCGTCTTCGATCGCTTCGGGCGACAAGTGCGGGTAGCGCAGCGTCGAGATCTGAATCCCGTTGTTGGCGATGAGCGCGCTGCTGTCCACCCAGCCGTTTTCCATCGCCTGCCGGTACAGTTCCGTGCCCGGGTACGGCGCGGCGATAGAAACCTGAATCGAGAACGGGTCCAGTTCCTCGGCAAAGCGGATCGTCTCGTCGATGGTCTCCTCGGTCTCTACCGGCAGTCCGATCATGAACGTGCCGTGCACGCGGATTCCAAGCCGGTTGCAGTTCTTCATGAACTCCCGCGCGGTAGCCACCGTTAGCCCCTTCTTCATCCGGTTGAGGATCTGCTGATTGCCGGACTCAAAGCCGACCAGCAGCAGCCGCAGGCCGTTGTCGCGCAACTCGCGCAGGGTCTCGTAGTCCAGATGCGCGCGGGCGTTGCAGGACCACGTCAGCCCGAGTTTCTTCATACCCCGGGCAATTTCCACCGCGCGCGGCTTGTTGATCGTGAATGTGTCGTCGTCGAACATCCACTCGCGCACACGGCTGCCGAAAAGCTCCTTGCCCATCGCAATCTCGCGCAAAACGGCGGCGGGAGACTTGGTGCGGTAGGCATGGCCCCCGATCGTCTGCGGCCAAAGGCAGAACGTGCATTTGGCGGGACAACCGCGCCCGGTGTAGAAGGACACGTACGGATGAAGCAGATACCCGATGAAGTATTTTTCTATCTGCAGATCACGATGATAGACAGGCAGAACACTCGGCATCGAGTCCCAATCGTGAATTAGTTCACGTTCGGGATTGTGGCGGATATGTCCGGCATCGTCGCGGTAACTCAGGCCGGCGATCTCGCTCCAAGGCTTATCCTGAGCCAGTTCGAGACACGTGTAGTCGAACTCATTGCGGCACACAAAGTCGATGTTGGGCGCCTGGCGAAGCGTGTCGTGTGGCAGAACGGCGACATGCGCTCCGATGAAGCCAACCTTCGCATTCGGGTTCCTCGCCTTGATCGCCTCGGCGCAGCGGATATCGTTGTTCAGGCTGGGCGTACTTGTGTGCAGGATGAACAATTCGTAGTTGTTCACCACCTTCAGCACGTCCTCCATGGTCTGCCCGTGCGGCGGAGCGTCGATCAGCTTGCTGCCCGGCACGAATGCCGCGGGCTGGGCAAGCCAGGTCGGGAACCAGTAGGATGTGATCTCACGTTTAGCTTGATACCGCGCGCCGGCCCCTCCATCAAAGCCCTCTAGGGACGGCGGGCTCAAGAACAGCGTTTCTTTCACTACCCCCAGGATAACCCAGCCGCCGGAGCCCCGCTGGAAATCTGCGGAGTTCCGGGACACGAAACCCGCATGAATACAGGCTCACGAGAATGTTTCCCGCCCGCGGTAGAATAAGGAATATGGCGAACACAAGCACGCCGGCCGGGACCTCTGCGCCTGCTTTCCGCGCATGGCTTCCCGTCGTGGCCCTTGGCTGGCTCATCCCGGGGGGAGGCCATTTTCTGCTGCACCGGCGCGGCCGGGGCGCTCTGATCAGCCTCAGCGTGGTCATGATGTTCGTCCTCGGCTTGATGATGCGCGGGCCGATGTTCCAACCCCAAACCGGCGACCTTCTGACCACCATCATTTACACCGGCGGCTTCATCGGCGACCTTTGCTCCGGAATTCTCTACTTCCTGGCCGTGTGGCTCGGCTATGCCCAGCCCGATGTCGCCGGACATGTGCATGACTATGGGGCGAAATTCCTCGTCGCCGCCGGACTGCTGAATGTGCTCGCCTTGACCGACGCTTACGAGATCGCCGTAGGGAAGAAGGACTGATGCCGAAACTGAACCTCGTCTCCCACTTCGAGGCGGCGCTGCTGTTCGCTCTGTTCAGCTCAATCGTTCTCGGCATCGTCACCAAGAAGACCGACAAGGAGCGGCTGCAATACGGCCTGCGCTGCTTCGCCTACTTCGTCGGCTCGGTGTTCGTCATCGGCTGGCTGATGTATTTCGGCCACCGGTAGGGCTCGGGGTTCGCGGATCGCTCGCCATGAAGACCTTCTACATCGAAACCTTCGGCTGCCAGATGAACGCCCACGACTCGGAGAAAGTCACCGGCACGCTGCTGGCCCGCGGCTACACCCAGGTGGAAGGCCCGGAAGCGGCGGACCTCGTGCTCTACAATACGTGCAGCATTCGCGATAAGGCCGAACAGAAGGTGTTCCAGCGCCTGCAGCAGTTCAAGCGCGACGCGGGCAAGGGCAAGGTGTTCGGCGTCCTGGGGTGCGTGGCGCAACAAGAGGGCGAGCGGATCTTCGAACGCGCTCCCCACGTCAGCCTTGTCGCCGGTTCGGCCAGCTACACGCGGCTACCGGATTTGCTCGTCCAGATTGAAAACGGCGGGCGGCGCGTCACCGGCTTGAGCCTGGACACGGAAGAAACCTTCGACACGCCGTACACGCGGCGCGACAATCCCCACCGCGCCTACATCACCATCATCGAAGGTTGCGACAAAAGCTGCGCTTATTGCGTGGTGCCGTTCACGCGCGGTCCGGAACGCAGCCGCACCAGCGTGAGCGTGATGGCCGAGGCGCGGCAACTCGCCGGCGCAGGCTATACCGAAATCCAACTCCTCGGCCAGAACGTGAACAGCTATCGGGATCCGTCCCAGGCCGGCTGGGACTTCGCTCGCCTCCTCCGCGAGATCGCTCAGGTGGACGGCATCCGCCGCGTGCGCTTCACCACTTCGCACCCGCGGGACTTCGTCCGGGACATCATCGACGCGATCGACGAGTTCCCCACGCTGTGCAACCACGTTCATCTTCCCGTGCAGTCCGGTTCCTCCGGGGTGCTGTCGCGCATGCGGCGCCAATACACGCGGGACGAGTACATGCGCCGCGTCGAGTGGATGAAGAGCGCCAAACGCGACATCGCCATCAGCACGGATATCATCACCGGTTTCCCGGGAGAGACCGAAGCGGACTTCAACGAAACCCTCGCGCTTCTCGACGAAGTGGAATACGATTCCGTGTTCAGCTTTAAGTACTCACCGCGTCCGAACACACACGCCCTCGCCCTCGAAGCCCAGGTCAGCGAAGAAGAAAAGGGCCGCCGGCTGACGATCCTGCAGGAACGGCAACGTTCCATTCAGATCCGCCGGAACAGCCGCCTGGTGGGTACGCTGGAGGAATGTCTCGTGGAGGGGTATAATTTGGCCACCGGACAATGGATCGGCCGCACAACGCAAAACCGCACGCTGAATTTCACGCATCCCGTGTTCAGCGAGCCACGCGATGGCAGGACGCTCGCCGGAACCTACGTGCCTGTGCGCGTTACGCGATCCGGTCCGAATTCACTGGCGGGAGAAGCGGCCGCTGCAGCGTCCGCGGCCTGAAGGGAGGGATCACATGGAAGTTGAAATGAAGATTCGGGGCCTGATGATGGACCCGGTCACCAATACCCCGATCGTCGTACTGAAGGACGTCAATGGTACGGCGATCCTCCCGATCTGGGTGGGCATCTTCGAAGCGAACGCGATCGCGCTCGAAATCGAAAAGGTGGCCACTCCGCGTCCGATGACGCACGACCTCATCCGCCAGGTGCTGTTCGGGCTGAACGCCGGCATGCGCAAGGTCGTGGTGAGTGAACTGAAGGACGATACCTTCTACGCCGTGATTTGGCTGGAGAAGGACGGCGAATTGATCAGCGTCGATTCGCGCCCCAGCGACGCGCTGGCGCTCGCCCTCCGCCTCGATTGCCCCATTTACGTCGAAGAATCGGTCATCCGGAGCGCCAAGGTCAATAACGCTTCGGCCGAAAAGGTCAACAACGAGGAACTGCGTCGCTGGCTGGAGAGCCTCAGCGACGAAGACCTCGGCCGCTACAAAATGTAGGCACGCCCCATTGGAAGAAATCCTCCTGCGCCTGGCCGCGGCCGGCATCCGAATTCTTCCCTTGGCGGAACTGACGCAACACGTCGTTTTCGAGCGTGACGGATTCATTGCGCTCGTCGAGCGCCGGGACAACGGCTTCGGGCAGGTCGGATCCGCCGGACTCCTCGTTCAAGAAGGCTTTGCAGCGCTCCTCCAGCGGGACGGACAGAACTGGTTCGTGGCGCGGGGATTTGAGCGGGAGGCGACAGAGGCTGAAGCAGCGGCTCTCCGCCGCTTCAGCCAGGATCTTCGCCGCGCGATAAGCGGCGACTAAACTCAGCTACTGCTTGGTCCGCCGGTGCACCGGGCGCCGCACGGGCTCCGCCTTCACCGGCCAACCTTCGACGTCCTTCTTCTGGACGGAGAAGGTCACGTTGAACGGGCTCGCGGTGAACGCCTTCGCCACGCCGTTGAAAGAGATCGGTGTTCCCGGATCCGCCTTCCCCGGTAGCGGCGCGTCGAGTTCAAGCGTCACTTCCGGAGTAGTGGAGTCCGTAATCGCCAGCACCAGTTTCTTCGGCCGCGTCTCGGGCTCCTGCGAGACGAGTTTCCCGCTGAACTTCTGTACCCCGCCGGCGCCGCCGGGCAGCGCGGCATCCTTCATGCTCGAGTCGAAATAGCTCTGTCCGTTGGCCGCCGTCAACTGGTCCTTAATCGACTTCCACAGCGCAAGCGAGGGGTTGGCCGCGCGTTCTTTATTCTCTTCTTCGATCTTCGCCTTCTCGATGTCCACCTGGCTCAGGATCTTGAAGCCGGCCGGCGGATTGGCCGAGGTCTTCGCCGTCGCCAGCAACTGGTCCAGACCATCCGCGCTACCGTGGAACGTCGTGTAGGCCTTCGTCAAATAGGCCTTCACCTGATCCCGGCCGCCGGGATTGAGCGACCCCGGACCATCGTAAGCCGCCGCGCGCGCAAAGTCATACAGCGCCGCGCCCTGCTTGTCCGGGTTCTTCTCGGCCAGAATCGTCGTGCCCCGCCAGTAGGAAACCTGGCCCGCGTTCGGATTCGCCGCCAGGCTGGCGGTGAACTCCTTCTCCGCCGTGTCGTTATCTTTCTTCTGCATCGCCACCCAGCCAAGCGTCGTGTGCGCCGTGGCGGTAAACGAAAGCTGCTCCTTCGTCTTCTCCCAGTCCGCGTCGCTCATCTGCGCCGGCTTCTTGGCATCGAGCAGACCCTGGGCCGCCTTCTGCCCGAAGTCGAGATTATCCGGCGTCGGCGACGCCAGCGGTGTCTCAATCGTCGCCCAGTACAGCGCCGTCACGTTCCCCGGATCGGAGGCGAGCAGTTCCTTGGCCGCGTTGATGGCTTCCTGCGGCTTGCCGGCCTGCGCGTACGTCGTCACAAACAGGGTGCTGCGCTGGCTCTTGTAATCGGACGTCGGATACTTCTCCGCCCACGACTTCAGCAGATCGACCCGCTTGGCGGGATCGGTCTCTTTCGTGATCGAGACATAAAGGTCGTACTCAGCCCGATCTTTCCATTGCGGTCCATTCTGCGCCTGGCCGAAAACGCTGCCCGCGCCCATTGTGAGCAGCAGAGCCATCACGGCGCCCGCCGCGCATCCTTTCACCGCCGTATTCCGTTTCATCGAGAAAAACACCAGCACCCTCCCCATCATCACTTTTTTGATTCGCTTCTTCCGTCCGGCTGCCGCGCAACAGGTGTCTGATTCGGGCTCTCGAGGCCGGATGGTTTCCGATGCAATTGCGGAGTATATCGGAACGCCTCCGTCTCCCGCAACACACCCCCGTCTCCCACCACACCACCGCGCCTCCACGCGTGTCCTGTCTCAGACAGCAACGTCACCTTCATAGATGCCTTCCAGCCCAAAGTTGTTCCCGTTTCAGGCCCAATCCTCCCGGCGCCACCGGGAGAATCTACTTCAAACTCTTAAGATAAGCCATTACCGACCTGGCGTCTTCCTCGGTCAGCTTGTAGGCCGGCATCGGAGCGTCCGCCGCGTGGCCCCTCGGGTTCAAGCCGGTGGTCATGAACTTTAAGAAACCATCGTCGCCCCAACGCGTCCAGATGCGACTGGTCGAGGTCAGGTCCGGCGCGGCCATATGCCAACCCGCCACCGGGTGCACCGGCTGGAAGCTCAGCGGCCCGCCCTTCATCCACTTGGCCGGATCCGGCTCGCCTTTCTCGTTCCGTGGCGTGTGGCAGTCCTGGCACTTGGCCACCTCTTCCACCAGGTACTTCCCCCGCGCAACACCAGCTTCCTGACCCGCCAGGAGAACGGCCCCCATGGACAGTAAGGGCAGCAATGTCAGCAGATGCGAGGCTCGCATGAGGATATGCTACCACCCCAAACGCCAGGCGCACGCACGCCCATGTCCCTTCACACCGGGTCAAAACGGCCCGTCAACTGAGCAACGAAGCCGCTCCTAGCCCGCGCTTGCGACCGCTCTGCCTCTCCCCGGCCAGAGCCCCCAGCCAATTCCGGGCGCGCCCAATCCGGACGCCTCCCTCCAAAAATGCCATTTCCCCAACGGAGGCGACCATCCTGTCCGCGTTTTTTCCGGCGACGAACTTCGAGCCTTCGCTGATCGAGGTACAGCCGGCCTGATCGCCCTGCCTGCGCGGCGCACCGCCAGCACGCTGATTGGGCGTACCATACAAACGAATCCTATGGCTCAGACTACGGAAACCTCCCGCGTCGCCTTGCTCGACGGCGCTTTCGGCATCGAGAACCTTCGCATCGTCCATCGGCCCAAACCCGAACCCGGTCCCGGCCAGGCGCTGGTACGCATCCACGCCGCTTCGCTGAATTTCCGCGACTACCTGGTCGCCACCGGCCGTTACAACCCAAAGATGCCGCTACCGCGTGTCCCGTTGAGCGATGGCGCGGGTATCGTCGAGGCCGTCGGCCACGGCGTCACCCGTGTCAGGCCCGGCGACCGCGTCGCCGGCATCTTCATGCAGAACTGGCTCAATGGGCCGTATTCGGCCGAGCATGGCGCCTCCGCGCTCGGCGGCGCCATCGACGGCGTTCTGGCCGACCACGTCCTGTTCGAGGAAGACGGCCTGGTCTACGTCCCCGATCATCTTTCCCTCGCCGAAGCCGCAACACTGCCCTGCGCCGCCGTTACCGCCTGGAACGCCCTCGTCGAGCAGTGCCGCGTCAAGGCCGGCGACGTCGTCCTCCTTCTGGGCACCGGCGGCGTTTCCCTCTTCGCCCTGCAGTTCGCCACGCTCCACGGCGCACGCGTTATCGCCACATCCGGTAGCGAGGAAAAGCTCGCCCGCGCCATTCAACTCGGCGCCTCCGGCGGAGTCAACTACAAATCCACTCCCGCCTGGGACAAGCGCGTGCGCGAACTCACCGGCGGCCTCGGCGTCGACCACGTCATCGAAGTCGGCGGCACCGGCACGCTCACCCGCTCGCTCGGCGCCGCGCGCGCCTCCGGCCACGTGGCCATCATCGGCGTTCTGTCGGGCATTTCGAGCGAAATCAACATCGCCCCCATCCTGCATAAACATCTCACGCTGCACGGCATCTACGTCGGCTCCCGAGCCATGTTCGAGGACATGAACCGCGCCATCGCACAACACCAACTCCGGCCCATCGTCGACCGCGTCTTTGAGATGGAGGAAATCCAGGCAGCGCTGCGGCACATGGAATCGGCCGCCCACTTCGGTAAAATCGTCGTCACCCTTCAAGGAGACTGAACCGCATGAGCGAAGCTTCAGAACACGGCGCCTCGCGCCGGGATTGGTTTAAGGCCGGAGTGGCGGGTCTCGCCGGCCTCGCCGCTCTCAGGCCGGCGGCCGCCCAGACCTCAACCCCCGCCACCGAATCGGTAATCGGCATGAAGTTCGAGGCCAAACCCGAGATCCGGCTCGGCATGATCGGCCTCGGCGGCCGCGGCGGCGGCATGGTCCGCAACTACCTCGCCGTCGATAACCTCCGCATCACCGCCGTCTGCGATACCGACCACCCCAAAGCGCTGGCCGCTCAGGCCGAAGTCGAACGCGCCGGGCAGCACCCGCCGGCCGTCTACGGGAAAACCGAGCGCGACTTCGAGAATCTCGTCCGCCGCGACGATGTCGACTTCGTCTACATCGCGACGCCCTGGAACTGGCACGTGCCCATGGCCGTCGAAGCGATGAAGCAGGGAAAACACGCTTGCATCGAGGTCCCGGCCGCAACCACCATCGAGGACTGCTGGAAGCTCGTCGACACCGCCGAGCAGACCCGCCGCCACTGCCTGATGATGGAAAACTGCTGCTACGGCTACACCGAACTCCTCGTGCTCAACATGGTCCGCGCCGGACTGTTCGGCGAACTCCTCCACGCCGAAGGCGGCTACCTCCACGACCTGCGCGAAATCCTGTTCGAGGACCGCAGCGAAGGCCTTTGGCGCCGCTTCCCTCACACAAAACGCAACGGCAACCTGTATCCAACCCACGGCCTCGGCCCACTCGCCAACTACTTCGGCATCAACCGCGGCGACCGCTTCGACTACATGGTCTCCATGAGTTCCCCGCAGCGTGGCCTCGATGCCTGGCGCGAACAGCACGTCCCGCGCGACAGCCCAAAATGGCGCGAACGCTACATCTGCGGCGACATCAATACCTCGCTCATTAAAACCGTTAACGGCCGCACCATCACCCTCGGCCACGAAGTCGTCAACCCCCGCCCCTATAGCCGCGTCAACGCCCTGCACGGCGAAAAGGGCCTCTTCCGCGACTATCCGCCGCGCATTTATTTCGACGGCCAGCCGGGCGGCGAAAAATACTCGAATATCGACCAGTACAAAGCCGGCTACGAACATCCGCTCTGGAAACACCAGGGCGAACTCGCCCGCAAACTCGGCGGTCACGGCGGCATGGACTTCCTCATGGTCTACCGGCTCATCGAGTGCATGAGGGAAGGTCTCGCCCCGGATCTCGACGTCTACGACTCGCCCGCCTGGATCGCCCCCGGCCCGCTCAGCGAAATGTCGGTCGCACAGGGCAGCGCGCCGGTCAAATTCCCGGATTTCACGCGCGGAAGATGGCAGGAAAAGCGTGGCTGGCTCGTGAATTCGTAGCCTGCCTAATCGATTTCCGCTATTGCTTCGCGGGCCGGGCTCACGCATCATCTCCCAATGAACTCTCCCAAGCGTCTGCTCGCCGCCTTGTTCGCCGTCTCCGCCTTCGCTGCCGCGCCTGCGCCGGTCACCATTGAAGGTTGGGTCATCGATTCGTCCTGTACATTTACCCAGAACCTCGCCAAACCGATCAGCGCCGAGTGCGCTGTCGCGTGCGCTCGCAAAGGTTCTCCGCTCGTCATTCAGACCGCCGACGGAACGATCTATCTCCCCATTGCCGGTAAAATGCCCGCGGCCGGCCAGAACGCCCGCCTTATGCCCTTCGCCGCCCGGGAAGTCACCGTAACCGGAATCCCGTACGAACGCGGCGGCGCGCACGCGATCGTAATCCAATCCATCGCGTTGAAAAAGTAGCGGCCACTCTCCCGCCCCGCGCGGCCCGCATCCCTGGGAAAATTGAAGGATGCCCGATCAAGCTACGAAAGTCTTGGTTGTTTTCTATTCCCGGGACGGCGCGGTTGAGGCCTTGGCCAAGGCAGTCGCCGAAGGGGCCCGCGAGGCTGGCGCTGAAGTGCGCCTTCGCCGCGCGCCGGACATCGTCAGCGAATCCGTCATGGCCAAGGTTCCCGGCTGGAAGGAGCGCAGTGAGCGGATGATCGCCGAATACGGCGCGCCCACCACCGCGGATGCCGACTGGGCCGACGCCATCCTGTTCGGCACTCCCACCCGCTTCGGCAACGTGTCCGCCGAGTTGAAGGCCTACATCGACTCGCTCGGCGGCCTTTGGTTCCAGGGCAAGCTGAACGGCAAAGCGGCGGGTGTTTTCGTCTCCACCGGCGGTCCCCACGGAGGCAACGAGAGCACCGCCACGACGATGTTCGTGCCGCTTTCCCACCTCGGCTTCGTCATCGTGCCGAACGGCTACACGCACGCCAAGATCCACCACGGAGTCGGAACGCCGTATGGCTCGTCCATGGTCGCCGGCCCCACCAATAATCCCCCCACCTCCGACGATCTGGAAATCGCCCGGCACCAAGGTAAGCGCACCGCGCAGATCGGGGCCGCGCTTAAGCCACTGCGCGCCTGAAACCTTACTCTGCCGGCGTAAGGTCCGCGTTCAGCGCCGCCCCGACGATGGCGACCTCATCCGTCGAAGGGACCACTTCGAACACATAGCCCTGGAACGGGCTCATTTTCACCATGTCATTGAGGAAGCGCCCTAGCATTTCCATGTCGACATGTTTTGAATTCGGACCGGTGATGAAGAACTTCCCCGGCCCGCTCAGATGGATCATCGACGCCGTTGCCGCGGCAAGCGCCCGGTGCCAGAAGCTGACAAATTCCACGCAGCGCGTGTCGCCCTGCGCCGCCTGCGCGAACACCTCTTCAGGCTCGAGGTCCAGGAACCGCAGACGCATCGCGCGGTGGCCCATGATGCCCTCAAGATGCCCCACGCCGCCGCAGCCGCAGAAGCGCTCTTTCGGGTCGAGCGAAACCACCATGTGCCCGCCTTCCCACATGCCCTCCGTCCACGGATACTGGCCGTAGCCGATCCCATTGCCGAGCGTCCATACCCGCACAATGCGGTCAAGCTGGCCCCGCGTGCCGGCAAGCCCCGCCGCCACGATATCGGCGTCGTTATAAACCGACACAGGCGCATCGATGCCGCGCGCGCGCAGTATGTCGGCCACCAGCCGCCGCATGTTGGTCCCCTTCACCTGCTGCAGGTTCGGAGACTCCTCCACCACGCCGTGCCGGATCACCCCCGGAAACCCCGCTCCCACCGCCGCCACCGGCTGCCCGCCCGCCGCCTTCACTGCCAGCTCCCCGATGCACTCCGCAATTCCTTCGGCCGGCAGCGACAGCAGTTCGTCCGCCGTGCAACCCACGAAAGGAGCGGTGGCCAGTCCGTGATCTTCCACCACGCCCGCCACCACCCGGTCGGAAACCGAAACGCCAATCGCGCGCCGCATGAGCTATAGCCTCGTCAGCTTATTCAGGCCGTTAAACGCCGCCGCCTTATAACATTCCGCCAGTGTCGGGTAATTAAACACTGTGTTTATAAAGTATTCCACCGTCCCGCCCAGAATCATAACCGCTTGGCCGATGTGAATCAACTCCGACGCGCCCTCGCCGATGATATGGACCCCAAGCACTTCCCTCGTCTCACGGTGGAAGATGATCTTCAAACGGCCGGCCGTGTCGCCCCGGATTTGCCCGCGCGCGATCTCCCGGTAATACGACAGGCCCACCTCGTAGGGAACGTCTTCGTCCGTAAGCTGTTCTTCGGTCTTGCCGACAAAGGAAATCTCGGGAATCGTGTAAATGCCGTACGGGTAGTTTGCCGGATTCGACTTCACCTGCTTGCCCACGGCGTGGGCCGCGGCGATCCGGCCCTGCTCCATCGACACCGACGCCAGGCTCGGGAACCCAATCACGTCCCCAACCGCGTAAATGTGCGGCTGAGCCGTCTGGTAATCGGCGTTCACCTTAATCCGCCCCCGCGAGTCGGCCTCGATGCCCGCCGCCGCCAGGTTCAACTCGTCGATGTTGCCCTGCCGGCCCACTGCGTAGAGCAGCGCATCTCCCGATATCTTTTTCTTGCTCTCGAGCGTGGCCACCACGCCACCCTCCGGCGTCTCTTCCACCGAGGAAACCTCCTCGTTCAGCCGCATCGTCACCCGGCTGTCGCGAAGATGATAGCTGAGCGCTTCCACAATCTCGGAATCGGCGAACTCAAGCAGCCGCGGGCGTCGCTCCACAAGAATGACGCGGACGCCCAGCGTCGCGAACATGCACGTGTACTCCACGCCGATCACCCCGCCACCCACCACGATCATCGTCTTCGGCAACTCCGCCATCGACAAAATCTGATCGCTGTTGATGATCGTCCGCCCGTTGATCGGCACCTTCGGCGAAGCCGCCGGCTTCGTCCCGCTGGCAATCACGATCGTCGAAGCCTGATATTCCTGCGTTCCCTTCGCCCCGTCCACGCGAATCCGGTGCGAATCCAAGAATGTCGCCGTCCCAATCAGCAGATCGATGTTGTTCCGCGATAGTTGCGCTTGCGTGACGTCAACTTCCGTCTTGATCACGTGCTGGACCCGGAACGCCAGGTCGTGCATCGTGATCTTTTCCTTTACCCGGTAGTTAATGCCGTAAATGCTCTGATACTGATAGCCGGATAGGTGCAGCACAGCCTCGCGAAGTGTCTTACTCGGAATGGTCCCGGTGTTGATGCAAACACCGCCAATCACACTACTCTTCTCGATAAGTGCGACCTTCTTCCCCGACTTAGCCGCCTGTATCGCCGCCCGCTGTCCCGACGGACCCGAGCCGATGACAATCAGATCGAAGGTTTCCACGACTTCCCCAATTTAGCAGTAAGCGCGCGAAACCGCGAGAGGCGGCGCGCACGGACGTTCGGAACATAACTTCCGACGCGCTTCCCGAGCGCTGCGTTCCGCGGGAAGCCCCGCACCCCGCCCACCTCGCTTATTGGGGTGGTGGGCTTTGCTTGCGGTTCTTCACCACCTGCGCGCTGAAGTGGCCGGGAAAGTCTTCTAACGCCTGGATCGATACCTCGTCGCCACGCTGGAATGCCTTCCACTTCACTTCCTTGCCGTCTTTGAAGAAACGCGTCTTGTGGGTGATCGAGAACGGCATGACGTTCTCGTCGCCGCGGTCGAGCGTAATCTCTTTCTTCGAGATCGTGTGGATCTTCCCGTGCAACTGGGCCGGGATCCCCGGCACTTTAAGCGGCATCGGCTCGTCGTACTGCGCGAAAGCGCAGAGCGCGAACGCAAAGACGAAAAGCAGGCGCAACATAACTAGCCCAGTGTGTTAATCGCCGCCGGATGGCTCGCCTCAAACGCCGCGATCGCATCCGCTTGCTGCAGGATGTAGCCCAACTCGTCCACGCCTTCCAGCAGACAGTGACGCGCAAATTCGTCCACCGGAAACTCCACCCGCCGTCCGTCGCTCAAATGCAGCGCTCGATCTTCGAGATCCACCTTCACCGGGCTCTCGGTGTTGGCGAACAGCCAGCGGTGTACGTCGGCCGGCACCACGATCGGCAGCAGCGAGTTCTTCAGCGAGTTCTGCTTGAATATATCGGCGAACGAGGTGCTGATCACCGCCCGGAACCCGTACTGGGTCAGCGCCCACGGGGCATGTTCGCGCGAGCTTCCGCACCCGAAATTGTCTCCCGCCAGCAGAATCTGCCGCCCCTGGTAAGCCGCCTGATTCAGCACGAACTCCGGGTTCGGAGATCCGTCGCTCAGGTAGCGCCAGTCGCAGAAAAGCTGGTCGCCCAAGCCGTCCTTCGAAGTCGTCTTGAGAAACCGCGCCGGGATGATCTGGTCCGTATCAATGTTGTCGGTCGCCAGCGGAACCAGCTTGCTCTCAAATGCAGTGAACTTTGTCATGTCGGCCAATCTCTCCTACCCCAGATGGCGGACGTCGGTCACCACGCCGGTCACCGCCGCCGCCGCGGCCGTCAACGGGCTCGCCAGGAACGTCCGGCCACCCTTGCCCTGCCGCCCTTCAAAATTGCGATTGCTCGTCGAAACGCTGTACTCGCCCGGCTGAAGCTGATCGCCGTTCATCGCGATGCACATCGAGCAGCCCGCTTCGCGCCAGTCAGCCCCCGCCTCGCGGAACACCCGGTCCAGTCCCTCGGCCTGCGCCTGCTCCTTCACTCGCTGCGACCCCGGCACCACCATCACCCGCACGCCCGGATGCACTTTCCGCCCCCGCAGCACCTGCGCCGCGCTGCGAAGATCCGAAATCCGCGAATTCGTGCAGCTCCCAATGAACACCACGTTCACCTTATGCCCCAGCAGCGGCTTGCCCGGTTCGAGATCCATATACCGCAGCGCCTTGGCAAGCGACTCGCGCTCCAGCGGATCGCTCACGCCGCTCGGGTCCGGCACCGGCGCCGTGATCGGAATCCCCATCCCGGGGTTCGTCCCGAAGGTGATCATCGGCTCGAGCGTGGAAGCGTCGATCGTGATGCTCTTGTCGTACGTCGCGCCCTCGTCAGTCGGCAACTGCTTCCAACGCGCCAGCGCCGCCTCCCAGGCCGCGCCCTTCGGCGCAAACGGCCGCCCCGAAATGTACTCGTACGTCGTGTCGTCCGGCGCCACCATCCCCGCGCGCGCCCCACCCTCAATCGACATATTGCAAATCGTCATCCGCTCATCCATCTTGAGCGAACGGATCGCCGGGCCGCAGTACTCGAACACGCAGCCCGTGCCGCCGCCGATGCCGATTCGCGCGATCAGCGCCAGAATAATGTCCTTCGCCGTCACGCCCGGCCGCAGCATCCCGTCTACCTTCACCTGATAGGTCTTCGAGCGGCGCTGGAGCAAACACTGCGAGGCCAGCACGTGCTCCACCTCGCTCGTGCCGATGCCGAAAGCCAGGGCGCCGAACGCGCCATGCGTCGCCGTGTGGCTGTCGCCGCACACCACCGTCATCCCAGGCTGCGTCAGACCCTGCTCGGGTCCGATGACGTGAACGATGCCCTGCTTGTCGCTGTGAAATCCGAAGCACGGAATCCCGAACTCACGGCAGTTGGCCTCAAGCTGCTGCACCTGCTTGGCCGCGATCGGATCGACGATCGGCAACGAGCGCGGCGTGGTCGGAGTGCTGTGGTCCGTGGTCGCCTGCGTCAGGTCCGGCCGCCGCACTTTCAACCCGCGCCGCCGCAAGCCGTCAAAAGCCTGCGGCGATGTCACTTCATGCACCAGGTGCAAATCAATAAAGATCAGCGAGGGCGCACCGGCGCGCTCGGCCACCACATGGTTGTCCCAGACTTTTTCGATGATCGTCCGAGGTTTCATCAAATCCCCTCTCACTTCCCGCCCCGAATCCGCTCCGCAATCGCCGAACCCACCTCCGGCGTCGACGCCGGCGTACCCGCGGGCTTCAGGTCCGCCGTCACGCGCCCCGAGTTCAGCACGTCTTCCATCGCGGCATTCACCGCC
Organism: Acidobacteriota bacterium; assembly: GCA_021813825.1. Lineage (GTDB taxonomy): Bacteria > Acidobacteriota > Terriglobia > Bryobacterales > Bryobacteraceae > JAJYKC01. The sequence goes on along the minus strand of JAKAJI010000026.1, from coordinate 7,715 downwards.
GCGGCTTCTTCCGTCAAACCGAAACTGTATTCGAGCATCGCCGCCACTGAACCGATCGCTCCCAGCGGATTGGCCTTGTTCTGCCCCGCGATGTCCGGCGCCGAGCCGTGCACCGGCTCGTACAGCCCCGTCCATGCGCCCGATGGCCGCCGGTCGCCGAGCGACGCCGACGGCAGCATCCCGATCGAGCCCGCCAGCACCGCGCCTTCGTCACTCAGAATATCGCCGAACAGATTCTCCGTAAGCAGCACGTCGAACCGCCGCGGATTCAGCACCAACTGCATCGCGCAGTTGTCCACCAGCAGGTGATCCAGTTCGACGTCCGGAAATTCCTTCGCCACTTCGATCACCACCCGCCGCCAAAGCTGCGAGTTCTCAAGCACGTTCGACTTATCAACGCTGGTGAGCCGCTTGCGCCGGCGCTGCGCCAGCGAGAACGCCACCCGCGCCACCCGCTCAATCTCCGGCCGCGTATAAAACATCGTGTTGACGGCCTGTTCCGCCGCGCCCGAACCCGAAATGCCCCGCGGCGTGCCGTAGTAAAGCCCGCCCGTCAACTCGCGGACTATGATCATGTCCGTGCCCGAAACCAGGTGGTTCTTGAGCGGCGAGGAGTCGACCAGCGCCTCGTAGGCCCGCACCGGACGCAGATTCGCAAACACCCCCAGCGTCTTCCGTAGCCCCAGCAACCCCCGCTCCGGGCGCTTGTCCGGCGGCGCCGCATCAAACTCCGGCAGACCCACCGCGCCCATCAGCGTGGCGTCGGCCGCAACCGCCTTCGTCACCGTCTCCGGCGGCAGCGGGTTCCCCGTCTGATGAATCGCCGTGCCGCCCAGCAGCCCGTGATCCAACTTCAACGTATGGCCATACCGCTCGGCAACGCTCTCCAGTACCTTGACGGCTTCCCGTGTCACCTCGGTCCCGATGCCGTCGCCGGGCAGAATCAGAATGTTCAGTTGCATGCTCTTGGGTAGGGTAACGCGCTTCTGGCGCCGCTCGTCACCGGGCGCAGAGGGGGAACAGATCTCGCCGGAGCGCGCTATTGCGCCGCCGCGGCCGCCTGGCGCTCCTGAATCAGCGCCAGAATCTCATCGTTGCGCAGTCCTTTCTTCCGGTCCGCCAGCGCCGTAAACCGCTGGTATACGTGATCCAAATCTTCCTTCGACAAATCGAATCCCAGGTCCTGGCACCGCTGCTTCAGCGCATGACGTCCGCTGTGCTTGCCCAACACCAGCTTGCTCTCCGGCACGCCGACGGACTTCGGATCGATAATCTCGTAGGTCGACCGCTCCTTCAGATACCCGTCCTGGTGAATGCCCGCCTCGTGCGCAAACGCGTTCTCTCCCACAATCGCTTTGTTCGGTTGCGGCCCGAACGTGATCGTCTGCGCCAAAAGCTGGCTCGCCGAATACAAATGCTCGCTCGAAATCTTCGTCTGGTAAGGCAGCCGGTCCGGCCGTGTCTTAAACGCCATCACCACTTCTTCGAGCGCCGCATTCCCGGCCCGCTCGCCGATCCCGTTAATGGTGCACTCAATCTGCCGCGCCCCCGCCTGCACCGCCGCGATCGAATTCGCCACCGCCAAACCCAAATCGTCGTGGCAGTGAACGCTCACCACCGCGCTATCGCCCAACGCCTTCGCGATCCGGCCGATCAGAGCCCCATACTCCTCCGGAACCGAGTACCCCACCGTGTCCGGCAGGTTCACCGTCCGGGCTCCCGCCGCAACCACCGCCCGGCATACCTCTTCGAGATAATCCGGATCCGTCCGCGTCGCGTCTTCAGCCGAGAATTCCACGTCGTCGGTGTAGTTGCGCGCCAGCGCCACCGCGGCCACCGCCTCGTCCACCACCTGCTGCCGGCTCTTCTTGAGCTTGTACTTCAAATGAATATCGCTGGTCGCGATAAACGTATGAATCCGCGAGCGCTTCGCCGGCCGCAGCGCCGCTGCCGCCCGCTCCACATCCCCCGTCGCCGCGCGCGCCAGCGCCGCTACATGGGCCCAGGAATACTCCTGCCCAATCTTCTGCACCGCCTCGAAATCCCCTTCCGAGGCAATCGGAAATCCCGCTTCCAGGATGTCCACCCCCAGTTCCACCAGCTTCGCCGCCATCCGAAGCTTTTCCTGCACCGTCATGCTGCAGCCAGGCGACTGCTCCCCGTCTCGGAGCGTCGTGTCGAAGATATAGACTCGGTTAGTCATCGTTCCTCGGGATCTCTTCCATTATCCGGTGCCCTGTTTGATTTAGCAAATTTATAATAGTCGCTCCCTGCATCAATTTCCATAATGCTATAAAATCGGCTTATGGAACCGTACCTCCTCAAGGTCTTCCTCACTGTGGTCAACGAGAAGAGCTTTTCCCGCGCCGCCGAGCGTTTAGGCCGAACCCAACCCGCGGTTTCACTGGCGATCTCAAAGCTAGAATCCGACCTCGGCGAGCGCCTCCTCGACCGCAGCGGCAAGAACCTCATGGTCACCGACGCCGGCCGGATCGTCCTGGAGTTCGCCCGCCGCTTCGAGCACCTTTCCTCCGACATGGACAACGCCCTGGCCGAGCTGCGCGACAACTCCGCCGGCCGCCTGATCATCGGCGCCAACGAATCCACCACGCTTTACCTGCTCAAGCACATCACGCAGTACCGCCGCCGTTATCCGAAGGTCAAAGTCCAGGTGCGGAGGTCGGTTTCAAGCGCCATTCCCGGCGAAATCATCGACGGCGCCCTGGAACTCGGCGTCATCAGCTACGACCCCGAGGACGAACGCCTCTCGAGCCAGGTCATTTTCAAGGACCACCTCGCCTTCGTCGTCTCGCCCGAACACCGCTTCGCCTCTCTTGACGAAGTCGCTCTCACCGAACTCGGAATGGAAACATTTATTGCCCATAATGTTTTATCTCCCTACCGGGCCTTCGTCGTCCGCGAGTTCCAGAAGCGCAAAGTCCCCTTGAACATGGACCTCGAGATGCCCACCGTCGAGACGATTCGCAAACTCGTCCAACGCAACGAAGGCGTGGCCTTCCTTCCTCGCATGTGTGTCGAACCCGAATTGCAGCAGGGAACCCTCAAAGAAGTCCGCGTGCCCGAACTTCAACTTGACCGCAACGTCCGCCTCGTCTACCCCGCGCGCCGCGCCCTCAGCCACGCCGCCAAGGCTTTTCTCGATCTGGTAACGGAACAGCCACAGGAGTCTTCCCAACCTCCCTCCAGACCTGTCTGAGCCACCGGGAACTGGCGTTCCGATTGCACCGCGGGAGTGTCGCCATGAGAACTCTCGCTGCAATCCTGTTATTGCCCGCGCTTTGCGCCATCGGCGCTTCCGCGCAATCGCTTCAGGTACTTAACGCCGCATCCTTCCTGGCCAACGAAGCACTTACGCCAGGAACGATCATCTCGATTTTCGGTTACCGGATCGCCACAGAAACGGCAGAGGCCGGAAGCCCTCAGAATCTTCCGACCACGCTCGGTGGCGTCACCGTGAAAATTGGTAATACCCCTCTCGCACTTTTTTACACGTCGCCCAACCAGGTGAACGCCCTCATCGGCACTAACGTGGCGCCGGGCAGCTATCAGTTAACTCTGACCTCACCCGTGGGAACCTTTAGCACTCCCGTTACCATTAGCGCCGCCGCGGCTCCGGGTGTTTTCTCGATATTCGGGACCGGCACGCGCGACGGCGCAGTCCTGAACGCCATTACGTTTTCCCCCGGCCCGTTCACCGTCACCACGCACGGCGCTCCAACCTATTTGTCTATCTACGTAACCGGTCTGAATCTGTCCGCCGCGCCAACCGTCACCATCGGCGGCACACCGGTGAACGTGACGTTCTACGGCAACGCCCCCTGCTGTTCCGGTCTGCAGCAGATCAACGTCGAACTGCCTCCCTCGCTGGCCGGCGCCGGACGCGTAGAGGTCGCCGTGACCGCGGGCGGCATGGTCAGCAACGTGGTCGAGATCGTCATTCTTCCCAGCCCCGGCCAGGGCGCCTTCCCGCCGCAAGCCGAAAACACGCCCCGCGCGCGTGAGTTGGCTGATGTCGCCTGGATCCCAGGCACGCACATGGCTCTCATAACCGACGAGGAAGATGACGTGGTCCGCGTCGCCGACCTCGACGCCCGGAAAATTACCAACGTCATCGATCTTCCCTCCGGCAGCGGCCCGAACGCCGTAGCCGTCAACGCCGCGGGAACAATCGCCGCCGTCACCGAACGCGACGATGCGTCGGTGGCTCTCATCGACCTCGCTACCGGCACCGTCACCGCGCAGATTCCCACTGGGGGCGGCCCAAGCGCCGTCGCCTTCTATAACAACCTCGCCGTCGTCGCCAACGAAGACTCCAACACCGTATCCATCATCGACGTAACCGTGCCGCAACTCACCGCAACCATCCAGGTGGCTCGCGCCCCGCGTGGCATCGACATCGACCCGTCTACCGGGATCGCCTACGTAGCCTCCGAAGACGCCGGCGCCATCGTCGAGGTGGACCTCACCTCCCTCGCGGTGAAAACCCAGGTGGCCCTCGGCGTCAATAGCCGGCCCAAGGCGATCGCCCTCCTGCCGGCTCTCGGTTACGCCCTCGTCGTCGAACCGAGTGATGCCGGCGGGGACAGCATCGTCGCCGTCAATCTGTCGAACGGAAACATCCAGACAACCGGATTCCAGGTCGCCGCCGCCGGCAACAACGACCTCGTCGTCTCCGGCAACTTCGTCTACTTCGCCGACCAGACCGGCTCTTCCGTCACCGTCGCCAAAGCCGGCGTGAACAACAACCAGTTCACCCTCACCACAGAGAGCCAGGTCCCGGTCGGTCTCGGACCCCGCTCTCTCGCCGTCGACACTCTCGACAACTTCCTGCTCGTGACCAACGAAGGCGATGGCACGCTGGCTTTACTGAACCTGAGCACCCTCCAGGTCGCCGGCACAATTGACGCCGTCAAAGCGCAAGGCGAGTCCCAGGGCGAAGACGACCATCATGACCGCGGCGAGGCCGGCAACCAACCCCTCGTCACAGCCGTCCAGCCCGCATCCATCCAGCCCGGCCAAACCGTGAACCTCACCATCAACGGCAGGAACCTCCAAGGCGCCACCGGAGTCGACTTCCTCGCCTCCGCCAATGGCAACGCCCAAGGCAACGGCGACACCAATGAGCGCCGCCGCCACAGCGACCACAACGGCCACGGACCCTTCACGAACGCCGATCCGGACGTCACCGTCACCGGCATCCAGGTCTCGCCCGACGGCACGCAACTCACCGCCGTGGTCACCGTCTCCGTCGCCGATACGCCCGGCCCGAGGGTGGTCACCGTGCTCACGCCGAACGGCGAATCAAATCCCAACGCCTCCCCGCACGACACCGTCGCCATCGGCGGAACCGCGCCCTCCAACCAGGGCGGCAACGGAAACGGAGGCCAGGACCACTAACCCTCCTCTACCCAGAGCTTGTTACTGGGACGCCCCGGTCTGCGCGCCTGCAACTCCCGCTCGCGCGCCGGCCGGGGCATTTTTTCGGACCTCTTCGAAGTACCGCTGCACGTAGGTTTGATAGGCGATCGGAACTTCATCCCGATCCACGATGCCCCCCGCCGCGCTGTGCGCCGCCTTCTGGTCGGAATACTGCGTCTTAAGCTGCTGGCCGTTCGAACCGGTCTCAACGCTCATCTCGCCGGTGACGCTCGCCGACCGCTTCCCAATCAACTCACTGATCTTGCCCATCGCCGCAAGCTCTTCGGCCAGCCTCGTATCCTTGCTGCCGTCCTCGCGGCCGATCCCGCTTTGCGCCTCCGGCGAATTGTTCTTATCGCCCTCGCGGCCTGTACCGGCCTGCGCCGCGTCCACCTTCTGCCCGGCCACCGAAGCCGCATCTCCCTGCTGGCTCGCATCCGGAGACCCCTGCTGGTTCTGAGCGCTCGCACCGTTGGCGCTATTGGCGGCCTGCTTCTGCCCCTGCGAGCGGTTGCCCTCCTGCGCCGATTTGGCGTCCTTGCCGCCTTCCTGCGAGCGCGCCGCGGACTTGAACTTATCCAGCAGATCCGACATCGCGTCCCGCGCCCGCTGCATCAGGCTCGGGCTCGCGCTCGCGTTCGACGATTTCTTGCCGGCCTCCTGCGACGCTCCCTCACGGCTCGGCGTGTCGCCGGTGCGCGCGTCCTTCTTCCCCTCCCCGGCCCGATCGTCATCGGAGGCCTGCGTGCCATCCGGGTTCGCCCCCGACGGCGTTTCCTTGCCCTCTCCATCCTTCGCCTTCGCCTGACCCGCGCCCTTGGCGCCCTCTTTCGAATTGTCGACGTTGGGCTCATCGACGGTGTTCAACACGTCCGGCGGCGCCTCCTCCGTCTGCGCCATTCCGTCCTGAGTGGTGGAGGCCGGATCTCCTGGCGCCGGCTGCATCGCCACCGGATCCCCGCTTCGCGAACGGTGCCCGTTCCGCGCCAGCTTCGCCAACTCCGGCGCCGGAGCACGCTCGAAATGGATCGCAATCAGCGGCGCGGCCAGGTCCAGCTTCCGCATCGTCGCATAGCGGAGGAACACGAGGCCCACCGACACCCCCACGAGCGCCAGGCACGCAACCGCCGCGCGGGGTCTTCGCAGGGGCAAAGCACGCTCCATGCTCACCCGCCGCGCCGCTTCTTCCGCCATCCTCCGCTGCCGCTCCACCACCTCGGCGGACGCATCACACGACCCGGCCTCAAGAAAATGGAGCGCTGTCGCTAGCGTGTCGTGAAGTTGCAGCCGCTCGTCGATGCGCCGCGCCGCGGCAAAGCGCGAACCGATGCCCCGCCGCGCCCGCCATCCGGCAAAGCCTACCGCAGCGAGGCTTGTAACCACAGCCCACACGCCCGGCCGGCCCGGCATTCCCGCCGCCAGCAGCACCACCACCGCGGCCATCGCCACGGCCACTGCGTCCGTCAGTGCTTCGAGCGCAAGGTGCCGCGCCTGCCGCCGGCGCGCGCGCCGCAGCAGGTTCTCCAAGGCCGTGCTCCTGTCTGCGAATCGCGTACCTGCCTCCCGAGCCCTTTCTGCACTGATTATGCCAAACGCAGCTCCAGCCCCGCGGCCGCACTATACTGGGGAGCGTGAAGCAGCGGCTCCAAAACGCGCTCATCATCTTCGGCTACTTCACCGCCGTCGGCCTCCTGCTGACCGGCTACCGCTATTTGGAATACACCTCCAATCGCGAACACGTTCCACTCCTCGAGCCGCTCATCAACGAACTCATGACCGGAGCCTGGATGGCCGCGCTCCTGTTCCCCTTCCTCGCGCGCTTCGCCCGCCGGTTCCCCATCCGCCGCGCCAACCTGCTCTCGCGCCTCCCGCTCCACTTGGCCGCCCTCGTCGTTTACTCTCTCATCCACACTTCGCTCATGTGGGCGCTTCGTTCCCTCCTGTTTCCGCTCTTCGGCCTCGGCCGCTATGACTACGGCGTCATGACCGCCCGCTACCCCATGGAGTTCTTCATGGACGTGGTCTGCTACACGCTCATCGTGAGCATCCTCTATTTGTTCGACCGCCATGTCCGCGCCGTCCAACTCGAGGCCTCCCTCGCCCAAGCGCGCCTGGAAAACCTACGCCTCCAACTGCAACCCCACTTCCTTTTCAACGCCCTCAACACCATCTCTTCCGTGGTCTACGAAGACCCGCGCCGCGCCGACTCGATGATCGCCCGCCTCAGCGCCCTCCTGCGCGCCACGCTCTCCGACGCCGAGGCACAGGTTGTCCCG
>JAKAJI010000319.1 GCA_021813825.1 Acidobacteriota bacterium | reverse complement strand
AGGTCTGGTCCTCGGTGATCGCAATGAGTTTGGCGGCATCGTAGACATAAGCGCGGCTGTCGCCGACGCTGGCGACGTGGACGTCGGGCCCTTGCGTCAACATGGCCACCAGGGTGGTGCCCATTCCGGCGCGGGAGGAATCCTGAGCCGCCGCTTCCATGACCTTGCGGTTGGCGTCCAAAACGGCCTGGCGGAGCATCTCCGGCCCGGGCGCCGGGGTTCCGTTCAGGCTGTCCCGGAGCGAATCCACGGCGATGCGGGAAGCCAGTTCGCCGGCCTGCGCGCCGCCCATCCCGTCGGCCACGACGAAGAGTCCTTCGCTTCCGGCGTAATAGGAGTCCTCGTTGTTCTGACGGACGCGCCCCTGGTCGCTGATGCCAAACCATTCCCACATGGTCGGCCTATTATAATCCGATTCCGCTATTTTCGTTTCGTCTGAAATACGTCCTGTAGCTGCCGGTACGCGCTCTCCTCGAAATTCGTCTTGATTCGGGCGAGGTTCCGGTTCTTGATGCCATCCGGGGCGGCTCCCGAGCGGCAGCGGTCCAGGAGCAGGGCCGCGTCTTTATCGGAGGAATCCCGTTTCAAGACGGCTTCCAGGTGGGGCGTCGCTCCGGAACAGTCGCCTTTCTTATAGAGCGCGTAGCCGGCGTTGAACTGGTACACGGGGTCGGAGGGGTCGTCTTTCAGGGCCTGGGCGAAACTGGTCACGGCTTTTTCGGCGTCGCCCGCCAGCAGTTGCGCGGCGCCGAGGTCGTTGAAAGCGTCGCCGAGGGGCACTTCGGCGGTGACGTCAGTGAGCGCGCGCTCGGCGCCGGCGGCGTCGCCCATCTCGTAGCGCGAGAGTCCGAGGAAGAACCGGGCTTCGTGGCCGTGCGCCGCGGTTGCGGGGACTTTGGCCAACCACTGGGCCGCGAGGGAGAACTGCTGGCGGTTCCAGTACATGTGGCCGAGTTCGAAGGCGGGCTGGGCGAAGGCGGGATCGAGGGTCGCGGACCGCTCAAACAACTTTTCCTGCTCTGACGGCGTGCGGGCGAGCAGTCCACGGATGTAGGACTCGAGCGCGTCGACGCGGATCCGCGGATGATCCTTTAAGAACGTGTCCTCTTCGCCGGCGAGAGCGGGATCGAGCGCCTTGAGCGCGCGCCAGGCGAGTTTCTGCTGCATCACGCCCAAATCTTCGAGTGGGCCGACCTCGCTGAATTCGCTTCCCTCGTGCATCTGGGCGAGATCGAGCATGCGCGCCGAAAGGGTAAGGGTTCCGCGTGGGCGGTTTTTCGGCTCGGTGGGTGTTCCGGCGACGGTCAGTGCCGGCGCTGGAGGCGTCAGCCGGAAGGTGCCGAAGAATACGCGATCGGCTCCGAGGGTTTGGCCGAGTTTGATCACCGAAGCGAGCGTCAATTGCGCGCCGGGGCGGAGTCCGAGTTTGCGGTAGGCTTCTTCGCGGTCATCACGGTCGAGAACGATGGCGGTTCCGGAACCGGCGGCCGAGAGTACGGTTTCCGCCACGCTTTCGCCGATCCAGTCCAGGTTCTGCGATCCGGACAAGTTGAACAGCGGAAGGACGAGAAACGTCTTGGCGGACAGGGGCGCCGCGGCCAGAACCAGCGACAGCCACAAAGAAACGCGGGAAAACATCTTCATTCAGGATACCGGGTTGCGCGGTGCGGGCCCGGAGGGAAAAAAGAGGCGGAACGTGGGTCAGACGTCCCGCCTGAGGTAGGGGAGAACAAACTTGTTTCGTGCCGTATGCCGCCGGGCGTCTAGTTGGCCTGGAGCACCAGTTTGGTTTTGGTGCCGCTGATGCGGATTTCGCTGAGGCGCAGGCCGTGGCCGGTGTTGTCCGACTTGAAGATCGTGGATTCGAACTTCTTCTGCGCCTGCTCGACCTTCACCGGGGTTTCGGCCATCTGTTTGCCGTGCACAAATACCGCTTTGTCGCCTTCCACGCGCACCGTGTAGGCGCCGGCCTGGAGGAGCGTCCCGTTCACGATCATGGCATCGGGAAGCGTGACATGATAGGTTTCGACGGCGCTCGCGAGCGCCAGCCCAGCCACGCAAAATCCGATCAAGAGAATCTTAAGCATTTACCCAACTCCTTTTCCTTCGTAATTACAACCGCCACATCTGTCATTACGCGACTAAGCGGTTTTGGTTCCTTGAAGTTAGGAGATTTTTTCGCTGTCCGGTTTCGAGACAGCGGGGACAGTGAATTGTTCGAAAACGGGATTACAATTCCGTTTGGAATCAGGCTGTGGGGAACACGACAATCGAGGGGGTTCCGGCGGGGAAGTAGTGGCCGGTGAAGGTGAGCGCGCCTTTGGTGCGGTCCACGCGGAAGGTGGTCACCGCGTCGCCGCGCTGGTTGCAGGAGAACAGGAAGCGGCTCGAGGGATCGATGGTGAAACTGCGCGGATAATCGCCGCGAGTCCATGTTTCTCCGTGCCAGGTGAGGCGACCGTTTTCGGCGATGGCGAACCAGGCGATGGAGTCATGCAGGCGGTTGGCGCAGTAGAGGAAACGGCCGTCGGCGCGGATGCGGATCTCGGAGGTGTAGTTGGTTCCGGCGAAGCCGGGCGGGAGCGAGGAGACGGTTTCGCGTGGGGTTAAGTTCCCGGTGGAGGCGTCGTAGTCGAAGCGGGCGACGGTGGACCCTTCTTCCTGGAGCGAGTACAACCACTTGCCATTCGAGTGGAAGGCGAAGTGGCGCGGTCCGTCGCCGGGCGGCAGCGGTGTTTCGCGGGGCGTTCCGAGTTTGCCGGTCTTTTTGTCGAAAGGCGCCATCAAAAGGCGGTCCAGGCCGAGATCGCTCCAAAGGACGAACTTTCCGCCGGGCGCGGGCAGAATCATGTGGGCATGGGTGCGGTCGTGCCCGCTGATGGCGAAACTGCCTTTGGGGGCGCTCGACGCTTTTTTCGGGCCGATGATTCCGGTATCCACGTGCACGTCGGTGACTTCGTCGAGGGATCCGTCTTCTTTCAGGCGGAGGACGGCGACGGTGCCGCCGGCGTAGTTGGCGACGAAGACATATCCGCCGCCGGGATGGACGCTCAAGTGGGTGGGGCCGGCGCCGTGGGAGGGCAGGGTGTTGAGGAGGGTGAGGCGTCCGGTGGCGGCGTCGACGGCGTAGGCGCTGACGGAGCCTGACGAGGCGCCTTGATATTCGCCGGTCTCGTTGGCCGAGTAGAGCACACGGCTCTTGGGGCCGAAGTCGAGCCAGGACGGGTTTGTCGGGTTGTCGAACACTTCGCGTTGGCGAATCTGGCCGGTGGTGGAATCGATGTCGCAGAGGATGATGCCGGAGCCGCGGCCGATGCTGCCTTCGGGACCTTGGGGCGAACTGTAACTCCCGATGTAGGCGCGCATTGAGGGTGCGAAGGCGCGGAGGGGGAGAGCGGCGAGAGCCGCCGAGGACTGGAGAAAGTGGCGCCGGGTTTGTGTCATTGGTTATGGCCTCGGTTATGACGGGCCAGAAGTTGGCGGAGGGGGGAGTCGAGTCCAGGGACGCAGGCGAGGAAGCCGGGGATGCGCGGATTGGGTTGGTTGAAGACGGGTGGGGAGAAGTCGGTGTTGGCGGCGACACCGCCGGCGGCGGCCATCAACGCGGCGCCGGCGGCGACGTCCCATTCGTTTTTGGGCGACAGGGTCCAGGTGGCCTCGGCGAGGCCGGCGGCGACGAGTCCGAGTTTGTAGGCGACGGAGCCAAGGGGCCGGACTTCGAAGCCGAGGTTTTCGAAGCCGGTCCACTCGCCGCGCCGGATTTCGCTGCGGCTGGCGAGGACGACGGCGCCGTTGAGGCTATTTCTTCGGCCCAGAGTTACTAAGTTGCCGTTGTAAGTTACTCCGGCGCCGGTGGCGCCGAGGATGACTTCGTTGGTTGCCGGGTTGAAAATGCCGCCGGCGAGCGCCTGGCCGCGATGGACGTAGGCGATGGAGACGCACCACTCGGGGACGTTGTGAATGAATTCGCGGGTGCCGTCGATGGGGTCGATGATCCAGAGTGAGTCACATTCGAGGCGGCGGGCATCGTCGGCGGTTTCTTCCGACAGCCAGCCTTCGCCGTTACGGGGGAGGGTATCGCGGAGGGCGCGGTTGACGGCGTGGTCGGCGGCGGTGACGGGGCTCATGTCGGCTTTGCTGGTGGCCTTCACGGCGACACCGCGAAACGGGGCGAGGGCCTGGCGGGCGGCTTCGAAGCCGCGTTCGATGCGCGCGAGCAGGGCGGATGGATCAATCACAGAGATAGCCCTCGGATTCGAGATGAGAGATGACGGCGCTGGCGGCCTCTTCCGGGGAGAGGCGGGAAGCGTCGAGAGTGAGAGCGGCGTCGTCCGGCGCTTCGTAAGGATCGTTGATGCCGGTGAAGTTGGCGATGAGGCCGGCGCGGGCCTTTGCGTAGAGGCCTTTGACGTCGCGGGCTTCGCAGATGTCGAGCGGGGTTGAGACGTGGACGAGGATGAAGCCGCCGTGGGGGGCGACCATGGCGCGGACCTGGGCGCGGGTGGCGGCGTAGGGGGCGATGGGGGAGCAGATGGCGATGCCGCCGGCGCGGGTTACTTCGGCGGCGACGAAGCCGATGCGGAGGATGTTCAAGTCGCGATGCTCGCGCGAGAAGGTGAGTTCGCTTGAGAGCATGCGGCGGACGAGGTCGCCATCGAGCAGGGTGACGGAACGGGAATCGCGCTCGCGGAGTTTGACGCGGACGGCGTTGGCGAGGGTGGATTTTCCGGAGCCGGAGAGGCCGGTGAAAAAGATGGTGAAGCCCTGTTTGCTGCGCGGGGGGTAGCGGGCGTCGAGTTCCCGCTGGACTTCGGGCAGGTAGGTTGGGGCGGTTTCCGGGTCGAGCGTGAGGACGCGGTCGCAACCGTAGGCTCCGGCGATGGCGGCGAGGGCAGCGGTGGGTTCGGCGGGCAGGACAAACGGGAGGACGACGAGACGGGCGGCGCCTTCGGCGAAATGGGGGAGCGTGGCGCGGAGGCAGCGGACGAGCGTGTAGGGGTCGATGTCGCTCGATTCGCCGGCGAGGGCGAACAGGGCGACGGAGCGGCCGAGCAGGTGGGTCATCGACTCGCGCGAGAGGGGACGGGTGAGGAAGACCGCTACGCGTCCGGCGCCATCGAAGGCGGAGGGAGGAACGCGGAGGTCGAGGTGGTCATGATGGACGGGGGCGCGGAGGACTTCGAGCGAGCCTTCGGGGTCGCGAACGGCGAGGAGATTTCCTTCGGGGTCGCGCCAGGCGGCGGGGGCGGTGGTTGGCTGCGGATGGACGGGTTCGGCGAGGGCTCCGGAGATGAGGAGGTCGAGGTCGCCGAGTTGGGCTTCGTTGAGGGTGAGGGAGGGCCAGTGGCGCGAGAGATCCTTTAGTTCCGCGGCGCGATCGGGGCTGACGGGGGAGAATGTCACAGCGCACGCACCGGAGCGAGTTCGCGGACGGCGGCGATGGTTGCGTCGAGTTCGGCGTCCTCGGTGTAGAAGTGGGGTGCCAGGCGGATGCCGGAGCCGGAACGGTAATCGACCAGAATGTTGCGGCGGGCGAGTTCGTCGACGATGTTTTGGCCGTCGGGGACGTCGAGGGTTACGACGCCGCCGCGGTGGGCGGGGTTGAGCGGCGAGTTGACGGCGAGACCGGCCTGGCGGGCGAGTTCGATGAGACGCCCGGTTTGGCGGATGCTTTTGGCGCGAATTGCCGGCACGCCGACCTCCTCGATGATTTCGTAGCCGGAGCGCGCGGCGTAG
>JAKAJI010000318.1 GCA_021813825.1 Acidobacteriota bacterium | reverse complement strand
GTTGGGCGGGCGGCGGCCGCCTTGCGGGGCTTCGGCATGGGCGCGCGAGGCGGCGAGGCCGGCTGCGGCGGTTTGTAGGAAGGTTCGTCGATCCATTGGGGTCTTTAGAATTGATAGCGCAACACGAACTCGGCGATGCGGGGGTCGCGGGCGCTGATGACCTGCCCGAAGTTTCCCGCGCCCAAGGCTGTGGAGACATTGGCGAGATTGGTGTGATTGAAGATGTTGAACAGCTCACCACGGAACTCTATGGAATGCCGCTCGGTGATGTAGAACGTTTTGTAGAACGCCATATCGAAGTCGATCGTTCCTGGCCCGGTGATTGTGCCTGGACCGGCGTTGCCGAAGTATCCCGCCTGCGGGGCCACAAAGGCCGCCGTGTTGAACCACTCCGATACAGTCTTGGGGCCGGACGGGGATGCCCCAGTTGCGTTGGGCCTTGTGGCCAGCCCTTGTCTGGCGATTGAGAGTCCTGGATCGAGCGAGAATCCGCTCTGGATCGTGGTGATGTCGGAGTACTGCCATCCATGGAGCAAGGCGCCTTTTAGGCCCGTGGCGCTCTGGAAGAAAGGCAGCGTCCAGATGGCGCTCATCGAGAATACCTGTCCGATATTGAGCTGCGAGTTGCCGTAGTTTGCCATGAGGTCATAGGCATTCTGCGCGCTCGCCGCCCCGTTGAACAAGGAGTTGCCGGTTATGTCGGCGAGGTCGTGCTGCCAGGTGTAGGCGGCGGTAAGCATAACATTGTGGCCTGCCGGATGACTCACGCTGACCTCCAGCGCATCCCAGTATGCGTTGCCCTCGGAGGTCCGCGTGTTTATCGCTCCGTAGCCGAGATAGGGTGCGAAGACGTAAGGGAAGACGGTCCCACTATTGATCACGGGGTTGTAGTTGTACGCTCCATCGGGGAGCGGTTGGTTCCAATTGAGCGTGGCCGAGAGGTGACGGGCGATGTTGCCGGCGCCAACGACCGACACCATCCAATTATTGGCGAACTGGTGTTCGAGGCTGAGGCTGTAGCTCTGCACTTGAGCGGGCTGTAGCTGCAGGTCCTGACTTGTCAGTGTCGGCGCTCCGGCGGGTTTGACCTTGGCGCCGACTGAGTTCGGAAACGACGGATTTATGAGCGTGATGCTTTGCACGCGTGGGACGTTCCCCGCGCAGTTGTAAATACAATCGTATGCGGTCGGAACCCTAGTGTAGGTGACACCGTATCCGCCCCGGAGCGAGGTTTTCCCGTCGCCGAAGACATCCCAGGCGAAACCGGCTGTCGGCGCCAGGAACCACTGGTGGGCGTTGGTGAAATTGAGCGGCACGCCGTTAATTCCGTTGGCGATGAGCCCATTGGTTGGATTGTATTGGGCAGTTGGCGTTATGCTTCCGTTCGGGTTGACGATCGGCGCCTGCGCGGGGTTGTAGGTGGCCGGATTGAACATGCTGTCGTATCCGGGCGTTGTATGGGGCACCGGTTCCCACAAGATCCGAAGGCCCACGGTCACCGTAAGGCGGCGCGAGATCTTCCACTGGTCCTGAAAGTACGGGGAGATCATCGGATAGTACATATAGGGACGCATTTCGGTGCTGGCCTGCTGCAGAGATGCCGCGTCTCCCAGTAGATAGTCAGCGATCGGGTTCCCTGTAAACTGCCCATTGAAGCTCCAAACTCCGTTGCTTGGCTCGCCGACGGTCTGGCGTTTCAGACCGTCGTAAATATTGATCCCGGCCTGAAAGTAGTGGTTACCGCGGAGCCAACTCCAGTCGTCGGAGATGGTCGCATCGAGGTTGCTGTTGCCGATGAGCGGAAGGCCTGGGGCTGAGCCGAACGTCGCCCAACCTCCGGCAAAGGTGATCTCTGGCAGACGATCGGAGCCAAGTCCGCCGGAATAGGGCAAGGTCTGGGAAAAGCCGGGCACCTGGCTCAACAGCGCGGTGCCTTGCTGGGTGAGAGTGACGACGCGGTGATTCATCGCGATGCTAGCGGCGTTCACCATTGAAGGAGAAATCGTTGCAGTGAACTGGATTTGCGCCAAATAGTCCGGCCAGATTACCTTCTCCTTGTTGGTATTGAACGGGGAGCCGGAGAAAGCGTTATTGGAGTAGAGTTGGGTGGCATGCTCGCCGATGTACTCGCCGGTCAGGCGATATTTCTCGCCGAAGTATTGGTCGATCTTAAGGTCGTCATTGCGCTGGGAGTTGATCTGGGGATCGGAATTAAGATAGTTGAGAAATCCGCCTCCGAGGTTGTTCGGCAACGGGGCGGCGGCGTTGAGCAGGGTCAGGGCCTGGGTATTGAGGCGGTCGGAAGGGATGATGTTGCCTGGGAACGGGGCTTTCGTCGAGGGATCGATGATGGCGCTGGACAAGGAACTGAAGTTCCCGGCGCGCAATTGCGAATTTGGGTCCGCGCCGCGAATTACGGCGCCGAAGTGCTGCGGGCTCCATTGCTGGCTCCAGAAGAAGAACGTTTTCAGAGCTCCTTTGTTGCCGTACAGATGGGGGATGAGAACGGGCCCACCGATCGTATAGCCGAAAATGTTCTGCTTCAGAATGGGTACGGTAGGACTGAAGAAGTTCCTGGCATTCAGGTCGTTGTTCCGGAAGTATTCGTATGCGGTTCCGTGGAACTGGCTGGTACCGCTCCGCGTCTGCACGAGGACGACGTTGGCGCCCATGAAACTGTACTGCGAACTGTAGTTATTTTGTAGAACGCGCACCTCTTCGATGGTGTCCGGGTTGGGAGTGACGGACGTCTGGGTGAAGTTGCCGGTGTTTTCGTTCCAAATGCCGTCGACGGTGTAGAAGGTGCCGCTGAGGCCCATGCCGTTGACTGACATGACGTTGTTTGTGCTGAAACCGCCCTGGCCCATCACGGTATCCGGCGAAGTATTCACGGCCCCAGGCATGAGGGCCGCCAGGGACTGGTAATTTCGGCCATTCAAGGGCAGCGTCGCCACTTGGTCCTTGGTGATTTCGCTCGATATCTCAGGCGTGCTCGTCTGGACGTCGGTGGCTTCGGCGGTTACATTGACTTGCGTTGAGACATTTCCAACTTTCAAAGTGGCCGTGATATTGGCTACAAGCGCCGGGTGAACGGCGACGTTGCGGATGTCGTAGGACTCGAATCCGGCCTTTTCCACGTGCACGGAATAGGTACCCGGCTGCAAGCCAGGAATGGCGAAGGTGCCGTCGGCGGAGGTGACCGCCTGGATCGTAACTTTTGTTGCGTCGTTCTGTGCTCGAACCGAGGCTGCGGAAACCGCCGCGCCTGAGGCGTCAGACACAGCGCCGCCGATGGTTCCTGTGCTGTTCAGTTGAGCGAATGTCATCGAGGCGATCAGCAGCACGAGGCAGCACAGGCGAAGCGGGACGCTAAGGAGGGCAGCGGGGTCGCGGTTTTCACACCTAAACCGACGGGATGGCCAAAGGGCGATCATCTTTTTTTGAACTCTCCAGGTCTGTTTTCCCGCTGGCGTTCGGGTCAACGGTAGTGGCAAGGATATAACCGGTTCCGCTTCGGCGACAAGAAGAATGTTGCTCCGCACGCGACGTTTCGCAGTTCAACACAACGGGAAGAGTTCGCGCAATAGCGCTAATCCAATAGAAAATAAGCCTGTTGCTGGTTCTCGTGGACCCGGACACTCCGCGTATCCGGATGGCCGCTTCCGATACGGAATTTCGCATTGTAAGACGGCTTCGGCCCAAACGTTGCGTGGGAGTGATAACTTCGAGACCTCCGCCCGGCCATGGTGCGGGCCGATTCGCGGAGACGGAGGTCGTTGGCGACCATTCCGTTGTGGCTGGTGTAAGTTCCGGTGAGAATGTTGGCTCGGGCCGGGC
Source organism: Acidobacteriota bacterium (assembly GCA_021813825.1). Lineage (GTDB taxonomy): Bacteria > Acidobacteriota > Terriglobia > Bryobacterales > Bryobacteraceae > JAJYKC01. Next base: position 1,900 of record JAKAJI010000318.1, on the reverse strand, counting down.
AGCATACGGGCGTGTTGGCCAGCGTATGGCGGAAGAGCGTGCCCTGGCCGGCGAGGCGGTCCAGGTTCGGCGTGTGAACATCCGCGTTGCCCATGCAGCCGAGGGCCTGCGCGCGCCACTCGTCGGGGAGAATGAGCAGGACGTTGGGCGGGCGGCGGCCGCCTTGCGGGGCTTCGGCATGGGCGCGCGAGGCGGCGAGGCCGGCCGCGGCGGTTTGTAGGAAGGTTCGTCGATCCATTGGGGTCTTTAGAATTGATAGCGCAACACGAACTCGGCGATGCGGGCTGGCACGCCAGCGTGGAGATGCGTCGGGCGGGGGAAGGCGGCGCTAGAATGAGAGCGCGATGAGTAAGGCGGCGGCGAAGGAGATTACGAGCCTGAGCGGGTTGCCGCTGAAGGCGTTTTACGGGCCGGAGGACGTGGCGGGTTTGCCGGCGGCGGGAGAGGCGGGGGAGTTTCCCTACACGCGCGGGATTCACCGCACGATGTACCGGGGACGGCTGTGGACGATGCGGCAGTTTTCCGGGTTTGCGACGCCGGAGGAGACGAACGCGCGGTACCGGTATCTGCTCGAGCAGGGGCAGACGGGGCTCTCGGTGGCGTTCGACCTGCCGACGCTGATGGGTTACGACGCCGATGATCCGGCGTGTCTGGGCGAGACGGGGAAGTGCGGGGTATCGGTGTCGTCGCTCGAAGACATGGAAACGCTGTTCGAGGGGATAAGGCTCGATGAAGTAACTGTTTCGATGACGATTAACTCGCCGGCGCCGGTGATATTCGCGATGTATCTGGCGGTGGCGGAGAAACAGGGCGCTCAGTGGACGGAGATATCGGGGACGCTGCAGAACGATATTTTGAAGGAGTATATCGCGCAGAAGGAGTTTATTTACCCGCCGCGGCCTTCGATGAAGTTAGTAACCGATGTGGTGGAGTATGCGGCGAAGCACGTGCCGCGGTTTCATCCGATTTCGGTAAGTGGATATCACATCCGGGAGGCGGGATCGACGGCGGCGCAGGAGCTGGCATTCACGCTGCGAGACGGGATTGAGTATGTCGAGTGGGCGGTGGAGCGGGGGCTGGATGTGGATGAGTTCGCGCCGCGGCTGAGTTTCTTTTTCAACTCGCACAGCGATTTCTTCGAGGAGATTGCGAAGTTCCGGGCGGCGCGGCGGATCTGGGCGACGACGATGCGGGAGCGTTTCGGGGCCAAGGACGAGCGGAGCCTGAAGCTGAAGACGCACGCGCAGACGGCGGGGTGTTCGCTGACGTGGCAGCAGCCGATGAATAACGTGGTGCGGACGGCGTACCAGGCGCTGGCGGCGGTGCTGGGGGGAACGCAGTCGCTGCATACGAATTCGCTCGACGAGGCGTATGCGCTGCCGAGCGAGCACGCGGTGACGATTGCGCTGCGGACGCAGCAGGTGCTGGCGTATGAGAGCGGGATCCCGGCGGAGGTGGATCCGCTGGGAGGAAGTTACTACCTGGAGCGGCTGACTTATGAGATGGAAGAAGCCGCGCGGGCGCTGATGCGGCGGGTAGACGAGTTAGGCGGGATGATACCGGCGATTGCGGCGGGATTCCCACAGGGGGAGATTGCGCGGGCCAGTTACGAGTTTCAGCGCGAGGTGGAGGCCGGCGAGCGGAAGATTGTGGGGGTGAACGCGTATGTGGAGGCGGAGGACGAGACGCCGCCGCTGCTGGTGATTGACGAGACGGCGGCGCGGCGGCAAGGGGAGAAGCTGGCAAGGCTGCGGGCGCGGCGGGAAGGGGCGGTGGTGGGGAAGGCGCTGGAGGCGCTCAAAGAAGCGGCGCGCGGAGAGGCGAATACGATGCCGTATTTGCTGGATGCGGTGCGGGCGTATGCGACAGTGGGGGAGATCTGCGGGGCGCTGGCGGAGGT
>JAKAJI010000317.1 GCA_021813825.1 Acidobacteriota bacterium | reverse complement strand
ACGATCCCGATTCGGTGAGACAACGTTCGGTATCATCCTGCCGACCGGCTCGGTTGGCGGGGCACAGGTACAGTGCGTAGAGTCCAGCGAACCAGGAGCGACGAGCAAGGAGCCAGAAGACGGGAGCAGGGAGCAGGGAGCCTGGGGCGGGGTCAGGATCTCTGGAGGGTGAGTGTTTTGGCTGTTGGGTTCCAGACGTAAAAGTTATCGTCCCAGCCTTTGGTGTTTGCGTCCTCGCCGTCGTAGGATTCGTGGTTGACAACTAGTCCTGGGCCTGGATTCTCACTGACCCGGCCGAATCCGCCGAAGGTACCGGTGCCGGTCATGAGTAACTTTGGATTGCCGCAAGGGGGAAGATACCATGCGGAGGTCAAAACGTTGTAGCTATGCTCCTCCCGGGTCGATATGGCGAGGACTTCGTCTGTTGTGCCGAATGGCTGCTCGAGGTCCGTGAGAAGGGCCAAGGCTTGGCCGGTGAGGGTGGGGTGGCGCTGACGGTTTGGGGACCGCTCGCTTGCGGGAGCGGCTAGGCTACGCGTTCCGTTGGGGTGCGGGATCGGGCGCGTGGGCGGCTTGGTGTCGCGGCGCGGGGGCTGGGGTGAGCGTAGTATCGAGTGTAATGGAGACAGAACAGGTACAACGGATCAGCCGGGCGCTGGCGGATCCGACGCGGCTTGAGTTGTTGGAGCGGATCGCGGCGGAGGAGGAGGTGGCGTGCGCGGCGCTGGCGGAGACGGTGTGCGTGTCGCAGCCGACGGTTTCGCATCACATCAAGGAGCTGGTGAATGCGGGGTTGATCGAGGTGCGGCGGGAGGCGAAGTTTTTCTTTTACCGGGTGAACCGGCGGGTGTGGCGCGAGTACCTCGAGGAGATGCGGCGGCGGGTGCCGGCGCGGCGGCGGAAAAGCTGAATCCGCTTCGCGGGCGGTTCCATCACATAGACGGTTGTCGATATGTAAATCTGAGCAACCGGGAGGAATCCGATGGCGAAACTACAGGGAAAAGTCGCGGTGGTGACCGGCGCATCGAAGGGAATCGGCGCGGCGATTGCGGAAAAGCTGGCGCGCGAGGGCGCGGCGGTGGTGGTGAATTATTCGTCGAGCGCGGCTCAGGCCGCGGCGCTGGTGGAAAAGATCCGGGCCGCGGGCGGGAAGGCGGCGGCGATTCAGGCCGATGTGAGCAAGCCCGCGGAGGCGCAGCGACTGATTGCGTCGACCGTGTCCGAGTTTGGGACGGTTGACGTTCTGGTGAACAATGCGGGCGTATACGAGTTCGCGCCGCTCGAGCAGGTTGACGAATCGCATTACGCCCGCATGTTCGATTTGAACGTGAAGGGGCTGCTGTTTGCGACGCAGGCGGCGACGAACGCGTTCGGGGACGGTGGGGGCGCGGTGATTAACATCAGCTCGGTGGTTTCGCAGGGAGCGCTGCCGCATTCGTCCGTGTATAGCGCGACGAAAGCGGCGGTGGACTCGCTGACGCGGACGCTGGCGGCGGAATTGGGGCCGAAGAAGGTTCGTGTGAATTCGGTGCTGCCGGGGCTGGTGGAGACGGATGGAGCGCGGGCGCTGCCGGGATGGGAGCAGTTTGCGGCGCAGTCGGCGGCGCAAACGCCGCTGGGGCGCGTGGGGCAGCCGGAAGATATTTCGGCGGTGGTGGCGTTTCTGGCGACGAGCGATTCGGGCTGGATTTCGGGCCAGTCGATTCCGGTGGCGGGCGGGTTCCGGGCTTAAGGCCCGGGCCGCCCGGGTTGTCAGGCGGTGTCGCGGCCGGGGACGACGTCGATTTGGAGTTTGGGGTCGGCGGCGGGGATGCGGGTGGTGGGGAGGCCGAGTTCGCGGCGGACGATGTTGGCGCCCTGGGCGATGGCGGAGGTTTTGTAGAAGGCGATGGAGCGGTCGCAGCCCTGGCGGCCGAAGCCGCAGTCGTTGGAGACGATGAGGCGTTCGGCGGGGATGTAGCGGAGGGCTTTGCGGATTTCGCCGGCGACGTCTTCGGGGCGGTCGGCCTGGAGGGCGCGGTGACTTACTACGCCGATGCAGATCTTCTTTTTGAGTTCGTGTTTGAGGGGCTCGAATAACTCGAGGTCGCGCTGGTTGCGGTCCTTCATTTCCAGCGTCCAGACATCACCGCGGCAACGCTCGAGATAGATCTCCATGGATTTGGCGTAACTGGTATCTTCCATGACGCGCTGCATGTTGGGGTTGCCCCAGCAGGTGTGGATCCAGAGTTCGACGTCGTCGAGGCCCTGGACTTCGCGGTTGAAGGCGTCGATTAAGAACTTCACTTCTTCGTGGTCCTTGCCGTAGGTGTTGGCCATGAAGTGGAAGGTGGGTTCTTCGGTCTGGATGCAGCGGCAGCCGGCGTCGCGGAGGGCGAGTAACTCCTTGTTCATGGCTTCGGCCATGTCCCAGATGACTTGCCGTTTGTCCTTGTATTTCGGCGTGTGGATGTCGAGGAAGAGGGCCATGACCTGGGAGCAGCAGGTGCCGAACTTGACGGGTTTGCTCGTCCGGGCCTGAGCGATACGCCAGATCTTGGGATAGTCGAGCGGGCGGTGCTCGATTTTATCGACGACGTGGGGCCAGCGCCAGCCGGTGTAGATTTCGTTGAGGAGGGTGCCGGGCGGGTAGTGAAGCCAGGGGGCGGTGGTTTCTTCGGGCTGGAGGTGATCGCCTTCAAAGCCGGCCCAGCGCTGGAGCGGGTAGTGGTGCCAGGCGCGGCCGGCGAGGTCCTCGTCGACATGGAAGTCGCCGTGGCAGACGATGTCGAGGCCGGCGCGTTCCTGATCGCCGATGACGACGGAGAGGGCGTCCTGGAATTTTTCGCGGAAGCGGATATCGAGCATGCAGGTGTCGAGCGGGCGGCCCCACATGCTGACGTCGAACCAGCGCGGGCGCGGGAAGGAACCGGTGACGGTGGTGGGAAGAATGAGATCGGCGGTTGCGGTGAACATGAATGACTCCTTGGGCATTCTACACTCTCGGGTTCGCGCGATGCGGAAGGTCGCCGGGGGTGTTGATATAATTCGCTGCGGGTATAAGGAGCCTTCATACATGGCGCAGGAAACGACACGGCGGTTTTTTCTGGGAGCGGCGACGGCTGCGGCGGCGACGCGGGTTTGGGGCGCGAACGATCGCGTGAACGTGGTGATCGTCGGGCTTGGCGGACGAGGGACGAACCATCTTCACATTTACGGGAAGCTGCCGGAGGCGAACGTGGTGGGTTTGTGCGATGTCGACCAGGCGGCTCGGGAGCGGGCGCAGGCGTGGCTGACGGCGAACACGAGCGACAAGGCGAAGGAATACGTGGATATGCGGGACGCATTCGCGGACGCGAATGTGGAGGCGGTGTCGATTGCGACGCCGAACCACTGGCACGCGCTGGCGGCCATCTGGGCGATGAAGGCGGGCAAGGACGTGTATGGGGAGAAGCCGGCCTGTTACAACATCCACGAAGGGCAGCGGATGATTCAGGTGGCGCGCGAGACGAAGCGGATGGTGCAGATCGGATCGCAGCACCGGAGCATGCCGTTCAAGATTCGCGCGATGGAGGCGGTGCACGGAGGCTTGCTGGGGCAGGTGTACATGGCGAAGGGGCTGTGTTTCAAGCGGCGGGCTTCGATCGGGCACGCGGACGACTCGCCGACGCCGCCGGGGGTGAACTGGGATCTGTTTCTGGGTCCGGCGCCGATGCGGCCGTTCAACCGGCTGCGGTTCAAGTACAACTGGCATTGGTTCTGGGACACGGGGAACGGGGACATCGGGAACCAGGGCGTGCATGAGATCGGGATCTGCCGGTGGGCGCTGGGGGATCCGGGATTTCCGAAGTCGGCGTATGCGCAGGGAGGCAAGTACGCGTATAAGGATGATCAGGAGACGCCGAACACGCTGCTGGCGAGTTATGACTACGGCGGGCGGGAGATTGTGTTCGAGGTGCGCGGGTTGCTGACGGGGTCGGAGGGGTATCCGGTGAAGCGGCGGGTGGGTGCGCCGGCGGCGGGCGCGGTGGCGCCATCGGCGGCGGGGGAGCCTACGGCGATCACGCCGAAGAACGCTGCGCCGATCAACGTGATGGTGGGGAACCTGATTTACGGGACGGAAGGCTGGGCGGCGATGAGCGATGAAGGGTTCCTGGCGTTCAAGGGCGAGTCGAACGAGTTAGTGATGGAAGAGCGGCCGGAGCGTGGGCCGGGAGGCGATTCGACGGCGCTGCACATGCAGAACTTTTTGGCGGCGGTGCGGAGCCGCGATTATAAGAGCCTGCATGACGAGATCGGGAATGCGTATCTGAGTGCCTCACTGTGCCACTTAGCGAACATCAGTTACCGGACGGGCCATAAGTTGAATATCACCGATGGGCCGCACTTTGTGAACGACGAGGAAGCGAACCGGATGCAGACACGGCCGGTTTACCGCAAGCCGTACGTGGTGTAAGCCGGGCGAGTAAGTTCAGCGGGACTGCTTCATGTAACTGTCGATGTCGGCGGCGGCTCGGGTTTCGACGCCGGGTGCGCCGAGGAAGCCGAGGTCGCGGAACCAGTCGATGAAGCGGTCCTGCCAGTCGCCGAAAGGCATTCCGTTGCGCCAGGTGAGGCCGCCGGTCATGTGCGTGCCGTCGGGCAGGGGTTGGCCGGGGTGGCGGCCGCGGGCGTAGATGTGCATTTCGATGTTCGGGACGCTTTGGGCGAGCATGGCGGCGAAGTACTCGTCGGCCCACATGGCGTGGACGCGGTCGCCGGAGCCGGCGCAGACGATGAAGGCGGGCGGGACGTTGCGGGGGATCGGGGGCGCGGTGCGGTTAGGCGCGAAGGGCGTGGGGCCGGGATAGATTAAGCCGACGAAATCGGGGCGGGAGGAGACGGCGGAAAGCGGGTCTGAGGGGGAGTTGTTTTTCTTGTCGAAATCGGGGAAGTAGACGGCGGCGGCGGCGGTGAGTTCGGCGCCGGCGGAGAAGCCCATCATGCCGATTTTGTTGGGATCGAGGTGCAATTCCTTGGCGTGGGCGCGGACGAGGCGGATGGCCTGGAGGGCGTCGTTGACTTCGTCTGTTTGCGGGTTGTAGCCGTCGCGGCGGAGGCGGTTGCGGAGGATGACGGTATTTACTCCGTAGTTATAGAAGTAAGGGACGAAGTCGGCGCCTTCGCTGCCGACGTTGAGGGTATTGTGGCCGCCGCCGGGGACGAGGATGACGGCGGCTCCGGTGTTCATGGCGGCGTCGGCGGGGTGGATTTCGATGGAGGGGTTGTGGATGTTGACGATGCTGGCGATGCGACCGGGCACCGAATGGCTCATGTTGTACTGTTCGGCTTCGTTGAGGCGGGCATGGTTGAGGTAGGGTGAGTCAGGGGGATAGAGGGTGAGGACGATGCCTCCGGGGAGGATGGGCGTGGGGGTGTAGGGGGTGTTGGTCGAGGGCGCGGGTTTAGGGATGTCCATGGGCGCGGGGAGCGGTGGCAGTTGGGCGAAGGCGAAGACGGGGGAGAGAAGCAAGAGGGTGGCGAAGCGGTGATGGGGGTGAGTCATAACGAGTGTGCAGATACTCTATCATCGCCGCGGGCATTCCCAGAGCGGGGAGTTATCGCGCTACCGTATGAAGTGCCCCATGAGCCGATGTTCGAGTTGTTCGACCGAGGTGCCGGCGGGGAGCCGGTTTTGTTTGTCTTGCGGCGTGCGCGTTGGCGCGGCGGAGGAGCAGGCGACGGTTGCGCTGGAGACGCCGCCGCCGGCGCGGCTCGCGTCACATCCGAGC
>JAKAJI010000316.1 GCA_021813825.1 Acidobacteriota bacterium | reverse complement strand
GTGCGCTGATTCAACGAGTTGGAGAGAGTGAGGCATTCCGGCGCTCGCCGCGGTTGCGGATGATGTTGCAACACATCGCCGAGTGCACGCTGAGCGGGCGCGCCGAGGAGTTGACCGAAATCCGGATCGCGGATCGGGTCTTTGGGCGGGAGGATTACCACCCGTCCGAAGACAATGTGGTCCGGGTATCAGCGCGGCAGTTGCGTACCAAGCTACACGAATACTTCGAGACGGAAGGGCGTGAAAGCGAGTGGGTGGTCACGATCCCGAAGGGCAGCTACGTGGCTTCGTTCGAAAAACGCGAGCGCGTGAGCACAGTGGTTGTGGCCGGGGAGATCGAGCACGCATCTTCGACTGCCGTGCCGTGGCGAAAGCTTGGCTGGGTGGCAGCCGGTTTTGCGGTGGCGGGAGCGTTGGTGTGGCTTTGGGTGCAGAACCGGGAGTTGCGGGCGGCGCTCACGGCGAGGCCGCCGGCGGTTCACACGTTATTTGATGCGTTCGTCCGGCCGGGCGGGCCGGCGACGGAGTTGGTTGCGACGGATTCGACGCTGGTGTTGGTGCGCGGAGTGATGCAGACGGACGTGACGCTTGAGGACTACGCGAACGGGGATTATTGGGCGAAGGCGGCGAAGCGGGCGCCGGAGGCGGTGCGCGACGGTCTGCTCGATGCGCTGCGGAGCCGGCAGATCACGAGCCTGGCGGATTTCCGGATCGCGATGGAGATCGAGCGCGAATATCCGGGGGTGAACCTGCGGGTGCATCACGCGCGGAACCGGCAGGCGCGGGACTTCGACAACGACGACAACTTTGTTGTCGTGGGAAGTTACATGTCGAATCCTTGGGCGGAGATGTTCGAGAAGCAGTTGCGCTTCCAGTACGATAAAACCAATTGTTTCAAAGATGTTTCGGGCACGGAAAAGTTCTGCTCGGCGGCGGGGTTGCTCGACCGGAGCGAGACCGGGTACGCACGCGTGGCCGTGATCCGGAACGGAAGCCGGGCGGGGAAGGTGCTGCTGATTGCGGGATTGAATATGGAGTCGACCGAGGCGGCGGGGCAGTTTTTCCTTGACCCGGCGTCGCTGGGGAAAGTGTTGAAGGCGTTGGGGGCAAGTAAGTTAGAGGAGATCCCCAGCTACGAGATGATTCTGCGAACTTACAATGTAGGCGGGACGGGACGGTCGGCGGAGATCGCGGCGATCCGGAGGGATTAAGAAATGATGCGGCTTTGTGTCTTTGTTGGTTTGGCCGTGGTGGCTCCGGTGGTGCTGGGCGCCGGGACGGGGGAGCAGTGGAGCCCGCGAAGCGCGGCCGCGTATCTCGATGGGCGCGCGGAGTGGTGGATGACGTGGAAGCCGGCGGTACGGGAGCAGGGAACGTTCTGCATTTCGTGCCACACGACGATGCCGTTTGCACTGGCGCGGCCGGCGCTGAAGGGCGAGGCGGGCGCGGGAGGAGCGGACGCGCGCGTGGTGGCGGGCGTCGAGAAGCGGGTACGGGAGTGGAAGGAACTTCAAGGCAAGACGCCGGCGGCGCAAGGGAGCGAAGCGGTTCTGAATGCGCTGGTTCTGGCAAGCGTGGACGCGCGGGCGGGCAAGCTGAGAGAGGTTACTCGACAGGCGTTTGCGAATCTGTGGGCGCTGCAGCTTACGGATGGGGCGGAGAAGGGCGCCTGGAAGTGGTACGACTTTCACGAGCAGCCGTGGGAAGCGGACGATTCGCCGTACTGGGGCGCGGCGCTGGCGGCGGTTGCGGTGGGGACGGCGCCGGAGGGGTATGCGAGTTGGCCGGAGAACCGGGAGCGGGTGAAGATGCTCACCGGTTATTTGCGGGCGAACGCGGCGAAGCAGTCCTTATTGAATCGCGCGGCGCTGCTTTGGGCGGCGGCGAAGATGCCTGGGTTACTGACGGGCGAGGAGCAGGCGGCGGCGATCCGCGACTTATTCGCGCGGCAGAGGGCCGATGGAGGATGGAGGTCGGCCGCGCTTGTGGTGGATGGGTGGAAGCGGATGGACGGGACGCCTATGGACACGGGAAGCGACGGGTACGCGACGGGGTTTGTTACTTACGCACTGGAGCAGGCAGGAGTCCGGAGCGGCGATGTTAGGCTAGCGCACGCCCTGGCGTGGCTCACTAAGAACCAGGACGCGGTGGGTGGCAGTTGGCCGGCGATGTCGCTCAACAAGCAACGCGACCCGAACTCGGACATCGGGCGTTTCATGCAGGATGCGGCGACGGGGTACGCGGTGCTGGCGTTAACCGGGGCCAGATAAGTCCGCGTGGGCCGTCACTAACGAGTAAATCACACGTATTTTCCTTGTGCGCGGCCATGCCGCGCGTCACGATGGACCAATCCGCGAATTAAGGGGGGTCCAAGGTGACACGAAAGATAACGCCGTGGTGCGCTGCTGCGATGTTGGTGTTGGGTTGCGGGTTGGCGAGCGGGCAGGTGGTGACGGCATCGCTTGAAGGAACCGTAAGCGATCCGACCGGCGCGTCGGTGCCCGGGGCAAGCGTCAAAGTCCGCAACAGTTCCACCAATGTGGAGACGCGTGTGAGTACGGGGCCGGACGGCCGGTATTACGTCGCGTCGCTGCAACCGGGCGGCCCGTACGTGATCACGGTGGAGGCCGCAGGATTCAAGACAGTGGAGCGCGGCGGCATCACGCTGGAAGTGAACCAGTCGGCGCAGGTGAATCTTACGCTGGAAGTCGGCGCTACGAGCGAGACGGTGCAGGTGACCGGCGCTGCGCCCCTGCTGGAGACGACCTCGGCGGCCATGGGGCAGGTGGTGGATAACCGCAGCATCGTGAACCTGCCGCTGAACCAGAGGAACGCGTACTCGCTGGTGTACCTGGTGCCGGGCGTGACGGGGAGCACGAACGGACAGTACAACAGCCAGAACATTTCGATCAATGGTGGAAGGCCGGGCAGCACGGACATTCTGGTGGACGGGATTCCGTCGTCGCCGCCGCTGGTGAATCCGATACAGGGGTTCGCGGTGTTCCCATCGGTGGAATCGGTGGAAGAGTTTAAGGTGCAGACGAACTCATATTCGGCGGAGTTCGGGCGGAGCGGGAGCGGCATTATCAACCTGATCTACAAGTCCGGGACGGATTCGTTTCACGGAAGCGCGTTCGAGTTTTTACGGAACTCGGATTTGGACTCGAACAACTTCTTCGCGAACCGGAACGGCAAGTCGATTCCGAATTTCAAGCGCAGCCAATTCGGCGGGAGCCTGGGTGGGCCGGTCGAGTTGCCGAAGTTGTACCACGGCAAGGACAAGACGTTTTTCTTCGTGGCGTATGAGGGGCTGCGGCAAGGATCGGCGGATACGCTCACGGCGTCGGTGCCGACGGCGTTGCAGCGGACCGGGGATTTCTCCCAGACGGTGAACGCGGCCGGGAAGCCTGTGGTTATCTACGACCCAACGACGACGGCTTCTTCGGGGACCGGTTATGTGCGCCAGCCATTTCCGGGGAACGTGATTCCGGCGAGCCGTATCAATGCCGTGGCGGCGGGCATTATGAAGTATTACCCGCTACCGAACGCGGCGGGTGTGGCAAATGGCGGGCTGAACAACTACTTTGCGTCGGGGACGACGGTGGTGAACACCAACACGGTGGACGCCAAGGTGGATGAGAACATCAACGACCGGAACCGGTTCTTCGTGCGGTACTCGAGGCGAGGACAGAACCAGCCCGTGACACCGCTTTTCCCGGAGCAGGATCTGGTGGCGCAGGGCGGTTTTACGCAGCCGCAGACGTCGAATAGTGCGGCGTTCGATTACACTTTCACCGCGACGCCGACGTTCTTGATGGATTTCCGGTACGGTTTTTCTCGAACCTTGCTGGCGTTCACGCCCGTGAGCGAAGGATTCAACCCGACGAGTCTGGGATTCCCAAGCTATATCGCGGCGAATGCGGATCAACTCCTGTTTCCCGGGATCGGGCCGGCCGGATATTACACGCTGGGCAACGGAGCGCAAGGGGATTACCGGCATGCCTCATTTGCGAGCCACTTAGTGAGCCTTAACAACACGAAGGTGCTGTCAAACCACGTATTGAAGTTCGGCTTTGAAGGGCGGCTGATGCTGGTGAACGACCTGGAATCGGGCGCGTCGACCGGAAATTACAACTTTTCGAACGCGATCACGCAGGGGCCGAACCCGAACGTAGCGAGCGCGATTGCAGGGAACTCGATCGCTAGTCTGCTGTTGGGCGTTGGCAGCGGGCAGATGACGATTGATTCAAAGAACGCGGCGACGGAGAGCAAGTACTACGCGTGGTATTTCCAGGATGATTGGAAGGCCACGAAGCGGCTGACATTGAACCTGGGGCTGCGGTACGACGTGGATATTCCGCGTACGGAGCGGTACAACCGGATGGAGACCTTCAATCCATTTGCCGCGTCTCCGCTGGCGGCCGAGACTGGGATTGCCGGACTGCAAGGAGGGCTGGTGTATCCGGGGGTCGATGGAAACAGCCGGCTGCAGTTTCAGCCGCAGTGGACGGACTTCGCACCACGGCTCGGGTTCGCCTATCAGGCAACGGAGAACACGGTGCTGCGCGGCGGGTACGGGATCTTTTATGGCCCGTCCTACCGGCAGGCCGGAGCGACGCTGGGCAACTATGGGTTCAGTAGCACGACGAGTTATGTCGGCAGCCCGAACGGGCTGACCCCGTCGTTGTATCTGACGAATCCATTTCCGAATGGGTTGAATCCGATCGTGGGCAGCACGCAGGGGCTTCTAACCGGGATTGGAACCGCGTTTGAGACGCCGCTCATGGGAGATAACAACGTTCCGTACAACGAAAACTGGGATTTCGAGGTGCAGCGGCAGTTGCCGGGGAACACGCTGGTGGATGTTTCGTATGTAGGAAGCCACGGGGTGCATCTGAATCAGTCCGGGGAGAACGACTACAACCTCAACCAGTTGACACCGGCAGCGATGGCGCTAGGAACGCAACTGGAAAAGAGCGTCGCGAATCCGTTTTACGGAATCATTCATACGGGGCCGCTTGCGGGCAAGACGGTGCCGCAGAGCTACCTTCTCGCCCCGTTTCCGCAGTTCACGGGAGTCTACGCTTCTTTCATGACGGGGGGTTACTCGGACTATAACTCGATTCAGGTGAAGGTGGAGAAGCGGTTCAGCCAGGGGTTGAGCCTGCTGGTATCGTTTACCGGGCAGAAGCTGATCGACGACTACGCGATTATTTCGAACGTGGGGCGGAACGCGGGAATTCAGAATATTTACGATGGCGCGGCGGAGCGGGCGGTGTCGCCGAATGATATTTCGCGCACGCTGGTTGTAAGTGGAGTGTATGCGCTGCCGTTCGGGCATGGGCAACGGTTCGGGTCGAGTTGGAACCGGGCGGAGGACTTAATTCTCGGCGGGTGGCAGGTGAACGGGATCGCGACGTACCAGACGGGATTTCCGTTGGTGTTGACGACGCAGAACACGTCGGGCTCGGGGAGTTTGACGATGCGGCCGAACAACAACGGGCACAGCGCGCTGCTGACCGGTCCGGTGGAGAGCCGGCTGAACAAATACTTCAATACTTCGGTGTTTTCGCAGCCGGCGCCGTTTACGTTTGGCAACACGGGGCGGACGCTTCCGGATGTGCGAACGCCGGGCATGGAGAACATCGACTTCTCGTTGTTCAAGAATTTTCAGGTGACGGAGAAACTGCAGGCGGAGTTACGCGCGGAGGCTTTTAACTTACTGAACCAGGTAGTGTTCGGCGCGCCAAACTCGGTGCTGAC
>JAKAJI010000315.1 GCA_021813825.1 Acidobacteriota bacterium | reverse complement strand
CGAACGTGTTGTCTACCACCAGCAGCGCGCCCTGCCGGCGCGCGGCCACGGCGATCCGGTCGATCTCGCCCACGCGCAGCAGCGGGTTCGAGATGGTTTCCATCGTCACGCAGGCGTAGCGGCGGGAAGCCAACTTCGCCTGGACCGCGTTGAAATCGCAGATGTCGACGAAATCCGTCTCGACGCCCATTGGCTCGAGCACCTTGGTCAGCAAGCTGAGTGTCGCGCCGTAGAGGGCGTTGGCGGCCAGAATGGCCTTCGGGCGGTCCATCAGCGCAGCCTGCAGCGCCAGTTCCATGGCCATCATGCCTGAGGAACAGGCCACCGCGCCGGCGCCGCTTTCGAGGTTGGTCAGCGTTTCTTCGAGCGCCGAACGCGTCGGATTCTCGTACCGCGCGTAAGAGTAGCCGTCTTCTTCCTGACCCAACACGCGGTCGAGCTTCGCCGTGTCGGCATAGAGGAAACTCGAGGAAGCGTAGATGGGCGTGGTGACGGGCACGAACGCGTCGCGGTTGGCGGGCCGTTTCCGGTCGCCCGCGTGAACTGCGCGCGTTTCCAGCTTCATTTTCTTTTCCATCGAACTCCGTCCTTGGTGTCTTCAAGGATCACTCCGGCCTCGAGCAACTCCGCGCGGATCGAATCGGCACGTTGAAAATCGCGCGCCTTTTTGGCCTGGGTTCGCTCGGCGATGCGCTTCTCGATCTCCTCGTCGGAGAGGCCACCTTCGGCGGTGGGCCGAAGCACGTCGAACACGGAGTCGAAGTGGTCGAGCAAGGCGAGTGCTTCGGTGGCGTTGCCGCTCAGGAATGAGCCGGCGTCGAGCGCCGAGTTTGCGTCGCGGACGTATTCAAAGATGGCGCCGAGGGCGGCCGCGCTGTTGAGGTCGTCGTCGAGGGCGGCGTCGAAGGCCTTCCGCGCCTCCCCGGTCCGCCGACTCATCGCCTCGTCGAGTCCCTCGCCCAGCCGGTCGGTCTTCAGGCGGAGCGCGAAACCGCGGAGGCGCGCGATCGATGTCGCCGCCGCTTTCAATCCGTCCATCGTGAAGTTCAGTTTCTGGCGGTAAGGAACGGAGAGCAACAGGTAGCGAATCGTCTCCGGCGCGTGCCCCATCGCTTCGAGTTCCCGAAGCGTGTAGAAGTTGCCCGCCGATTTCGACATCTTTTTCGACTCGACAAACAGGTGCTCGCTGTGCACCCAGAAACGGGCGAATGGCTTGCCGGTGACGGCTTCGGACTGCGCGATCTCGTTCTCATGGTGCGGGAAAACCAGGTCGATTCCGCCGGCGTGGATATCGAGCGTCTCGCCCAGATATTTCATTGCCATGGCGGAGCACTCGATGTGCCAGCCGGGGCGCCCGCGCCCAACGCAGGTGTCCCAGTACGGCTCGCCGCTCTTGGCTGCCTTCCAAAGCACGAAGTCCCGCGCGTCGTCTTTTTCGTATTCGTCGACATCGACGCGGGCGCCGGGCCGTATGCCGCCGAAGTCACTGTGCGACAGCTTGCCGTAGCCGGGAAAGTTCGAGATCCGGTAATAGACCGAACCATCGCTTGTGTATGTGTAACCTTTCGCGCTGAGCTGCTCGATCAAGCCGGCCATCTCGTTGATGTGATCGGTGGCCTTGGCGATTCGTTCCGGCCGCTGGAGGCGCAGCCGCGCGGTGTCTTCGAGAAATGCCCTGGTGTAGCCCTCCGTATATTCGAAGATCGTTTTGCCTTCGGCTGCGGCGTTGCGGATGATCTTGTCTTCCACGTCGGTGATATTCATCACGTGGTCGAGTTGCCAGCCGTGCGAGCGAAGCCAGCGCCGCAGCAGGTCCTGAAACGTGAAGGTGCGAAGGTTCCCGATATGCGCGTAGTTGTAAACCGTCGGACCGCACGTGTACATCCGCACGGTGTGGCCGTCGGCGGGGACGAAGTCCTCGACGCGCTGCGTGAGCGTGTTAAAGAGACGCAAAGCCATGCTAGTGAAACTATCATCGTATCGCGGATGCCCGGCTGGGCCGCCGCCGTCCTGCGGGAAACTCTGCGTGATACTATGAAGAAGTCCTTCCGAAGTTAGCCGCTCCATCCGGACGGCAAAGTTTCGAAATCGTAAAATCACAGGAGTTTGCCGCTAGTTCTTTATGCCAACGCAGCCGAAAAAGGTTCTGGCCGTGGTGGACGATCTGCTGTTCACCGTAAAGATCAACGACGCAGCGAAGCGAAATGGTCTCGATGCGGTTTTCCTTAAGTCCGCCGAGGATGTCCTCGCGCAGGCGAAAGAGAAACCGCTCATGGTCATTCTGGACCTGAACTCGAACTCCGTGGACACGGTGGAGTTGATCCGGACGCTGCGTGCGAGTGAGGAAACACGCCGCGTGAACATTCTCGGGTTTCTCTCCCACCTTCAGGGCGAGTTGAAACAGAAGGCGCAGGAGGCGGGCGCGACTCTGGTGATGACGCGGTCGGCGTTCTCCACCAACCTGCTGCAAATTCTGAAACGCCACACGGGAAATCTGTAACCGAAGCCGGCGCGGGTTACTGGCCGACTAACCGCTGGACGGCCTCGAGTTCCTTGCCGGCCTCGGACCACTTCCCGGCCGCCACGAGTTGGCGATAGCGCTCCAGGTGCTGACGAATTTCGGCGATGCGCGGATCGGGTCCCGCGGGCGGCCCTGCCGGCGCCGCGGCCTTCGCCGGTGCTCCGGGAGCGGCTTCGGGCGCCGGCGCCTGCTCGCCCATCTGCTGCGCTAACTGCTCCAACGCCTCATCATAGGTGTCCCGGTAGATAAGCGTATTGCCCATGACTATCACCACTTTTTTCAGTTGGGGCATCTTCGCCTGCGCGGCCTGAATGTAAATCGGCTCGACGTAAAGCATCGTGTCACCGACGGGCAGCACGAGCATCTGGCCGTGGAGCACCTGGGAGCCTTGCTGATTCCACAGCGTTAGGTCCTTGGAAATGTTCTGGTCCTGATTGATTAAGGCTTCCACCTGCCGGGGGCCATAGAAGATCTGCTGGCGGGGCAGTTCCAGGAATTGCATTTCGCCGAGGTGCTCGCCGTCACAGCGCGCCATCATCAGCCCGATGAGATTCTCACGATCGCGCGGCGTGAACGGCAGCATGAGCAGAAACTCGGCCTTGCTCTCGCCAGGCAGCGATGCGACGACGTAGTTCGGCGCAACAAACTGTGCCTGGTTGTCGCCGCCGGTATCTTTGGCGATGTCCCAGGCATCGGACCGGCTATAGAAAATCTCAGGATCACGCACATGATACATCCGGTAAATTTCGGCCTGCAGGCGGAACATCTGTTCCGGATAACGCGCGTGCTGCCGCAGATCGGGTGGCATCTTGGACGCGGGCTCGAACAAAGCCGGGAATAAGTTGCGGTAGGCGCGGAGCAGCGGGTCGTCTTCGTCGAAAACGTAAAGATGCGCGGAGCCGTCGTAGGCATCCACAGTGGCTTTCACGGAGTTTCGGATGTAGTTGACGTTGCCGACGCCGTCCAGCGGCACTTGCTTCGAGTATGGATGCGCGTCGGAGGTCATGTAACCGTCGACCATCCAAACCAGTCTGCCGGAGTCGGTAATCACGAGATAGGGGTCGCTGTCCCAGGCGATGAAGCCGGCCAGCGTGTTCAAACGGTCCGTGATGCCGCGGCGGATCATCATCCGGCTTTCCGGTGTCAGGTAACTGGTGAGGAGGATGTTCCAATCTGCCTCGGCCAGCGATGCCGCCACTCGCATGCCGAAGGAGGAAACCGGAATGCCGCCCGTGCCGGAGTAGCGGGTATGCACGACTTCGTTGCCGACCGGATAATTGAACTCCGGTTGCGCCGTACGGACAAAGACGGGCTCGTGAACCGTCTCCCCATAATAAATTTCCGGGCGGGTGAACTTGAGCCCACTCACGCTCACAACAGGGGGAGCGTCTTTGATGAACAACACCGGGGAACCGTCGGGCTCGATGCTTTTAGCTTCGGCCATCACCAGACCGTAGCCGTGCGTGTAGATGAACGCCGGGTTGATCCATTGGTTTGCGGCTTCGCCAAGAGCGGCGACGTCGATTTCGCGCGGAGTGAGCAGCACCTGGCGCAGTTTGCCGTCCAGCGTATAGCGGTCCGCGTCGATGGACGTGTATACGTAAGGCCGTAAAGGCTGCAACTGTGTCACGGCGGCGTGGAATGCCCGCCAATCCCAGAGCCGCACGTTGTCGAGCAGCGGTTGGTTCGCCGCCAGGTCGATTTTGGACTCGGGGCGGGCATCGAAGGTTACTTCCTTGGCTTTCCGGTTCAAGCCGAAGGCGGTCCGTGTTGCTTCGATGTGCCGTTGGATGTACGGGCGCTCGATCGACACCTCGCTCGGCCTGACATAAGTCTGGGCAACAATGCCCGGCACCACGGCGCGGAGCAGGAGTGCGGCGGGAAACAGAAGCAGCCAACGGAAGCGCCCCATCAGCAGTCCCGCGGCGCCGATCAGGCAGGTGGCCGCCAGCACCCACAGCAGCGGCAGGACCACGTTCGAGTCGACGTAGTCCATGCCGGTGAGGAAGGCATGTTCGGAAAGAAGCAGTCCGTAGCGGTCGAGCGCATAGCGGATCGCCAGGAACACCAGGTACAGCGCGCCGCAGATCCGGAGGAATCGTGAGGACAGCGCGTCCGCCCAACGGATGGTCGACAGGTCGATGACGCCGCCGCGCCACATGAACGGAAGCGAAGAGCCAAGGTGCCACAAGCGCGAGGTGAGCCAGTAGATCAGCGCCGACAGAAGCGCTACGGCCTCGGCCATGGTGAGCGCCATGGAATAGAAGGGGATTTCGAACAGGTAAAAGGCGAGAGGATTGCCGAATGCGGGGTCCTTCCATTCCGCCGCTCCGCCGGCGAGACCGCGGCCGCCGAAATATCGTACGGCGGTCCAGGAGTCCATCGTGGCAAGCGCGGTGATGGCGGCTACGGCCAGCAAAGCCACGGCGATGATTTTGGCGTACAACGGATGCCGGCCCATGCGTTCGCCCGCCGACTTCATCCCGGCCAAATGAGCGGCGAAAAAGGCGATGAAGGCGATGATCGTCGCGGCAATGATGGGAACGGTCCCGTAGATCAGGGTGTTGACCCACGTCGAGAGTTGGCCCATTTCGCGCCACCACTCGAAGTCGATCACGTATCCTGCCGCGGTCCGCGCGAAGATTAACAGCAGAATCGCGGCAGCCACCAGAAAAGGCAGCAGGCGCCGGCGCCGGTGAGCACTCTCGATTTGTGGGAAGGGCAAGGGGATGTCCTTCTGAAGTCTACTCTAGTTCAGTTGCCAAACGACGGAGCCCCCGACGATCGTCGCCACCGGGCCGCCCGTGAATTCGTGGCCGTGGAACGGGGAATTGCGGCTTTTCGATAAGGACCGGTTGACGTCGTAGGTCCAACGGCGGCTTGTGTCGAAGACGGTTACGTCGCCGGGCGCTCCGGCGCGCAACGAGCCTCGGTCTAGGCTGAGAATCTTCGCCGGCCCGGTTGTGAATAATTCCACCATCCGGGCCAGGCCGATGCGGCCGGGGTGAACCAGTTTTTCAAGTGCCAGGCCGATCGCCGTTTCCAGTCCGAGGATGCCGAACGGGCACTGTTCGAATTCCTGCATTTTTTCGCTGCCCGCGTGGGGCGCGTGGTCGGTGGCGATGGCATCGACGACCCCCGAAACAATGCCATCCACCAGTGTTTCGGTGTCCCGGCGGCTGCGCAGCGGCGGCTTCATTTTGAAGTTGCTGTCGTAGGGAAGCATGTCGGCGTCGGCTAGGGCGAAGTGATGCGGCGTGGCCTCGCATGTTACCGCCAGCCC
>JAKAJI010000314.1 GCA_021813825.1 Acidobacteriota bacterium | reverse complement strand
GAGACCGTCGGTGAGTAAGTGGTTTCCGCCGATGCCTTGGTTGGAGACTCCGATGTTACGGGTGGCAGGCAAGTGCTGGAGGCGAGCGGCGAGGACGTCGGTCCAGCGGTCGTTTCCGTTGGTGGTGGCGCCGTGGCCGTCGGTGATGGAGTCACCGAGGGCGACGACGGAGGCGGCGCCGGCGGGGGCGAGGACGTCGATCGCGGTGACGAAGTACCAGTGATCGATGTGATGGGGATTAGTAAGTTCGGGCGCGGCGGTGGAATCGCCGTGGACATACCAGGTCGTGGCACGGGAGCCGGGATGGCCCGTTTGTTGTTTGGGCGGGACGTCCAGGTGGAAAGTTACGGCGACGTCGGCGAGCGGGGAGACGGGGTAGTCGATGGGATCGGAGACATATTCGGCGCCTGGAGGAATGGTGACATCGGGAGCGCCGGAGAAGGTGAGCGCGCGATCGGTGGCGGGGTCGATAGAAGAGGAGGCGGGAGAGAGCGGCCGGGCGATGTGGACGGAGGTGAGGTGGAGGGGCGTGATGCCGAAAGCGTTCGAGAGGTGGACGCGGAGGGAAGGGCCGCCGGCGGAAAGGTGGAAGATTTCGCGGATAGTCGCGTCACGGAGGGACTCGGGCGGGAGGGCGTTTTGGGGCTCGGGGATTTGTTGGGAGGCGCCCCAGGTGGCGATCCAGACCGATGGCGCAGGAGCAGCGGCGACGGGCACGGCGAACGCGAGAAGAATGGCGGCGGGGAAAATCTTGATAAACTTTCTGGACACGACGTAGTTAAGGATAGCAGCGCCGGAGGGCCGTAATGAAGTTAGGAGTCACAGTTACTCTTGCTTGTATGGGATGGTCCGCGCTGGGACGTATGGCCGCACAGACTCCCGTGACGTTTACCGCCGACCAGGACCATCAGAACATGATGGAACAGTTAGGCATCAAGACGCTGCGGCCGGGGTATAGCGGGGATGAAAATGCGCCAAATCATGCGAACTATGACGAGGCGAAGGCGAATCCTTATCCGAACGTGCCGGATCCGCTGACCATGAACGACGGCGAGAAAGTAACTACGGCGAAGATGTGGTGGGAGAAGCGGCGGCCGGAACTTGTGGGGATGTTTGACGAGTATGTGTACGGGCACGTTCCGGCCCATGTTCCGCCGGTGAAGTGGACCGTCAAGGCGGTGGACCATGAGCGGATCGGGTTCAATGCTGTGATTGCGAAGGACCTGATTGGGGAGGTGAATAACTCGGCTTATCCGGCGATTCGCGTGGCAATTCACATGACGCTGGTTACTCCGGCGAATGCGAAGGGGCCGGTGCCGGTGTTGATCATGTTCGGGCGTGCCGGCTTCCCTGCCCCGAATGAGCCGGACGCTGAGGAGATGGAGCGGATCAACAAGGCGTGGAAGGCGCTGATGGTGCAGCAGGACCCGGGGTTGAAGGGGGTGTTCGACGCGCACCCGGCGTGGGAGCCGGTGAAGGCGACGCCCTTTCAGTTTCCGCAGTTGAACGCCGACGGGGGATTGCCGAATACGTGGCAGTTGATCGAGGACGGTTGGGGGTTTGCGCTGCTCGATCCGGCTAGCGTGCAGGCGGACAACGGCGCGGGGTTGACGCGGGGAATTATCGGATTGGTGAACAGGGGCCAACCGCGGAAGCCGGACGATTGGGGCGCGCTTCGGGCGTGGGCTTGGGGCGCAGGGCGGGCGCTGGATTATCTGGAGACGGACGCGGCGGTGGATGGGAAGCATGTGGGGATCGAGGGCGTGTCACGTTACGGGAAGGCGGCACTGGTGACGATGGCCTACGACCAGCGGTTTGCGATGGTGCTGGTGGGGTCATCGGGGAAAGGCGGGGCGACGCTATTGCGGCGCAACTTCGGGGAAGGGGTGGAGAATTTGACGGGCGGGGAGTATTACTGGATGGCGGGTAACTTCATGAAGTATGGCGCGTCGGAGGCGACATTCGGGACTAAGATGCCGGGGGACATCCCGGTGGATTCGAATGAACTGATTGCGCTGTGCGCGCCGCGACTTACTTTTATTAGTTATGGCATACCGGCGAAGGGTGATGCGAAGTGGCTGGACCACGAGGGGAGCTTCATGGCGACGGTGGATGCGAGCCGGGTCTTCCGGCTGCTGGGGGCGAAGGGCTTAGATGTGACGGGCGATTATCGCACAGCGAAGATGCCTCCGGCGAACCAGGGTTTGCTCGATGGGGAACTAGCATGGCGGCAACATGACGGCGGGCACACGGATGCTCCAAATATGAAGTATTTCCTCGCGTGGGCGGATAAGTTTATGGGACGCCAGGGGACGGGGAGGTAGGAGGACGGTAGGGCGTTTTGGATTCGTATAAATGGAGGCGGGCTCGCATGGGGCCGGCGGCGTTTGTGTGTCCAGCGAGGGCGAGGGCCTTGCGTTCGGCGGCGACGGCGTCGTCGAACTGTCCGGCCTCGGCGTAAGCGGCGGCCAGGGTGTCGAGCACGGACGGGTCGCGACCTCCGGTTAGATTTGCGGCGCGCGTGGCGAGGGATATTGCTTCGGTGCCGTTTCTAAGTGGCGCGCTGGGACTGGTGGCGAGGACCCAGGCGGCTTCGCGGAGGCGCACAACATCGCCGGGTTGGAGGTCGATGGCCTTCAACCAGTGTTGCAGCGCCTGGGGCGCGTCGCCGCGGGCGTAGAGGGCGTCGCCCAAAGCGTCGTGAGCCTGGGCGTATTGGGGACGGATGCTGAGCGCTTTGCGCCATTGTGCGATGGCGCCAGCGGTGTCGCCGCGACCGGCTTGGGCGAGTCCGAGTTGGTAGTAAGTGGAGGCGGAGTTGGGATCGAGGGCGATGGCGCGCTGGAACTGCTTGATGGCGGCGGCGGAATTGCCCGTGGAGGCGAGGGCCGCGCCGAGGTTAGATCGCGCCTGCGCGAAATCGGGCTTGAGTTCGACGGCCTTTTCGAAGCTACGCGCCGCTTCGTTCGATTTTCCCTCTTCGAGGAGCACGAGGCCGAGGGCGTTGTGTGCGGCGGCCTGGTTGGGGTCCGCGGCGATGGCCTGGCGGAGTCTTGCTTCGCGGGCCGCGCGGAAGTGAGCGGCGGCTTCCGATGCCCTGCCCTTCAGAAGTAAGACGGCGGCGAAATTTTCCTCGGCCGGCGCGTCGCCGGGTCTGACGGCGAGCACGCCGGTCCAAGCGGCGATCGCCTCATCGAGTCTGCCTTGCTTTTGCAGATACAGCGCGCGGTCGAAGCGGCGGTAGTATTCGAGGACCGGGCCGTCGATCGATTGCAAACCGTCGCGAGGGATGTTGACAAATTCGGGCAAGTTCACGGCGCGGTTGGCGGCGGTTGTGTTGGGAATGTAAATGGCGGGGCTGTCGTTGCCGTTTTCGTCGATGTGGGTAAGATACATCTGCGTGTAGGGCGAGCGGCTTTTGGAGGAGAAGACGAGCCAGCGCCCGTTCGGCGAAAAGCTATGCCATGAGTTCATGGGAGAGAGGTTTGCGTTGAGGCGGCGAGCATGGCCGCCGGAGGAAGGCACGATATACAACTGGCTGTCCGGACGCATGAGCAAGCCGTTGCGGCATTCGACGAAGACGATCCAGCGGCCGTCGGGAGAAACTTTCGGGAAGGCGTTGCTCATGCCGTTGTTCGAGGCGCCGGCGATCGGCTCGGGCGTGCCTCCGCGGCCGTTGTTGAACGGGATGCGATAAAGGCTGTACTTGATCTGCCGCTCGTTGGGATCGTTGGCGAATTTGGCGATTGGGGCGCCGGGGGGATTCGGGTCCTCCGCTTCGGCGCGGGCGAAGACGAGATAGCGCTCATCGGGGCTCCAGACGGCGTTTGCCTGGACGTAGGCGGGGTTGTCAGCTCCGGGGAGGGGTTGGAGAATTCCAGTGGAACGGCTGTACCAGGCCAGAATTCCGCGCGTGGGGAAGAAGACTTGTAAGAAGCGATAGTCGAGGAAGTTACTCACATAGTAATTACTGTGCGAACCCTTGCCGGCCTGAGGATCGAGTGTCGTGACGACATAGTTACCGGAGGGAGAGACGCGGGAGAGGAAGCCGACGCGGAGGTCGCTGTCGATTTTACCGGCGGCGGAGCGCCACTGGATTACGTTGTTCTGGGTAACTTCCGTTTTCGGCTGAACGGGTAACATCATGTACATTCCCTTGTTGCGTTCGAGACCATCGAGGTCCATGCCGAGAGTCTTGCCGTCGGCGGAGAACGAATGGCAGTTGGCGCAAACCAGGACGCGATGCATGATGAGCCTGCTGCGGGGTTCGCCGATGTAGCGGAGACGCCAGTCGATGAGGCGGACGGCTTCGGAGGGAACTGGCCGGATGACGCCGGTTTGCGTCATGGTGGGCATGAGCGGGACGTCGCGGTAGAAGATGGGCGCTCCGACGGGATCGGTGGAAGTGCGGATGGCGACCTGGCCGCGTGAGACAGGATGGCCGGAAGCGGCGGTGAAACCGCGGAGGGTGATGGTAGCGGGTGCGGTGACGGAGCGGCGTTTGATGGCTTCCCACATCGGCGGATCGGGAGTCCAGGTGCGGTAGGCAGCCTGCCGGGGCGTGAGTTGGGGCAGTTTGTTGGTGGGGGCGACGCAGAGAGGATCGATGGGGCCGACGCGCATGCGGGGGCCGGAGGTGACGGTGTGGAGGGCGGCCGCGCCGGCGAAGGAGATGTCGATGCGCCAGAGGGTGACGGTGGGATTGGTGTCGAGCCAGAGAAAGGTGGGAGGAGTGATTTCGGGAGGGAAGATGGAGCCTTGCGCGGGATAGTCGATGGTTATGGAAGCAGCGTGCGCGAGCACTGTGCCCGCGGCCAGGGCGATGGCGAGGAGGGCATGGCGCCGATGGGCATGGCTGGGACGCACATGCACACTGTAAACCTTTTCGACGCGGCACCCTTGTTTTTCGGGGGCATGTCGAGCGGCAGACTAGGGCTTTACGCCGGCTTGGGCGAACGCGTTGGCCCAGATTTCGTAGCCGGAGTCGCTGGGGTGGGTTCCGTCGGGCATGATGGTGCGGGGAAGAGTTCCGTCGGGGGCGGGGAAATTGAATCCGATGTCGAGGTAAGTAACTGCGGGGTCCGAGGCGAAGCGCCGGGCGAATAAGTTGTCCGTTTGGCGGATGGGTTCGCGTAGGGGCGCGGTGGAAGATTCGCCGCGGGGGAAGATCGCCATGAGGATGATGCGGGATTCGGGGGAGCGGTGGTGGATTGCGGCGCAGATGGCGGCGATAGCTGCGACGATTTCCGGTGGCGTGTTGGCGCGGGCGTGCGACCCGCCGGTCAGGTTGTCGGTGCGGATGTTGAGGACGACCCACCGCGGGTGGATGCCGGTGAACTCGCCTTGCTGGAAGCGTCAGAGGACGTTCTGGGTGCGGTCCCAGCCGAAGCCCCTGTTGATGACGGGGATGTTGGAGAAGGCGCGTGCGAAGGAGACGGAACCGTTGACGCCGGCGTCGTTGGGGAGGGGCCGGACCAGAAGTGGGTGATGGAGTCGCCGATTAAGACGAGGCGGGGTTGGAGGCGGCGCTCGAGGGCGAGTTCGTTGTGGTGGCGGGCATACCAATCGTAGGAGTCCTGTTCGAGAGCGAGAACGGAGATGAGGACGGCGTTGATATCGGTCATGTTGGCGAGGGTGGGTTCGATGGCTTCGGCCATACGGCGCTGGGCGTTGGTGTCGGGGTGGAGGGGCTTGCGCGGGACGCAGAACTGCTGCCAGGTGGGCTGGAAGTTTTCGTCGGGCGGGTGGGCCTTTTCCTAGCTTTGGGTGATGGAGTCTCCGATTAGGAGGAGTTGGGCGCCGGGGTTTTGTTGCGAGGCGAGAGGGAACGGGA
>JAKAJI010000313.1 GCA_021813825.1 Acidobacteriota bacterium | reverse complement strand
TTGCGTCGAAGAACCGGGTTGCGTCACCGCCTCCGTACTCGGCCGCGGGTTGCGGCTTGGGTGGCGCGGCTTGAACGGGTGGAGGAGGCGGGGGTGCGGTTGGCGCCGGTGGCGGGGCGGGAGCGGCGGGCTGGGGCGGAGGCGCCTGTGGTGTGGTCGGGCTCAAGGCCGGGCTGTCGAACAGTTTTGAAGCCTCGAACGGGTTGGTCCGGAGTTCCTGCGTGCTGTCGCCGGAGTCGGCGGCGGCTTGCACTACGGCGGCCTGCGCCATGGGGGCGGCGGGCTCGGGGGGCGGAGGGGGAGCGGTGCGCTCCAATTCGTAGAGCCGTTCCTGGGAGGATTTCACGGCGCCTTCAAAACGGTCGTCCCCGAGGGCGGAGGTGCGGACGGCCTCGAAGGCGCGGCGGGCCGTGGCGACGTCGTTGCGTTCGACGGCCTCGTCGAACTCCTGGAGGGCGGTGAGGACGCGGGACATTCTGACTTCCGTGCCTTCGCCGGCGAGCGGCGCGGAGGCCGGGAGCGGGGCGGTGGGGGCAGCGAACAGTTCCGGGGCGACGGTTCCGGGATGGGAGGAAGATCCAGTTGAGCCGCCCCTGCACCTCACGGCGGCTGCGCGCAGGTCGGCGGCGAAGTCCTTTCCGGACTGATAGCGCTGTTCGGGTTTCTTCTCGAGAGCCTTGGCGAGGATGGAGGTGACCTCGGACGGCGCGTCGGGCAGGGCCGAACGCAGATCGTCCGGAGCTTCGCGCACGATGCGGCGCGGGATCGATTCGCCTTTGAAGGGGTGGGAGCCGGTGATGAGTTCGAACAGGACGATGGCTACGGAGAACAGATCCGAGCGGGCGTCGCAGGGTTTGCCGAGGATCTGTTCGGGGGCCATATAGTTCGGCGTGCCGAGGACGCGGCCGACCATGGTGAGGCTGGAGGTGGCAGTGCGGGCGATGCCGAAGTCGAGGATTTTGGCGCGGCCGTCCTCGGTGACGAAGAGGTTGCTGGGCTTGATGTCGCGGTGGACGATGCCCTGGGAGTGGGCGTGTTCGAGGCCTTCGCAGATCATGGCCCCGAGGTCGAGTTTGACGTCGAGCGGGAGCGGGCGGCGCTCGGCGATGAGCCGGCGGACGTCGGTTCCGGTGAGCAGTTCCATCGCGATGTAGGCGGTACCGTTCTCTTCGCCGAAATCGTAGATGGTGATGATGGAGGGGTGCTGGAGCCGGGCGCAGGCGCGGGCTTCGCGGTAGAAGCGCTCCTTCAGTTCGTCGTCGAGATGGGCGCCGGGGAGGACGGTTTTGAGTGCGACCTTGCGATCGAGGATCTTGTCCTTGGCGACATAGACCGTGCCCATGGAACCCGAGTTGAGTTCTTCGATGAGTTCATACTTACCGAGCGAGGAAAGCATTATTTCGCGCCTCCGTTCTGATACCGCAGCAGAATGCAGGACGCATTGTCCGGGGCGCCGTTCTCGATTGCCGCCTGGACAATCTGGCGGGCTGCGCGATCCAGTTCGCGCGTTGAGAACAAGATGGAACGCAAGACCGCTTCGTCTACCACTCCGTGTACTCCATCCGTACTTAAAAAAACGATGTCCCCGTCTTCGAGCACCTGGTCCGAGGTGTGGACTTCGATGTTGTTCTGGCTGCCGATGGCCTGGGTGAGCACGTTGCGCATCGAGTGCTCGCGCGCCTGGGCGGGGGTGAGGGCGCCGCTACGGACCATATTGGCGACCCAACTGTCGTCGGTGGAAACCTGCCGCATCTCGCCGGCGCGGAGGATGTAGAGGCGGCTGTCGCCGACGTTGCCGACCGCCATCTCGTTGCCAGTGACGAGCGCGGCGATGATGGTGGTGCCCATGCCGGCGTGTTCGGGGGAGGCTTCGGCGTTCTTCCAGACCTGGCGGTTGGCCAACTGGAGGGCGGTTCGCAGGCGGTTCTCGTCGAGCGAGCGTTCGACGTCGTAGCCGAAGGGCCAGCTTGCGTCGTAGCGATCCCGCGAAGCCTGGACGTAGAACTGGGTTGTGGCGACGGCCAACTCGGCCGCCACCTCGCCGTGGCCGTGGCCGCCCATGCCGTCGGCCACGATGTAAAGTCCCGCTGCGTCGTCGACCAGGATGCGGTCCTGGTTTGAAGTTCGCACGCAGCCGATGTCAGAAACGCCGTATGCTTGAATCACGCCAACCTGAGCCCTGTTCCCCCGAATGGGATCCCTCTTTGTTCCGCGCGCCCATCGGTAGGAACGATTCTATCACCGGATGCGATCCCGGCCACCCCGATGTCCGTATAATTGAGTGTCAAAATGCAGGACTCCGTTTCGCGCTTCACCTCGCGGGTGGCAGATTATGTGTCGTGCCGGCCGTCGTACCCTTCTGGCGTGATGGATTTGCTGAGGCGGGAGTGCGGGCTTGGCCCGGGCGTGGCGGTTGCCGACATTGGGGCGGGCACGGGGATTTTTTCGCGCCTGTTGCTCGAAGCGGGGGCGGAAGTGTACGCGGTGGAACCCAACCCGGCGATGCGGGCCGCGGCGGAAGAAGCGCTGGGCGGCAATTCGCGATTCCACAGTGTGGCGGCGCCGGCCGAGCGAACCACACTGGCGGCGGGTTCGGTATCGCTGGTGACGGCGGCGCAGGCCTTTCATTGGTTCGACGCGACGGAGGCGCGCGCCGAGTTTTGCCGGATTCTTCGGCCGGGCGGTTGGGCAGCGCTGCTATGGAACCACCGGATCGAAGGCGGGACGCCGTTTCTGGCGGCTTACGAGGAATTCATCCGGACTTACGCGCCCGCCTATAACGAAGTTGCGCGGCGTTACCCGGATTCGCGGCGCATGACGGCGTTTTTCGCGCCGGTAAGGATGCGCGAGGAACGGTTCACCAACTCGCAGACGTTTGACTACGAGGGTCTATACGGGCGCGTGCTTTCGTCTTCTTATGTGCCGCGGGCGGGCGAGGCGGGGCATGAGCCTCTAGTGGCTGCGCTTCGGCGGCTGTTTGCGGCGCATCAATCCGGGGGGCGGGTCCGGTTCGAGTACGAGTGCCGGGTGTATTTCGGCCAGCTTGGATGAGGCAGGGGCGGGGAACTTCCGGCGGGCGGTTGCGTATGTCCTCATAAGCGACGTTCAAGCGGAAGGAGGGTGTGCGTGATGTATTGCTGCCGCTGTGGAGTGCAGATGCCGGACCAGGCGAAGTATTGCATGGAGTGTGGTGCGGCTTCGGCGAAGGCCGAGGGTTCCGGCGGGCGGAAGACGCTGATCCGGCCGCGCAACAAAGTCAAAATAGCGGGTGTTTGCGCGGCGTTTGCGGAATACTTCGACGTGGATGTGACGCTGATCCGAGTCTTGTGGCTGGCGCTGTGCATCTGGCCGGTGCCGCTGTTTGGGGTGATCGCGTACTTCATTGCGTGGATCGCGATTCCGCGGGAAGAGATCGTCGCCGCGGGGCAGGCGACGCCATTCAGTGCGCCGGCCTCCCGGTGAGGCCTTTGGGGCCGTCGATCGAACTCAGTTGAACGCGAAGAAGCTCCAGCACCCGTGGGGCCTGGAGCTTGTTTCGGATCGGAGATATGGGCGGAGTTTCGATTCATTTGAGGCCGTTGACCGGGATGCGGATGGTGGCCATCTTGGCTTCCTGGCCCCGCGTGTTGCGTTCCTTCTCGAGTTTGCCGGGCAGCACGCGTTGATGCAGGCCGCCTGGAGTCCAGACTTCGGAGAAGAAGCGCTGGTCGCCGTAGCGGTGGAAGATGACGGCTCCGGCGCCCGTCGAGCCGCCGCGGTAGGTCGCGTTGGTTCGTGGCGCCAGCACGGAAATGGACTTGCCGGTGTCCTTGTTGATCAGCCGGAGCATGTCGCCAGCGGGCGATTCGGACTGCAGAACGTATTCACCGGCCGGCATTGTGACTTTCGAAACCGTGAAGTCGAACGGGATGTCGGCTACGGCCTTGGTTTGGGCCGACAGAGCCGTTGCGCCGGCCGTTGCACCCAGGATCAGAAAAAATGTCTTGAGCTTTTCCATCTTGATGTCTCCTTCTTTTTCTTCCCGCGAATCCTCGTCGCGGAACGGAAACAAGAGGGGCAAACGGTGCGCCAAAGCCGCTGCCGCGGGCACGCGCTCCAACTCGTTGAAATGAAAACAAGGCGTGTTGCGCAGGGGAACTGTCCGGCACGCAGATTCTAAGGTTCGGGTGAATGATTTAACCGAATGGTTAGAACGGAAGAGGAAGCCAATGGATGCGAGACTTCTTGTGAGGGACGGCGGCCAGAGAGACGAGGCTGCCGCGGCCGGCCCGCCGGTGGGGGATGCGCGCACACTCTTGCGAGTCAGCGCGATGCTTCACTCGTTCCACGCGATGTACAACGGACGTGGTTCGCCGGCGCGGAAAGTTTTCGAAGAGCACCTGTTGTCGCTGATTCTCGAAACAATTCCGGCGAGCCGCGGGGCGATCGTTTTCTATGAAGACAGCCTCGACGAGCCATCGTCGCTGTCGCTGAAAGACGCCGAACCGCGTCACGGGCGTCCGGTGACGATAGACAGGCAAATTGTGGGACGGGTGTTGCGGGACGGTTGCGCGGTGCGGATGGAGGCGTGTGAGCGGGAGGCATCCGGCGAGGAGACGCCCGCGTGCGCTGTGCTGGCCGCGCCGCTGATTTTGCGCGAAGACACCTGCGGCGCGATTTATCTGGAAGGCGGGGCTTTCAGCGAAGGGCACCTGGAAACGCTGGCGGCGGTGAGCGATCTGGCTTCGATGGCGATGGAGAACGCCTATCACCTGGAATGGCTCGAGACGGAAAGGGCGCGGCTCGAAACACAACTCCATCCGGACGGTCATATGATCGGCGACAGCGACCGGTTGCGCGAGTTACAGCGGAACATCGCGCGGGCCGCGCAGACTAATTCGACGGTCTTGATTACGGGCGAGACCGGTACGGGGAAAGAGTTGGTGGCGCGGGCGATTCATCGCAACAGCCCTCGCGCGGACAAGCCGTTCGTTGCGGTGAACTGCGCGGCGCTGGCGGAGACGCTGCTTGAAAGCGAACTGTTCGGTCACGAGAAGGGCGCCTTCACCGGTGCGATTGCGCAGAAAAAGGGGCGGCTCGAGCTGGCCGCGGGCGGCACGATGTTCCTGGATGAAATCGGCGAAATCCCGATGCCGCTGCAGGCGAAGCTACTGCGGGTGTTGCAGGAGCGGCAGATGGAACGCGTGGGAGGCACGCGGCCGATCCGGCTGGATATCCGTTTGATCGCGGCGACCAATCGGAATCTCGAGGAGGAGGTGCGCGGCGGACGGTTTCGTCAGGATCTTTACTACCGGCTGAATGTGGTGGTGCTCAAGACGCCGGCGCTGCGGGAGCGGCCGTCGGACATATTGCCGCTTGCGATGCATTTTGCGTCGCGGTTCAGCGAGCAGTGCGGCCGGCGGATTAGCGGCATTGCGCCCGAGGCGCAGGCTTACCTGGTGAACTACGATTGGCCCGGCAACATACGCGAGTTGGAGAACGCGATGGAACGGGCGGTGGTGCTGGGCGCCGGAGAAATGATCCGACTCGAAGACCTGCCGGAGGGCATCGGCGAGATTTCGAAGCCCGCCGGCGTGAGCCGGGCGTTCCCGTTGCAGGATGCGGTGGAGGAGGCGAAACGGCAGGCTGTCGCCCGGGCGTTCGAGCAGGCCAAAGGGGATCATGGGGCGGCGGCCGAGTTGTTGGGAGTGCATCCGAATTACCTGTACCGGCTGACGCGGAATTTGGGCCTGCGGTGAGCGGGCGCGATCCGGCAGCTTTCCGTGTAGCTCCGGGTGAGCTAATCTCCGACTTGCCGGCGTGGGTCGAGAAGCGAGTCGATCTGCTCCGCGGTAAGGCCGC
>JAKAJI010000312.1 GCA_021813825.1 Acidobacteriota bacterium | reverse complement strand
GCGCGCCGATATCATGCGGCAGATTGCGCCCGTCGGGAAGGTGTATCAAGCCGGAACATTGTCTGGCAATCCCGTTGCGGTGAGCGCCGGCGTGGCGATGCTGCGGTATCTCATCGATCATCCGGAGGTGTATCGCATTGTGGAAGAGCGGACGGCGCGGTTGTGCTCGGCGGCGCCTGCCGGGGTGACGGTGAACCGGGTCCGGTCGATGTTCACCTGGTTTTTCACTCCCTCGCCGGTTACCGACTATGAGACCGCGAAGGGCGCGGCGACGGACCGCTTCCGCGCGTTTTTCCACTGGATGCTCGAGCGCGGGGTGTATCTGGCGCCGTCGCAGTTTGAAGCCGGGTTTGTTTCGGCGGCGCACAGCGAGCAGGACATCGAAAGGACGATCGGGGCCGCGACGGGGTTCTTCACCGCGGCAAACGATCTAAAATAACGCATATATGGACATGGAAGCGGTCTCCGCGCGTCTCTCTCTCGATTTGCCGGCATGGCAACGAGTCACGGGCGCCGGGGCGGCGTTTCTCTTGATGTTGATCTTCGTTTCTTCCGGAGTCTGGAAGATTACGGATCCTTTTACGTGGTCGGAGGCACTCGGCCAGTTCCGAATTCCATCATCACTATCGCTGCCATTTACACTGGCGCTGGGGATACTTGAAACCGTCTCGGGCGTTTTGATTCTGGTGCCCCGGTTCCGGCGCTGGGGCAGTTTGCTGGTGTGCGTGCTGCTGGCGGCGTTCATGGTTTACATTGGCGCCAACTACGCGGCTCTGGCGGGCAAGGATTGCAGTTGTTTTCCGATCGTGAAACGGACGGTTGGCCCGGGTTTCTTTATCGGCGACGGGCTGATGCTCGTGCTGGCGATTCTGGCGGGCTGGTGGGCGCGGCCGTCGAGCAACCTGAAAGTAGCGCTGATGGTGCTTGGCGCGGTGACTGTGTTTGCCGGCGTGTCGTACGGCGTCAACGTTGCGAGACTGACGGGGATCAAGGCACCCGACTCTATTACGGTCGACGGCCATCCACAGTCGTTGCAGAGCGGGCGAATCTTTTTGTTCTTCTATGACCCGGCGTGCATGCACTGCGACGCGGCGGCGCGGCGAATGGCGAAACTGCACTGGGTGGACGCGAGCGTGATCGCGATTCCCGTAAATCAGCCGCAATGGGCCGCGGCGTTTTTGCACGACACGGGCCTCAAGGCCGGCACTTCGCTCGATGAACAGCCGTTGCGAAAGGTGTTTCACTTCCTCAACACGCCGTATGGCGTGGCGTTGGTAAACGGCCGCCAGAAAGCGGATGTTTCAAATTTCGACGAGAGTGAACCGGCACGCACGCTACGAACGGTCGGATTCGTCGACTGAGGCGAGCCCGGATCGCATTAGTCGAAGCGGTCGGCGATCGTGTGGGAGGCCGGATGGGGCGGGGCTGGGGCCAAGCTGAGCCAGCGCTCGATTTCCGGCAGCGCTTCGTAGGCCGCTCGTTCGCCCATTTCGATTAAGGCGCCGGTGTCGTTGAACCCGTCCCAGGCGACCTGGGCGACGTCCGGTTCGATCACGAGATCGGCGTGAACGCGCCATTCGTGGTCAAGGCGCCTTCCCATTACCTGAAGGCAGCGGTGCACGATGGAGAAGACGTTTTGCGGATCGACGCCCGAGGCAGGGGTGGGTAAGTGGACGGCGATGATGCGGTCCACCCCCATCGTAGTGAGGGCCTCGGACGGCACTTCGCGGGCGATGTAGCCATCGACCAGGCAGTAGCCGTTGGAGCGAACGGGTTGGAAGAGGCCCGGGTACGAGCAGCTTGCGCGGATTGGGAGGACGACATCGCCTGGGCCTCGGAAAACCACAGGCGCGCCGGTGATGAGATCGGCGGCGACGATGGCCAGCGGAATGCGCATCTGTTCGAAGCGGGTGCAAGGGAGGAGGCGATGGAGGAAGGGGACCATGCGGTCACTCCCGGCAAGCCCCATACGGCTGATGGTCCAGCGGGCGACATCGCGAAATTTCATGCTGCGGGCGATTCTTTCGATAGAGGCGGTGTCGGCGCCGGCCGCGTAAGCGGCGGCTACCATCGAGCCGGCACTGACGCCCGCGATGGCGTGAATGGGAATTCCGTGGCGTTCGAAGATACGAAGGACCCCGATGTGCGCTATGCCGCGGGCGAACCCGCCGCCCAAGGCGAGACCGATGCGAGGAGGCAGGGGTGGAGAGGCCGGCTCGGCGAGCCGGCTTTCGCGCCGCCATGGCCACCAGGAAACCCGCATCCGGAAGAGCCTCTCGCTCACCTAATATAGATGTATCCGTGACCCATTTGTATACGCGCTTTTGGCGCCGCCGGAATTATTGCGCTCCGGCGGCATTGGCGGTTCTCATTTCCTGTTCTTCTGTAGTTGCGCAGCCGAGGCTGGCAGGCTCGGAAAAGATCGAACTTGACCTGCGTAGCCTGTCGGTGACGGGCAGCGCGCTGATGATCGGCGCGCATCCGGACGATGAAAACACCGCGCTGCTGGCGTGGTTGGCGCGAGGGCGGCACGTGCGGACAGCGTACCTGTCGCTGACGCGCGGCGAAGGCGGGCAAAACCTGATCGGCGCCGAGCAGGGCGACGCGATGGGGTTAATCCGCACGGAGGAGTTGCTGGCGGCGAGGCACATTGACGGGGCGCAGCAATTCTTCACGCGGGCGATCGACTTTGGCTTTACGAAGACGGCGCAGGAAGCGCTCGACAAGTGGGGCGAGAAGGAGATCCTGGGAGACGTGGTGTGGGTGATTCGCAAGTTCCAACCGGACGTGATCATCCTGCGATTCTCCGGGACGCCTCGCGATGGGCACGGGCAGCACCAGGCGTCGGCCATTCTAGGCAAGGAAGCGTTTTTTGCGGCGGCGGATCCGACGCGGTATCCGGAGCAGTTGCGATGGGTCAAGCCGTGGAAAGCGAAGCGGCTGATGTGGAACGTGTTCGCCTTCACGCCGGAGCAGCGGAAGGAAGCAGCGGCGATGAAGGGCAAAATCGAGTTCGATCCCGGCGCCTACGACCCCTTGCTTGGGTACTCGTACCGCGAGATCGCCGGTATGAGCCGGACGATGCACCGAAGCCAGGGGATGGGCGCGCCGCAAACTCGGGGCTCGGCGCAGGAGTATCTGACGCTGGTGGCGGGCGAGGCGGCCACGAAGGATCTGTTCGATGGCATCGACCTGAGTTGGAATCGCGTGCCGGGCGGCGCGGCGGTAGGAGCGGCGATCGAGCAGGCGTTACGGGCGGTTACGCCGGACCATCCCGAGAGGGCGATTGCGCCCCTGGTTGCCGCGCGGAAGGTGATGGAAAACTTCGGTGATCCGATCTCGGAGCGGAAGCGAAGCGATTTGGACGAGGCGATCGCCGAATGCGCCGGGTTGTGGCTGGACGCGGTATCGGACCATCCGGACCTCGTACCGGGGATGCACTTCAAGATTACGGCGACTGCGATCGCGCGAGGACCGGAAGCGGCGACGCTTGACCGCGTGGACGTAGCAGGAATGAGCCGGACAGCCGGGAAACTTCCGGCGAATGAGCCGAAGGCGATCGAGTTCGACACCCAGATTCCCACCGATGCAAGTTACTCGCAGCCGTATTGGCTGGTAGCTCCGAAGGAAGGGTATCGCTATGCGGTGCAAGATCCGCAAGAGATCGGGCAGCCCGACAACCCGCCGGTGTACGATGCTCGATTCGAGGTTGGGGTCGGCGGAGCGCAGATTACGGTTCGTCGGCCGGTCGAGTTCCGATACATCGACCATCAGCGAGGCGAGTTGACGAGGCCGCTGGCGATCGTGCCTTCGGTGGAGATGACGATGCCAGGGCGCGCGCTCATGTTTGCGTCCCGGGAGGGACGAAAAGTCGAGGTGCGTGTGGCGTCCGCCCGTGCCAATGACGCGGGCACTTTGCAACTGTTGGCGCCAGATGGCTGGAGGGTGGAACCTGCCGAGCGATCGTTCCACTTCGCCGACGCAGGGCAGGAGCAGGCGCTTGAGTTTTTGCTGACGCCACCGGGCGAGGATTCCATCGCCGAGTTGCGCGCCGTGGCGAAAGTGGACGGGCGGGAGGTGACGGTGGCCACGCAGCGCATCGACTATACCCACATTCCGCCCCGGTTCTTGTTCCCGGCGGCCGAGTCGCGACTGGCCCGGGCCGATGTGCGCACGCTGGCGAAACACATCGGCTACATCATGGGAGCGGGCGACGAGGTGCCCGATGCGCTGCGGCAGATCGGCTGCGACGTGACACTGCTGGGCCCGACGGACTTGGCCGAGGCGGACCTGAGCCGGTTCGATGCGATTGTTACCGGCGTGCGGGCTTACAACGTGCGTCCGGACCTGGTGGCCAACAACCAGCGTTTACTCGACTACGTGGAGCGCGGCGGGACGCTGGTGGTCCAGTACAACACGATCGACAAGACGCTCGAACGGATCGGGCCGTATCCGATAAAGTTCAACCACGACCGCGTGACGGTGGAGGATTCCCCGGTGAAGTTTCTCGATCCCGGCAACACGGTGATGAAAGAGCCGAACGCAATCACGGAGCGGGACTTCGACGGGTGGATTCAGGAACGCGGATTGTATTTCGCCTATGAGTGGGACAAGCGGTATCAACCGCTGTTCTCGATGAACGATCCGGGTGAGAAACCGCTGCAAGGTTCGACACTCGTGACACGGTACGGCAAGGGCGCGTTCGTGTTCACGGGGATTTCGTTCTTTCGCGAATTGCCGGCGGGCGTGCCCGGCGCATATCGTCTGTTCGCGAACCTGCTGAGCGCGGGGAAGGCGCAATGAGCGTCGAAGTATATGAACCGCGGCGCGAGGACGAGGGGCCGCCTCCCGTATTTCGCCGATGGGGGCAGCTTTACACGGCGGTGCTGGTGTATCTGCTGCTGCTGATCGTGACCTTCTACCTGTTCGCACAAGCCTATCGCGCATGAGGCCTCTCGACTGGCTGGTGATGGCCGGGTGGCTGACGCTGATCGTTTCCTACGGGATGTACCGAGGGCGCGGGAGCAAGAGTACGAGTCTGTACATGCTCGCCGGCCGCTCGATGCCGTGGTACGCGATGGGGCTGTCGATCATGGCGACCCAGGCCAGCGCGATTACGTTCATCTCGACGACGGGGCAGGCCTACGTGGACGGCATGCGCTTCGTGCAGTTTTACTTCGGCCTGCCGATCGCGATGGTGATTCTGTCGGCGACAGCGGTGCCGCTATTCCGTAGAGCCAATGTTTATACCGCCTACGAGTTTCTGGAGCGGCGGTTCGATTCGAAGACACGAGCACTGGCAAGCGCGATTTTCCTGATCCAGCGGGGTCTTGGTGCGGGGTTGTCGCTGTATGCGCCGGCGGTGGTGCTGTCGGTGGTGCTGGGGTGGAGCGACCATTTGACTACGGTGCTAATGGGCGGACTCGTGGTGCTGTACACGACGGTGGGCGGGATCAAAGCAGTGACATGGGCCGACGTCCAGCAGATGACGCTGATCCTGTGCTCTCTGGTGGTAGCGCTGTTCATGGCGGTGCATCTGATGCCGCACGATGTATCGTTCGCCGATGCATTGCACCTGGCGGGCGCTTCGGGACGGCTAAACGCAGTGACTACGCACTTCAACTTCGACGACCGGTATAACGTCTGGAGCGGGTTGATTGGGGGGATGTTTCTGGCGCTCGCCTACTTTGGCTGCGACCAGAGCCAGGTGCAGCGGTATTTGACCGGGCGGTCGATCGCGCAAAGCCGGTTGAGCCTGATTTTGAACGCGATGGCAAAGATCCCGATGCAGTTCTTCATTCTGTTCATCGGCGCGATGGTGTTCGTGTTCTTCCAGTTTCAGAAGCCGCCGATGCTGTTTCATCCGGCCGAGTTACGGAGCATCGAGAAGAAAGCGGAATATCCGC
>JAKAJI010000025.1 GCA_021813825.1 Acidobacteriota bacterium | reverse complement strand
GGTGCGCTCGCCCGGAAAACTGACGTCCCGCTCGTGGGCAAGGAACCGGCGCTTGGCGGTCCAGGCAACCAACCTGGCGGATCCAGACTCGATAGCCCGGGGACTCGAAGGCTGCGATGCCGCTTACTACCTTGTCCACTCGATGAACTCCGCCGGACGCGGCTATGCCGGCGCTGACCTCGCGCTCGCGCAGAATTTCGCCCGCGCCGCGGCAATGGCATCGCTGCCTCGGATCATCTATCTTGGCGGGCTGGGCGAGACCGGTCCGGAGTTGAGCGAGCATTTAAGCTCGCGCCGCGAAGTAGAATACGCCCTCGCCTCCACTGGCGTGCCCGTCACCGTCTTCCGCGCAGCCATGATCATCGGCTCCGGCTCGGCCGCCTTCGAGATTCTCCGCTATCTGGTTGAGCGCCTCCCCGTCATGATCACGCCGAAGTGGGTGTTCACCCCGTGCCAGCCAATCGCCGTGCGTAACGTTATCGGCTATCTCACGGGAGCCTTGGCCGAGCGCATGACCACCGGCCAGGTGTTCGATATCGGCGGCCCCGACGTCCTCTGCTACCGCGACCTGATGCAGCTAATGGCAGAAGAACTGGGCTTGAGCCGGCGCCTCATTCTCCCCGTGCCGGTGCTCACCCCCCGCCTCAGTTCGTACGCGCGCCTCAGCTCGTACTGGATTCACATGGTGACCCCTCTTAACCACACCATCGCCAGGCCGCTTGCCGAAGGACTGCGAAATCCCGTCGTCTGCCGGGATGATCGTATTCGTGAGATCCTGCCCCAGCCCCTGCTCAGCGTCCGCGACGCCATCCGCGCGGCGTTGTGCAAAATCGCCGAGAACGATGTCGAAACCACCTGGTCGATGGCCGGGCCGATCCCCGGAGACCCGGATTGGGCCGGCGGAACCGTGTTTCGCGATGTGCGCGAAGTCCTGATCAACGCCCCCGCTCGCACCGTTTTCCACGCCGTCTGCCGGGTTGGCGGCGGCCACGGCTGGTACGCCGCGGATTGGCTCTGGCGCATCCGCGGCTGGATGGACCGCCTGGTCGGCGGGCCCGGCCTTCGACGCGGCCGAAGGGACCCGGAAACCGTCGGCTTCGGCGAAGCGCTCGACTTCTGGCGCGTCACCGGTTATGAAGCCGGCCGCCGCCTCTCGCTCCGGGCGGAGATGAAGCTTCCCGGCGAGGCCCTCCTCGAGTTTCGCATCGAGCCCTGGGACCGGGCCCACTGCACGCTCCGCCAGATCGCTCTCTTCAAACCTCGGGGGCTCTTCGGACTACTCTATTGGTACGCCGTGGTTCCCTTTCACCACATCGTTTTTCGCGGTATGCTGCTCGGCATCCAACGCGAAGCGATGCGGGTCGCCGCGGCTTCCTGACCTGGGTCCGAAGCCGAAGCCGTCCGGCCTTTGACTCCTGCTTAGTGCGAGAATAGTGGCGCGCGCCGCCACAGACCCGTGGTCGCCCCGGGGCGGCGTCGCGAGAAGAAGGAGACTATGAAGCGCACGCGTTTTGGCATTCTTATCACAATCATTCCCGTTGCTTCGCTGATGCTTCTCACAGCGTGCAGCAAGGCGCCGGCCCCCGAAGAAAAGAAGGAGGCCGCCAAACCCGCCCCGCCCCCGCCCTCGGTGCCGGATATCAAAGTAAGTCCCGCCGTGAAGGCGAAAGCCGACGCCCCGAAGCCAGGGCCGAAGGCGACGAAACAAAAAGTAGCCGACACGTTTGGCAAGGGGAAGGCTTCCATCACCGTGAAGGGACATCCCGGCGGTGTGGCCCACTCGTTCTGGACCGAGGACATCGACGTGGACGGATCCGGGAACCCGGTGACGACGGATGTGGCCTGGGACAATCATCATAAAGTCCTTTATGTCAGCAAGGACCGTTCCTTCCAGTGCCGCAATGGGCAGTCGGCCGACGGCTCGACCCTGATGGCCGTCTACGGCAAAGGCAACACGCTCAAGAAGCCCGCCGGTTCAGGCTGGTGGGTGGCTGAACTCGACGCCGGCGAATGCTCGGTCGGCGAGGCCGGCATCTACGGCTGCAAGTTCGACTCCGACGGCAACAACACCGACTGCGGCTCGGCGACCATTCAGTCCGACCAGGACGACGTAGTGATCGTGCCCCTGCCGGCGCCGGGCGGATCGGGCTCATCGGCTCCGCCGGCTCAACCGGCCAATCCGCCATCGTCCCCAAATCAGTAGTCACAAGGAGTGGCGCGTCGCCGGCACGGCGCGCCACCCCCTATCCTTCGTCAACGGTCGCCGTCACCGCGGTCGTAGCCCGCGTCGGGGTGCCGGTGACGCCACCGCCAGTAAGCGCGTTGCTCCCGCCGGTTGCATCGGTTCCAGTCGCGGTATTCCCAGCGCTGTTCCCTCAGATACTCTCTCCAGGCGTGCTCTTCCCGGTCGTTCCACTCGTGCCAGTCGTGGCCGTCCCGGTCCCAGTAGCGCTCGTAATGGTGGTCGTCATGGCCGTAAACCACCGCCGGCGCCACAGTCGTCAGCAGAAGTCCAATTGATAAGCCCAATGTTTTTCGCAAGGGTTGCTCTCCTCCCGCGTGTCCCTTTGCAATCGGCGCGCCATCAGAAGCGCTATTCCGTCACATCGAACGTAGTGTGTAGCGACGCGGTGGAATCCCCGCCCGCCCATACGTCGAACTTCGAGGCGTCTTCCACCCATCCGCGTTTGGCGGAATTCCAGTATCTCCGCTCTCCGGCCCCGATTTGGAACTCGATGGTCCGTTTCTGCCCGGCGGCCAGAGGAACGCGTTCGAAGCCCTTCAGCT
Source organism: Acidobacteriota bacterium (assembly GCA_021813825.1). GTDB lineage: Bacteria > Acidobacteriota > Terriglobia > Bryobacterales > Bryobacteraceae > JAJYKC01. Next base: position 24,260 of record JAKAJI010000025.1, on the reverse strand, counting down.
CCCTCACCGGACGCGAGGCGCTGCCGGAGCGCTGGTGAATGTATAGCTGTACCACCTCGTCGCCCGCGCGCTGCCCGGTATTTTCGACATCGACGGAGATGGTAATCTTGCCGCCCCTGGCCACGGACGGCGCGCTCGCGCGAAGGTTCGAGAACGTGAACTTCGTGTAGCTCAGGCCGTAGCCGAACGGGTAGAGCGGGGAGGAGGGTTCGTCCCAATACCGCGAGGTGAATCCCGCGGAGGTGTCGGGCTGATGCGTCAGGTTGTGCGCGTAGTAAATCGGAACCTGACCCGTCGATCGCGGGAAAGTGACCGGCAGTTTGCCGCCGGGATTCGCGTCGCCGAACAAAACGTCGGCGATCGCATTACCGCCTTCGACGCCGGGATACCACGCTTCAACAATGGCCGGCACGTGCGCCGCGGCTCCGGTCAGGTTCAGCGGCCTCCCGTTGATCAGCACAAGCACAACAGGTTTGCCGGTTGCCGCCACCGCCTCGAGCAGTTGCTCCTGCTCGCCGGGCAGATCGATGGAGGAGCGCGACGCCGCTTCCCCGCTCATCTGTTGCTTTTCCCCGAGCGCGAGCACAACCGCGTCCGAGTTGCGCGCCAGCTCCACCGCGCGGGAAAATTCGGCCTTCGCCCGCTCGGCGTCCCACTTGGGCTCGGGCTTGGTGCCGAGCAACATGTCGAAGAAGGAAGGATACCGGCGGAAGATTTGCACGCCCGGCGCCGCTTCGACGTGCGCGTTGGGGCCCAGTTTTTCGCGGACGCCTTCCACCACCGTGACCGCATGCGCATGGGCGTTGGCGAGCGACCAGGAACCCAGCAGATCGTTGGTGTCGCCCAGCGGCCCGATGACGGCCACGCGTTGAACGCTTTTCGCCAGCGGCAGTACGTTGCCTTCATTGCGAAGCAGCACCGCATCGCGCGCTCCGGCTTCGCGGGCCGCCTCGCGCGTCGAAGCCATGTCAAACACCGTCGCCACGCGCGACACGTCCACATAAGGATGTTCGAACAGGCCCAGCCGGATCTTCGCCTCGAGCAGCCGCAGCACCGCGGCATCGAGTTCCGTCTTCGAAATTTTTCCGCTCTGGAGCAATGCCGGCAGTTGCTTGGAATAAGTCATGCTGCCCATGTCCATATCCACGCCGGCAGTGAAAGCGCGGAATGCCGCGTCTTCCGGAGTGGCCGCGAAGCCGTGCGTCTGCAGGTCGCGGACCGCGAACGCGTCGCTTACCACGAAGCCCTGGAACTTCCATGCCTTGCGCAGCACATCCTGCAGCAGAAATGTATTCGCCGTCGCCGGAATGCCGTTCAAGTCCATGTAAGCCGACATCAGGCTCGCCGATCCCGCCTCGACAGCCGCGTGGAATGGAGGCAGGTAGACGTTCCACATCTGGTCCTCCGGAACCCACGAGGAATCGTAGTCGCGTCCGCCGTCGGCCGCCCCGTAAGCGGCGAAGTGTTTCACGCACGCCAGCACGTGATCCGGTGCGCCGTCGTAAGGCCCTTGAAAGCCGCGAACCTGGGCCGCGGCGACCTTCGAGCCAAGGTAGGGATCCTCGCCCGCGCCTTCGACAATACGTCCCCATCGCGGGTCCCGCGCAATGTCGACCATCGGCGCGAACGTCCACCGCACGCCCACGGCCGACGCTTCGCGCGCCGCGAGTCCCTGCACGCGCTCGATCAAGTCGGGATCCCACGAAGCCGCCATCGCAAGCGGAACCGGGAAGATCGTGTGGAAGCCGTGGATCACGTCGAACCCGTACAGCAGCGGGATGTGCAGACGCGACTCATCCACCGCGACATGCTGCAGGCGATTGGCCAGCACCGGGTCGGTAATCATCAGGAACGACCCGATCTTGCCCTGGCGGACAATGTCGTCGGAGATTTTCATTCCGGGGATGATGCCATAGAATATCTGCGAAAGCTGGCCGATCTTTTCCTCCGGCGTCATCTTTGAAAGCAGCGCTTCGGCGCGCCGCCGGACCTGGGCCTCGGGAATCGCCTGCGCAAACGCAGCGCCGGCGGTAAGCGTCAACGCGACAACGGCAGTCAGTTTCATAGGGGTACTTTCCGCGTACGAGTGTAGCGGGTTTCACGGTTGTCTTGCCGTGGTGGATTGCCGCCCCGAGGCCCGCTTATTCCTTCGGCGCGATACCCAGCGCCCGCATCTTGCGGTACAGGTTGCTCCGCTCGAGGCCCAGCAGTTCCGCCGTCCGCGTCACGTTGCCCTTGGCTTCTTCGAGCTTCTTCAAAATGTAGTCGCGCTCGGCGGCGGCGCGCACTTCCTGAAGGCTCCCGTAGCGCTCGGCCGGCCGGTCGAATACCGCGCGCTTGTTGGGATGCAGCGGAATGTGGCGCGCCTCGATGCGCTGTTGCGGATTCATGATCACGATCCGCTCCATCAGGTTGCGCAACTCGCGCACATTGCCCGGCCACGGGTAATCCCGCAGTGCATCCAGCGCCTCCGGCGTCAGTTCCTTCGGCTTGCGCCCGTAGGCTGTGGTGAACTCCTTCAGAAAATGGCCGGCCAGCAGCGGCACGTCCTCGATGCGCTCGCGCAGCGGCGGCACGTAAAAGGGAATCACGTTCAGCCGGTAGAACAGATCCTCCCGAAAGTTCCCGCGCTCGATCTCCTCTTCCAGATTCTTGTTTGTCGAAGCTACGACGCGCGCATCCACCTGAATCGACGCCGAGGCCCCTACCGGTTCGAACCGCTGCTCGTCGATCGCCCGCAGCACCTTTGCCTGCGTCTTCAGGCTCATATCGCCCACTTCGTCCAGAAACAGCGTTCCACCGTCGGCCTTCTGCAGCTTGCCGGGCTTCTCTTCCACCGCGCCGGGAAAGCTGCCCTTGCGATGTCCGAACAACTCGCTCTCGATCATCTCCTCCGGGATTGCGGCGCAGTTGACCTCGATGAACGGCCCTTCGGCGCGCGGGCTGATCTTGTGAATCGCGTGCGCCACAAGCTCCTTGCCCGTGCCGCTCTCCCCGTAAATCAGCACGCGGCCGTTGGTGGCCGCCATCAGCGCAAGCTGCTGGCGCAGCGCCTTCATCGGCACGCTCTCGCCGATGATGTTGGCCGGCGAGTCCTCCTGCTTGAAGCGCTCCAGTTCGATCTCCAGCCGCCGCTGCTGCAGCGCGTTTTTCACCACCACGCTCACCTTCTCGATCGTGAGCGGCTTCTCCAGGAAATCGAACGCGCCAAGCTTGGTTGCTTTTACCGCGGTCTCGATCGTGCCGTGCCCGCTGATGCCGATCACCGCGGGCCGCGCCGGCAGCGGAATCTCCTGAATGCGCGCCAGTACGTCAAGGCCATCCATCCCGGGAAGCCAGATGTCGAGCAGAACAAGATCGTAGTTCGTCTGGCCGATTTCGGCCAGACACTCCTCCCCGGTGGCCACCGCCGCCGTCAGGTATCCCTCGTCCTCGAGCACGCCGCACAGCGACTGCCGGATCAGGGGCTCGTCGTCGACCACGAGCAGCCGTGCGGGCCTCAAGCGGACGCCTCGCTCGCCACTGCCGCCTCATGCTCGGTCGGCAGCGGAATCTCGATGAGGAAACGCGCTCCGGCCGGGGCGTTGTCCTCCACGCGGATCGAGGCGCCATGGTCCGCCAGGATGCGGTTCACGATGGCGAGGCCCAACCCCGTGCCGCGATTCTTGGTGGAAAAATACGGGAGAAACAATTTTTCCTTATCCTCTTCCGAAATTCCGATCCCCGTGTCGGCCACCAGCACTTCCACCGCTTCGCCCTCGGCACGCGTCGCGATCGTGAGCCGCTTCACCGGCGACTCGCGCATCGCTTCGGCGGCGTTATCCACCAGGTTGACGATCGCTCGCTTGAACTGCTCGGCGTCGAGCATGAGCGGCGGCAGACCCGCCCCCAGATCGCGAACTACCGTGATGCCCTCGAGCCGCCCGGCGAACACCGCCAGCGCATTCTCGATGATGTCGTTAATCCCCCCCAGCGCAGGCTGCGCCGCAGGGAAGCGCGAAAACTGCGAAAACTCGTCCACAAGCTCCCGGACGCTTTCCACCTCGCGCCCGATCGTGCTCGAACACTCGCGCAGGATGCGCCACGTCTCCGCCGTCGGGTTGTTCCGCTCGAGTTGCCGCGCGATGCGGTCCGCGCACAAGGCGATCGGCGTCAGCGGATTCTTGATCTCATGCGCTACGCGCCGCGCCACTTCGTGCCACGCCGCCGCTTTCTGCGCGCGGATCAGTTCCGTGGTGTCTTCGAGCACCAGTACGAAGCCCGATCGCTGGCTCTCTTCGAGCGCCGCCACCGTCGCCGCAAGCTGCAGCCTCTTCTTGCTGTCTCCCGGCTGAAGTTCGATCTGGCTGCCCGCCACCCCCGTCCTCCGCGCGCGATTCATCAGGTAGCGGATCTCGGCCGCGTCCTCCCGCGAAAACAGGTCGTCGAGCGAAACCGCCCGCGTTACCTGCCCGTCGGAGAAAATGCTGCGCAGCGCGCGATTCACCCGCTGAATCCGGCCCGAGGCGTCCAGCGACACCACCCCCGTCGGGATGCTTTCAAGAATCGCCTCCGTGAACCGCCGCCGGCTCTCCAGTTCCTGGCTGTTGGCCTCCAGCGCTTCCGTCATCTCATTGAACGCCTGCATCAGCGCCGCAAGTTCGTCGATCGCCGCCCCTCGCACACGATAGGCGAGGTTGCCTTCCCGCACCTGTTCGGCGGCGTTCAGCAGCGCGGCGATCGGCCCGCTGATCTGCCGCGCCAGGAACAGCGCAATCCAGGTGGCGAAAAACAAGACGAACAGTGTGATCAGCGACAACAGCAGCAGGTACACCTTGCGGAAATCGTTCTTGCTCCGCGCCAGGCGGTCGTATTCAAAAATGTAGTACTGGACTTCGCGCTTCTTCTGTTCGAGGTCCGTGCCCAGCCTCCCGTGTAGCGTGAGGCGCCCCAGCGGCGTGTCAATTGATTCGCTATAGGAACGCCGGGAGCCGGCGCCCGTCCCGCACAGAACCTCTACCGCGCTGCCCGCCTCGAGCGAGGCGCCTTCGATCCGGTTCTCCCGGCAGAACGGCGCCGCCACCGCCGGCCGGTTCCAACCGGGAATCGATGCAAGCCAGTGGGCTTGCGCTTTCAAACGGTCCCGGACTTCGTCGTCAACCGCCACGCCGGCCTCGATGAGGTCGCCCTTAATCCGCTCGCCGGGCCGCGAAAACCACTTGTCGATGTTCCGGTTCAGTACTTGCACGCTGAACAGCACCAGGAACAGTACCGGAAGGCAGCTCAAAGCGAGTGCCCCGCCTACCAGTTTCGAGCGCAAACGCGAACCCGGACGCCCCTGCTGCCGCTCGATGTACAGCTTCACCCCGGTCCGGAACAGCATGAAACCCAGCGTGACCGTGAGGATGAAGATGAGCGTCGAAACGGCCCAGAACGCGTACGTCTCGCTCAGGCTCACCGGCGCCGGTTCGGTCGTAAACGAACCCTGCCAGAGCACGAGCGCCAGCAGCATGAGAAACAGCAGCAAGCTGGAGCCGATGGCTACACGTTTACGCATGCCGGGAACCTATTCCCGATTATAGGCGGTGCATCACGCTTGGCCGGGGAAGGAGGGGAAAAGCTACTCGCCGGTCTGGCCCCGTTCCGGACCGTTCTTCCCGTTCATCTGCGTCTTGAACTCGTGCTGCTGAATTTCCACCGCAACTTGCCCTTCCTCGACGCGGACAATCGGGCCGCGGGCCAGAAGCTGCAAACTGATCTGCTGATTCAGCCGCGCCGGCCAGCTAATAGCCATCTCGATCCATTCGCCCAGGCGGAACATTCCGCTCGAGCGCAACAGTACTCCGCGGCTGCTGATGTTGACCGTTTCCCCGTTCGATGGCGAGGGGCCGCTGGTCCTCAACCCGTGAAGCTTCACCTCGCGCCGCATGGGAAAGCGCAACGCAGATCTCCGGTCGTTTGTTCCTTGTGTAACGCTTTCCTCGGCTTCCTGTTTCCTCAACCCCATTCCACTACTCCTACTCTAGCTTGTAGCAATTCATCGTCCGGAAACAATGGTCCGAACGTATCAATCGCCGTTGCCGTACAAGACTTTTCCGGTACCTTCCGTCCAGTACGCCTCCCCGGCATCTCGCCGGGACCGTGGACGCGCCGGAGCGTTCGCGCCACGGTCCCGCCAGCCACAAGCCTTTCCCGGACCGGCCGCACCTTCGCTCAGAAGATGAGCTTGGCCCCCAGTTGCACGTTCCGGTTGCCGTTGAAATACCCGTCGACAAAGTTGAACGCCGACGTGTCCACATCCACCGAATTCACCAGGAAGTTGGCGTGATTGAACAGGTTATAAGCCTCGAACCGGAGTTGGAGACTGAAGCGCTCCGTCAGCTTCGTGTTCTTGTACACGCCCATGTCCAGGTTCCAGCTTCCAGGGCCGAACACCGAGTTTCTAGCCACCATATTGGCCGGAAAAGGTCCAAAATCGCTGATGTTCGCCTTCGGGTTCACGTAGGACGCTAGCTGAAGGTTAGAAAGGTTATAGAACTGATAGTTGTCTGGGACGCCGGGCGTCGCCAGGTTCGTGACACCGGAGCGGGGTGCCACGCCGTTGATGAAGGCCCGGGGGCAGAAGTTGTACGCCTGGCCGCAGTCGAATAGAGTGAACGGACTGCCCGTGTGGGCTGTAAAGATAGGCGCCAGTTCCCAGCCGCCGAGGATCCGGTCCCGCAGACTGTTGCCCTTGAAGAGCGGGATATCGTAAATGCCCGAGATCGCAACGCGATTGTGGATATCGAAGTCGGCGTTGCCGCGGTCGAGCAGCGGCGCAAACGGATCCAGGAAGCCGAGCACATAGTTGCCCGAGGCGGCGCTCGAGAACGTGCTGCTTAGGTTGTCGATCGCGTGGGACCAGGTGTAGTTGGCGTCCAGCGTCAGCCCCGTGCCGCCGATGTCGCGCATCAATACCCGGCCGATAAACGAGTTGTAGTTCGAGATGCCGCCGTTGGCCCGCCGGTTGATGTTGGAGTACTGGGTCTGGCGGAGCCGGGACGTGCAGTTGCCCGGGTCTCCCGGCGTCGTGCCGGGGGTGCACGCATCGCTCAAATAGACGTTGCCCGACCCGGCCGGATTGTAATTCGAAATCGAATACAGCCCTTCGCCCATCGAGCCCGAGTACGACACGCTGGCGAGCAGCCCTCTGTTGAACTCGTGCTCCAGGCTCGCGCTCAACAGGTGGGCGTATGCTGTCCGGATGTTGGAATCCACGTTACGCAGGCTTACGTTCGGCAGTTTCTTGGTTCCCGAATTGCCGGCAAGCGGACCGGAGTTGTCCACGCTGATCGGGATCGTGGGCAGGTCAACGCCGGCAAAGAGCGACACCACCGCGTAGTTCGGCGGATTCTGGATGACATTAAACGTCACATTGCCGAAGTTGCGCTCGTAGCCGATTCCATAGCCGCCGCGCAGACTCGTCTTGCCGTCGCCGAAAACATCCCAGGCGATGCCAATGCGCGGCCCGAAGTCCGTGTAGTCCGGCCTCCAGAGTGAGCCAGCGGGACTTTGATTCGCGATGTAGACCGCCCCGCTGCGGATTTGCTGGAAAATATTGGCCCCGCTGCCGTCGTAGTAGTTGGAATCGAGCGCCGGGTTCACGTTGTGCTGGATGCCGAAGTACTCCCAACGTAGTCCGGCGTTCAGCGTGAGCCGCGGCGTAATCTTGTACGTGTCCTGCACGTACAGCGCGCTCTCGTTATAACGGTTGCTGCGCGAGAACGACGGCGGGCCCACGGGCAGCGTCACTGTCTGTCCAGGGTACTTGCCCTGCGGGTTAATCGCCGCCTGGAACTGGTGGATCTGGCCGAGCAGGAAGTTGTCGATTTCGTTGCCAAAGGCCGTGCCGAGCCCCTGCACCGCTTCCTCATACGCCCCGAACGCGCGGTTGTCCTGAATATAGGTCTGCTGCCCGCCGAACCGGATGCTGTGCTTGCCGATCATCTTGCTGAAGTCCTGCGTGATCGTGCCGAAATTCTGCGGCCCGCCGAACGGAATCGCGCTGCCCGGCGTATACTCGTTGTAGCCGGGGAAAGCAATCAGCGAGCCGAGGAAACTTACCGCCGTCGACGCGCTCATGTACAGCGTCGGGCTCACCGGGTTTGCCCCCAGTGGCTGCTGGAGGTTTAGACGGTTGTAATCGAACTTGGTCTGGCTGATGAACGTGGGCGAGAAGGTGTGGGTCACCGAGTAGATAAACGCGTTGTCCACGTTGGTCTGCCCGGTGTCGAAGCCGGCGTAGGGGCTCGTGTTTACCGTGCCCAGGAAGTCGTTCTCGTGATACAGCGCGTAGCGGACGTACATCTGCGTCTTGTCGCTGTAGTTGTAGTCGACGCGGGCAACCAGGTCGTACGTGTTCTCCGGCAAGCCCCCGCCCGCGTCGCCCGGATTCGTGTAGGAAACCCGCGTAAACATCGGCGTGCTACCCGGCAGGGTCTTGCACGGCCCCGCGGCCGCAGCCCCGCCGCACACGTTCACGCCCGCCGCCACCATGTCGTCTTTCGTGTAGGTCGATAGCGTATTCAATCCGGTCCGCAGTTTGCCGTACGTCTGGAAGAACTCCTGCGTCGCCGGAGCGGCCGCCGCGATCAACTGCGGCGTCGGCACCCACGCCACCTCGTTCTGCCCGCTACGGACCCGGATCCACTCTGTGTTCTCAAAAAAGAACAGCTTATTCTTGACGATTGGTCCGCCAATCGAGTACCCGAACTGGTTCCTTGTGTAAATGCCCTGTGGCAGCAAATTGGCGTTGTTATAAAAGCTGTTCGAAGCCAGTCCGGAGACACGGTTGAACTCATACGCCGTCCCGTGGAACTCGTTTGAGCCGCTCTTGGTCACCACGTTCACGATCCCGGCATCCGCGCGCCCGAACTCCGCCGTGAAGTTACTCGTCAACACGCTATATTCCTGTACCGAATCGAGCGGCACCTGCTGGCCGACTGTGGCGCTGAATTCGTCGTTGTTCGGCACGCCGTCGAGCAGGACATTCGTCCCCGCCGACCGGATCCCATTGATCGCGTAACCCACGCCGTTCCCGCCCGGATCCGCCGGAGAAACGTTCGGCAGTGTCGCCACAAAATCATACGGATTCCGCGTCTGCGAGGGAAGTTCGGTCACCGCCCGCGTGTTAATCACCCCGCCAAGCGTCTGCGTCTCCGTGTTCACCTGAACCGCGGTCGCCTCCACCTGCACCGTCGTCGCCGCGCTGCCGACCTCCATGTGAACGTCGAGCCCGATTTTGCCGCCCACCGTCACTTCCACACGCTGCTTGAACGTGTTGAACCCGCTCGCCGCTATCATGACGTCATATGTGCCCGGCAACAGGTTCGCCAGCGTGTACGCCCCTGCCGCGTTCGACGTCGTCTCACGCACCGCGTTCGTGCCGACGTTCGTCGCCGTCACCGTCGCATTCGGAATCGAAGCGCCGGTCTGATCCAGCACCGTCCCCGTGATCTGCCCGGTCTCCGCCTGGCCCCAAATCGCCGGCGCGCCGGCCAAAACCAGCGAGACAACAAAAATCCATACTCGTTTGAACATGACCCTTCCCCTTCGCCCCAAAGATGGGCGAACCCGAATTATGGAAACCGTCGCGGTCTCCTGACCCTTGTGTGATTCGAGCGGCCAAGTCCGGTTGCCCGCTCGAAAAATCTGTCTTGCCCCGACCATAACAGGAAATCCCTACGACGAAAATACGGGAAAAAGGATACACTTCACTATAGTGGTGTCGGAGTATTCCTAAGAAGACAGGCCGAATCGTCCCAACTCCTGAACCAGGCTTTGGACCGCCGGCGAAACTCAAGTCATAATGAAAGATCGAATGCGTGGCCTCGCCGCGCGGCAGTTTACCGTGTCCCCCGGGTTTCGTGTGTCCCCGGTCGCGATTTTCGATCCTCATGCAGAAGCCATTGCTCCGCTGGGCCGGCCTTTTGCTTTTGCTGCCAGGCCGCCTTCCTGCGCAGGAGCCTCCACCTTCCTACGAGGGCCGCGTCATCCAATCCGTGGAGTTTCAACCGGCCAGGCAACCCCTCAGCGAGCGCGATCTGAACGCGGCCGTGTTGCTTCGTCCCGGCGAACCCCTGCGTGCCTCCTCAGTCGCCAGCACCATCGACCGGATGTTCGCCAGCGGCTACTACGACGACATCCAGGTGCAAGCCCAGCCGCTTGGCGACCGCGTGGCGCTGCGCATCGTCACAACCAACGTCTGGTTCGTCGGACACGTGCGTCTCATTGGCAGCGTGTCCTCTCCGCCGAATCGCGGCGCTTTGCGCAATGCTGCGCAGTTCGACCTCGGCGCCAGTTTTCACCCCGAGGATCTCGACACCGCGCGCGACCACATTCTGCACCTGCTGACCAGCAACGGCTTCTACGACGCCCAGGTGCGTTTTGAAACCTTCGCGGATCCTCAAACACAGCAGGTCGTCATTAACATCAACGTCTCCAGTGGCGATCGCGCCCGTTACGCTCCCCCGGTCATCGAAGGCGACACCAAACTCTCAAACGCCGCCATCATCCGTGCCACCGGCTGGAAGACTCGCTTCATCAACCGCTGGCGCAAAGTAACCCAGTCGCTCACCGACAAAGGCGTCGAAGGCATTCAGAAAAAATACGACAGCCAGGGCCGGCTCGCGGCAAACGTCGATCTCACTTCCCTCAAGTACGACCCAGATACCCAGCGCGTCACCCCCACGCTAAACATCGACGCCGGCCCGAAAATTACCCTGAAGGCGCTCGAAGCCAAGATCTCGCAAGGCCGGCTGAACCGCTACGTTCCGGTGCGCCAGGAGGGCGCGGTCGATCGGGACCTGCTCACCGAGGGCGCGCGAAACCTCAGAGATTACTTCCAATCCCGCGGCTATCCGGAAGTCGATGTGACCTTCCGCCAGGTGCCGGAAAAAAACGGGCGCGAAACCATCGAGTATTTCATCTCCAAGGGGGAGCGGCGAAAACTGGTTAAGGTCTTCATCGACGGCAACCATTACTTCACCACCTCGACGCTCCGGGAGCGGATGTTCCTCGAACCCGCCTCCCTGCAGTTCCACTATGGGCGCTACAGTGAGGCATTCCGGCAAAGAGACGAGGAAACCATCGCCAATCTCTACCGCTCCAACGGCTTCCGCTCGATCCAGGTAACCTCAACCGTAAATACGAAATATCAGGGCAAGTCGGGCCGCATGGCGGTGACCTTCCATGTACGTGAGGGCCCCCAATGGTTCGTCAACCGCCTCGATACCGAGGGCATCGCCGACCCGGGAGCCAAAGCCCTCGTGCCTCAGCTCAGTTCTGCGCCCGGCCAACCTTTCAGCGAGCTAAACGTCGCGGCGGATCGAAGCGCCCTCCTCACCTATTACTACGGGCACGGCTATCTGCACGCGGTGTTTTCCTCCACCGTCTCGCTGTCCGGCGAGCCAAACCGCGTAGTCCTCCGCTACCGTATCGTCGAGGGCCAGCGGGACTTCGTCCGCCAGGTGCTGGTCACCGGACTCCGGCATGTGAAACCTTCCATCGTCTCGGACCGGATCCCGCTCCAACCCGGCGACCCCCTGTCCCCTGCCGCCATTCGCGACTCCCAGCGATCGCTCGAAGACCTCGGCCTCTTCGCCAACATCAATACCGCCATCCAGGATCGCGACGGCGACACAACGGATAAGTATGTCCTCTACGACCTCGAAGAAGCCCACCGATACACCATGAAGGTCGGCCTCGGGGCCGAGGTGGCGCAGTTCGGACCCACCAGCACCGACATCAGCTACCCGCAAGGCTTCACCGGATTCAGTCCCCGTCTCTCCGTCGATGTGAACCGCCTCAATTTTCTCGGCCTCGGCCACACCATCGCCTTGAAAACCCTCTTGTCGAATATCGAGCAGCAGGCGTCGCTGAGCTACATCATCCCCAACTTCTTGGGATCCAACACCCGTTCGCTCACCATTACCGCCCTCTACGATCTCAGCCAGGACATCCTCACCTTCACTTCCAAGCGCCAGGAAGCCTCCGTGCAGCTTACCCAGAAGCTCTCCCGCGCCTCGTCCTTACTGGTGCGCTTCGCCTATCGCCAGGTCGGCATCGGCAACGTGGTGATTCCCACGCTGCTGGTGCCCCAACTCCTCCAACCCGTCCAGATCGGTATCCTGTCGGCTATCTACGTGCGAGACCGGCGCGACGATCCTGCGGATCCCCACTCGGGCAGCTATAATTCCGTCGACTTCGGCGTGGCCAGTTCCTACTTCGGCTCCCAGCGCGACTTCACCCGCCTGCTGGCCCGCAATGCAACTTACTATCGGATCGGGAAACGAATGGTGCTTGCGCGCCAGATCACCTTCGGCTCCATAAACGCCTTCAACACGCCCGCTGGGCTCACCCCGGCTGAAGCCATCCCTCTCGCCGAGCGGTTCTTCGGTGGCGGCGACATTACAGACCGCGCCTTCCCGGAGCAGGAGGCCGGTCCCCGCGACATCGGCACGCCGGCCGGCCCGGGCGCACCCGCCACGCGTCCCACCGGATTCCCTCTCGGAGGCAACGCGCTCCTGTTTAACAACACCGAACTTCGCTTCCCCCTCCTCGGCGACAACGTAGGCGGTGTCCTCTTCCACGACATCGGCAACGTCTACGCCTCGCTCGGCGATGTCAACTTCCGTTTCCACCAGCCCAATTATCAAAACTTCAACTACGCCGCCCAGGCCGTCGGCTTCGGCATCCGCTACAAAACCCCAATCGGGCCCATCCGCGCCGACCTCGCCTACGCCCTCAATCCCACCGGATTCGTCGGTTTCAAGGGCACCATTAGCCAGCTTCTGGAGTGCAACCCGAACCTCCCACCCTCCCAACTGCCCGGCTTCTGTAACAGTGTGCCCCAGCACCTGAGCCGAATCCAATTCTTCTTCTCGATCGGGCAAACGTTCTAATGATGGCCCGCTTCGCCTGTGCCCTCGTCCTCGCCGCCGCTCCGGGCAACAGCGTCGTCATCGACCGCATCGCCGTCATTGTGGGCAATCATGTAATCAAGGACAGTGACATCGTCCGCGATATCCGCGTGGTCGCCTTCTTAAATCGAGAACGCCCGTCCTTCTCGCCCACGTCCCGCAAGCAATGCGCCAGCCGGCTCATCGACCAGGAGTTCATCCGCGAGGAGATGTCCCTCGGCGCCTATCCTCAAGCTACGCCCGCTCAAGCCGGCGAACTCCTCGCAAAGCTTCGCTCCTCGCGCTCGTCTTCCCCGGCAGATTGGACGGATCAGCTCCTCCAGGCCCACCTCACAGAACCCGAGCTTCGCACCGCCCTCGCCTGGCAGGTCTCGGTTCTCCGCTTCATCAGCCTGAAGTTCCGCCCCGGCGTCTTCATTCCGGAAGAACAACTCCGCCAATATTACGGCGCCCATCGCGCCGAACTCGAAGCCGCCAATCCGGACCGCACCCCGACCTTCGACGGCCTGCGCTCCGCCATCGAAACCACGCTCGTAGAAGATCGCGTTAACCAACTCTTCTATGATTGGCTCGAAGAGAAACGGACAGAGTCGCGAATCATTTACCGGGAGCCCGAATTAAAATGACCTCTCGCGCTCGCTGGACTGCCGGCCTCACCCTCGCCGCCGGAATCGCTGCCGCAACCGGATTCGCCGTCCTGCGTTCGCAATGGTTCGAACAGAAGCTACGAACCTCGATCGTCGCCGCGATTGACAACTCGACCGGCGGCCACGCCTCTTTCGACCGCTTTCAGTTCAACCCGCGCGGTCTACGCGTCCTCATCACCGGTTTCGTCTTTCATGGAACCGAACCGGCTGGCCGGCCGCCGCTCTTCGCAGCTCCGCGCATCGATGTCAACCTGCAGCTTTTCGGGCCCGGCCCCCGTCTGGTTGGCATAAGCTATCTCGGCCTGACTTCACCGGCTATCAACGTCATCGTAAATCCCGACGGTTCCACCAACATCCCCACACCCCGCACCCGTCCTAAATCCGGCTCGCCGCTCGCCACGATCGTCAACCTCGCCATCGGCCGGTTTGATCTCGAACACGGAACTTTCGATGTCGCCGGCCACCGCTTCCCGTTGAGCGCACATGGCCGCGATTTCCGCGCTCTGCTTGCCTTCGACCTCCGCAACCGTACCTACCAGGGACGGCTCGGCGTCAACCCGCTCTCCATCGCCGCCGGCGCTGCAGTTCCGCTTGATGTGAACGTCGACCTCCCGGTCTCCTTCGCACGCGATGCGATCACCATCAACCAGGCAATTCTTCGTACCCCCGGCAGCCGCCTCAGCCTCGACTTCGGCATCCGCCACTTCGCCTCGTTCGTCGCCTCCGCCAACATCCATGCCGATGTCGGTCTCGCCGACTTGCGGCGCCTGCTCGCGCTTCCTCCCGTCACTCCGAACGGAGCGCAACCCCGGCTCGAGGCCAACGTCTCGCTCGACGCCGCCAAATCTCTGCTGCATGTCTCCTCCGCCCATCTTCGCTTCGGAAAGAGCTCCCTCCAGGCGGCGGGCAATCTCACCGGTCCGGCCGGCGCCTCGCCGCTCGCGGTCCATTCCCAACTCAATCTCGACGAAATCGCCAGACTCCTGAATCTTCCCGTGGCGCTTGCGGGGGCGGCCGCGGTCGAGGGCGAGGCAACCCTCACGCCGGTCCTGACCGCCACTGGCCGCCTCACCATTCAAAACCTTTCGGTCTCCCACGGCGACATCGGGCTGGCCGGCGCCGAACTCGCTTCCTCCTTCAGCGCGGCGCCCACGGGCGTCTCGCTCCCCGGGCTCGATCTGTCGGCCCTCGGCGGCCGCTTCGCCGGCGCCGCCACCGTCTCCCCCAAGGGCGAATGGGACGTTCGCGGCCAGATCAGCCACTTCGCCCTGCCGGCCCTCCTTCATCTGCTCACCAACCGCCCCGTCGGCTACAGCGGCGCGGTCTCCGGCATCCTTCATGCACGAGGTACGGCACGCCGCAAGGCCCTGCTCGCCGAATCCCGGCTCGACATCGCCCCCGATTCCGGCTCGGGCGTCCCCATCGCTGGACACATCGACGCTGTCTATAGCGGTGCCCGCGATTCCCTCGTACTCACTCCTTCCTATGTGACACTACCGCGTTCGCGAATCGATCTCGAAGGTCTGCCCGGCGCAGCCATGCACGTGCACCTCGTTACCCGCTCGATCGAGGACATCGAACCTGCCATCGCTTTCGCCGCCAACCGGCCCGGACTCAAACTGCCCGTACGCCTCGCCGCCGATGGTTCGGCGGGAGTCATCGTCGAGGTGACCGGCCCAATCGATGCCCCGCTCGTCTCCGGCCGCGCCTCGGCCAATCATTTCACCGTCTACGGAAAGTCCCTCGACGCGTTATCCGCTCGTCTCGCCGTCTCGGCCTCCTCCGCCGACTTCCGTGACGGGCTCGTCTCAGGCCCCGGCTTCGAGTCCAAGTTCCACCTCACTCTGGGCCTCTCCCACTGGCAGCCTGAGGACTCCTCCGCTCTCACCCTTCGGGCCTCCACTGCTGGCGCCTCCGTCACCTCCCTCGCCGCGCTACTTGGGCCTCAACCCATCCCTCTCACTGGAATCGCTTCCGGCGAAGCCCAACTCGACGGAACCCTCGGCAAACCCTCCGGCTCGGGGACCTTTGCCATCGCCTCCGGTACCCTCCTGGGCGAGCCATTCGACAGCCTCGAAGGCCATTTCTCCCTTACCGGCTACCGCCTGCAACTCGACTCCAGCACGCTCGTCTCCGGCCCGGCGCGTCTGTCGGTGACCGGCGCCTACGAGCACAGTCCCGACACGTGGGCGGCCGGCAAGGTCGAAGGACAACTCACCGGCAGCGCCATCCCCGCCGCCCAGCTCAAACTGCTGTCGGCGAGTACGCCCGGAATTACGGCAGGATCGCTTTCACTCACCGCCACCGCCTCCGGCGAGGTGACTCACTCATCCTCGGGCTCCGGATTCCTGCTCCACTCGCTCGACGGCAGCCTGCAAGCTCGTGGACTCGCCAGCCGTTCCGCCGGATCCCTCGGCGATCTCACGCTGTTCGCCCGCACGAGCGGCCAGTCACTCGCCTTCGACCTCGACTCCTCCCTGGCCGGCGCCACGCTCCACTCCTCCGGCTCCACAAAGTTGGTTCCCGGCTATCCCATCCAGGCGTCGGCCACCATCCGCGCCTTCCCGCTCCGCCGCCTGTTCTCGCTCATCGGCCTGTCGCTACCCCTCGAAGGAGACCTCTCCGCCGAAGCGACTCTCGACGGTTCCCTCGACAATCCTCGCGGAACCGCCAATTTCCGCCTCCAGCATGCTCTCCTCGCCGGCGAAACGCTGGACGCCTTCGATGGCCTCCTCCGGCTCTCCAGCCAATCCGTCGCTCTCGAGAACGCACGCCTTCGCTCACCCGCCGGAACCATGACCTTTACCGGCTCCTTCCGCCATCCCGCCTACCAATGGACCGCCGGCCAGTTCGAACTCCGCGCCAACGCGCCCGCCGTCGACCTCGCCCGCCTCGATTACGCCCAACTCATCCAGCCCGGCTCCACCGGCACTCTTCACCTCGACGCGACCGCCGCCGGAGATCTCGTCCCGACCCCAACCGGCTCCCGTCTTCAACTGCGGAAATTCGACGCCTCCGCCCGAGCCTCCAAACTCGCTATCGGCAACCAGTCCTTCGGCGGAGCGGACCTCGAAGCGCATACCAGTGGCGATTCCGTCGCCTTAAAGCTCGACTCCGATTTCGCCGGCTCTTCCATCCACGGCACCGGCGCCATGCGCCTCGAGGGCCAAAATCCGATCGACGCCACCGTCCGATTCTCGCGCGTCACCTTCTCGGGTCTCCGCACCCTCCTCGGACAGTCCCAAAACATCCGTCCCGACGTCGACGCTCTCGCCGAAGGCACGATCAGCATCCGAGGACCGGCCTTCGACCCCGACAACATCACCGCTGCGCTTCGAATCGACCGCCTCGAAGCCTCTGCCGCGCGCCGCGGCGCTTCCACGTCCGGCCGCGCAACCCTGTTCACCAACCAAGGCGTCCTCGAAGCGGACCTCGCCCGCGGCCTCCTCCAGATCAAGCCAGCGCAGCTCTCCGGACGTCACGTCCATCTCACTGCCAGCGGCTCCGTTCCTCTCGATGCCGCCGCCCCGCTCCGAATAAATCTCTCCGGCCAGATCGGATTGGCTCTTCTGCAGGAGATCGACCGCGACATCTACTCCGGGGGCAATCTCACGCTGGACACAACTCTCCGCGGCACTCGTGCCCATCCGGTCGCCGGCGGCCAAATCAAACTCGAAGATGCCTCGCTCAACCTGACTGAGTTTCCCAACGGCATCTCGCAAGCCAACGGTGTCATCGTCCTCAGCGGACTTGGCGCCAGCGTCCGCAACCTCACCGGCGAAACCGGCGGCGGTAAGTTCTCCATCACCGGATCGGCGGACTTCTCCGGCACTGTCCCGCGCTTCAATCTCAAGGCCTCGGCCCAGCACGTCCGCGTCCGCTATGCGGGCGTCAGTGTCACCAGCGACGCCGCCCTCAGCTTGTCCGGCGTCTCCGGCCGCGCCGCCCTCACCGGCAACGTCGTGGTGGATCGTCTCGCCTTCGGCACCGAGTCCGACTTGGGCAGCATCCTCTCCCTCACCTCCACCCCCGTCACCACTCCCGCCGCTCCCTCGCCCATCCTCAGCGCCGTACGTCTCGATGTCCACATCCGCACTTCCCCCGACGTCCGCTTCCAGACCGCCTATACCCAGCGCCTCGAAGCCGATGCCAACCTCAATCTCCGCGGTACCCTTGACCGGCCCGGTCTACTGGGAAAGATCAACGTCACCCAGGGCCAGATCGTCTTCTTCGGGAACCAGTACACCGTGAATCAGGGCACCATCAGCTTCTTCGACACGCAGCGCATCGAACCCGTCCTCAACGTCAGCCTTCAGACGCAAGCGCAAGGCGTCGAGGTGGTCCTCGGCGTCAGCGGACCGATGGATAATATGAAGCTGACGTACCGCTCCGACCCTCCGCTCCAGTTCAGCGAGATTGTCGGTCTCCTCGCCCTCGGATCCACGCCATCGAGCGACGCCACCATCGCCGCCCACCAACCCCCTGCTCCGCAGCAGTCCTTCGGCCAGATGGGCGAATCGGCTGTCGTCGGCCAAGCCCTCGCCACCCCGTTGGCCAACCGCATCCAACGCGTCTTCGGCATTACGCAGCTTCGCATCGATCCCGCATTCACTACCGGCTCCGCGATCCCGCTCGCCCGTGTAACTCTGCAGCAACAGGTCTCCACCAACATCCTCTTCACTTACACCACGGACCTGAGCGCCGGCAATAGCCAATTAATCCGCGTCGAATGGGCCATCTCCCCCCGTTACTCGGCCGTCGCCACGCGCGACGAAAACGGTATCCTCAGCTTCGACCTCTTCTATAAAAAGCAGTTCCACTAACTCCCGCCCGGCATTTATACTCGATACACGATGCCCCGCTTCTTCCGCCTCGCTCTGCCGCTGTCATTTACCGTCGCCGCGTTCGCCCAGTCCGCTCCCCCCGCCTCCCTCTCGCCCACCGACGCCGATAAGTTAGTGGCCAGACTCAATCGCGACGAGAAGATCCTCCGGGACTGGCCGAACCTCGGCCGCTATGCCCAGGCAAATCTCGATCTCGCTCCGCCCGCCCCCGGCGAGGACCGCGTCGTCTTCCTCGGCGATTCCATCACCGATAACTGGGGCCGCCGCTACGGCAAGTTCTTCCCCGGCAAGCCGTTCATTAACCGCGGCATCGGCGGCCAGACCACCCCCCAGATGCTCGTCCGCTTCCGCGCCGACGTCATCGCTCTCCACCCCAAGGCCGTCGTGATCCTCGCCGGAACCAACGACATCGCCGGCAACACCGGCCCGGCCACCCTCGAACAGATCGAAGATAATCTCGAATCCATGTCCGAGTTGGCGCGCCTGCATCACATCGCCGTCGTGCTCGCCTCTCTCACTCCCGTCTGTGATTACATCAAGCCACAGACCCCGCGCCGCCCGCCGGACGAAATCATCCGCCTCAACCGCTGGATCAAGGACTACGCCGAACGCACCGGCGCCACCTATCTCGACTACTACACGGCCCTCCTCGACGACCAGGGCTTCCTCCGCCGCGACCTCACCGTCGACGGCCTCCATCCCAACGACAAAGGCTACGACATCATGGTCCCGCTCGCGTCAAACGCCATCGCCCAGGCTCTCGCCAGGCACTGACATGAAATCCACACTTCTGCTGCTCTTTCTCGCCATCCCCTGTACCACCTGGGCCGCCCACTACACGCTCGACGCCTCGCCGAAAACCGTTGTCATCGGCTACTACTCGGCCAAAGCGAAACCCGTTCTCACCATCCACTCCGGCGACACCGTGGCTATCTCCACCGTGAGCGGCAATCCCGCGCGCCTCGAACAACTCGGCCTCGCGCCAGGCGACATTCCGGAAGCTCTCCGCGCCATCGACAAACAGGTCACCGATCGCGGCCCCGGTGGCCACATCCTCACCGGCCCCATCGCCATCGCCGAAGCCGAACCCGGCGACGTCCTCGAAGTCGATATCCTCTCCATCCGTCTGCCTGTGCCCTGGGCCTACAACGGCTTCGGCCCCACCACCGGCTTTCTTCGCGAAGATTTTCCCACCCGCGGCGGCAAGCTCATCCCGCTCGACCGCGAGCGCATGCTGGCCCGCTTCGCGCCGGGCATCGAAATCCCGCTCCATCCCTTCTTCGGCAGCATGGGTGTCGCGCCTCCGCCCGCCGCCGGCCGCATTTCCAGCGCCCCGCCCTGGATCCACGCCGGCAACCTCGACAACAAAGAACTCACCGCCGGGTCAACCCTCTACATCCCTGTCCACGCCCCCGGCGCCCTGTTCGAAATCGGCGATGGCCACGCCGGCATGGGAAACGGTGAAATCGACGTCACCGCCCTCGAAACCCCGCTCGACGGCTCGTTCCGCTTCGTCGTCCGCAAGGACATGCATCTGAAATGGCCCCGCGCTGAAACCCCGTCGCTCTACATCACCATGGGCATGGACGAAGACCTCGACGCCGCCGCCCGCATCGCCGCCCGCCAGATGGTGGACTTCCTCATGTCTGCCAAGGGCCTCAGCCACGAAGACGCCTATATGCTCTCCAGCGTCGCCGCCGATTTCTCCATCACCCAGTTAGTCGACGGCAACAAGGGCGTCCACGCAACCATCGCCAAGTCCATCTTCACCGGTTCGCGCTAACGCCGCCCGTCGGCTGTCCGGCAGCGTCCGGGAAAATCCTATAGCATAGGCGGAGATCATTTCCATGAGACGGACCTCTGCCCCGCGGCGGCCGCTGCTGCCCGCCGTGCTGCTTGCCTGCCTCGCCCCGCTCGCGGCGTCTTCCCAGAATTCGGCTCCCTCGCTCACCTCCATCTCGCCCTCTACTGTCCCTCCCGGCGCCACCGTCACCATCACGCTCAACGGCACCGGTCTCGTCTCGGGCAGCAACGTCCTGCTCGGCGGCCAGCAGGGTTACGAGATCTCGAACTCGCTCTGCTTTTCGAGCAACTGCCCCATCACCTATGTCAGCGATACGCAGATGACGGTCCTCATCCCCGCCTCCGCTCTGCCCAACTCCGGCACACTCTCCGTTCAGGTCGAAAACCCATCCGGCCTCTTGTCAAACGCCCTGAACCTCACCATCAGCGCCTCCTCCGGTTCGAGCAATCCCACCCCGTCTATCGCTTCGCTCTCCCCGCCCACCATCGTCGCCGGCAGCACTGCCTTCACCCTCCAGGTCAACGGCGCAAGCTTCGTTCCCGGCGCGGTGGTCGAGTGGAACGGCTCCAGCCTGGCCACCGTGTACGTGAAAAGCACCCAGCTCCTCGCCTCCGTCCCCGCCGGCGACATCGCCACCGCCGGTAGCGTCTCTGTCACGGTGGTCAATCCCTCGCCCGGCGGCGGTGCCTCCGCGGCCGCCACCTTCGCCGTCCAGACCGGAACGCCGCAGAATCCCGCCAACTCCGGTGCACCCTCGCTCGTTTGGGTCCTGCCCGTCAACATCGCCGCCGGCACGCCCGGCGCAACCCTCTCCCTCTACGGCGCCAACTACACCTCCGCCTCCACCGTGCACTGGAACGGTGCATCCCGCCCCACCACCTTCGTCAACTCCAACGAACTGAACGTCACGCTCTCCGCAGCCGACCTTGCCTCTCCCGGCGCGGGCATCCTCGAAGTGACCAGCCCCACCACCAGCGTCACTTCCGTCCAGTGGTCCTATCCGATTCTCAGCCCGGGCGTTGCCACGTTCGCCGCCGGTCCCCAGCCTGTCGCCCTCGGCCCCGTCGCCGTAGCCACCGACGCCTCGCTCGGCCGTATCTACGTCGTCCATCGGGGCACTCTCGGCGATATCGGCCTCAACGCGCAGCAGTGGCCCTCCGACGCCGTCACCGTCGTCGACTCGAACACCGGCAACGTCCTTACCACCATCGGCATCGGATCGAGCGTCAATGGACTGGGGCAGGGAATCGCCGTCGACCCCGTCAACCACCACATCTTCGTCCCCAACGCCGACGACAACTCGGTCTCCATCCTCGACGGCCAAACCAATTTGACGCTCGCCACCACGCCCGTCGACCGAAGCCCCGAAGGTGTCGCCGCCGATTCTTCCCTCGGCCTCGTCTACGTCGCCGCCTCGAACGTCACCCTGCTCGATGCCTCCTCAGGCGCCATGTTGTCGAGCATCCCCGTCGGCGGCAACTCGCTCGCTGTCTCCGTCGACCCCTCCACGCATCGCGCCTACGTTCTCGTGGACTCCGTTCCCCAGTCCATCGCCGTCATCGACGGCACAACGCGCAGCGTGATCTCCCAAACCCCGCTGCCCCCGCTTATCTACACCTACTCGGCCATCGCCATCGATCCCGGCGAACGCGCCTACGTCTGCGACTACAACTCCGGCATCATCACCGCCCTCGATATCACCGGCGCCACACCCTCCGTCCTCAGCAACTTCCCTGCAACCACGCCGTCCGCGATGGCCCTTGCCGTCGACCCCTCCACGCACTTCCTCTACGCCGTCAGCGGCTCCGGCGCCGCCGTTAATGTCTACGACCAGACCGGCTCGCAGCAGGCCGCCATCCGCGTCCGCCACGCTCCCGCCGCCATCGCGCTTGACGGCGCCGGCCACGCCTACGTCGCCGACAGCCAAAGCGATAGCCTCAGCGTCATTGGCACTTCCGGCCTCGCTCTCACCGGCACAATCGCCCTGGGCGTGCAGAACATGGGACTCGCCCTCGACACCGTGGGCAATCGGCTCTACGCCGCCAACGTCATCGCCGGTGCCGTCGGCGTGCTCGATCCCTCCGCCCGGACCTTCCTCTCCAGTTGGACCAGCGGCGGCGGCACCTGGTCTACGGCGGTCGACAACTCCCTCGGCCAGGTCTACGCGGTCAACACCTCCGACGGCTCCCTCAGCGTCTTTAATGCCTCTACCGGCGCGCTCAAAACGAAAATCGCCGTCGGCGCCACCGGCGCTTCCACCATCGCCGTCAATGAACAGAACCACCACGTCTACATCTCCACCGCCTCCATCGCCGTCGTCGATGGCTCCTCGCTCCAACTCCTGTCCACCATCCCTGTCGGCGACACTCCTGTCGGCATCGCCATTGACCCATCCGCCAACCGCATCTACGTCGCCAACCAGCACAGCGGCAGCATCAGCGTCATCGATGGCGGCTCGAACCAGGTCGTCGCCACCTGGAATCAAATGGGCAACGTCTGGCGCCTCGCCGTCGACCCCCAACTCGGAAACCTCTACGCAACCTTGCCCCCGCCCACAATCGGCTCCTTCAGCGGCCTCGAGGTCATCGACATCGCCACCGGAACCATCGCCGCGAAAATTCCGGGCGGGCCCGCCGCCGACGATGTCTCCCTAAATCCCACCACGCATCATGTCTTCCTCGGAGACTCCACCGACGGCACGGTCCGCATCATCGACGCCACAACCAACGCCGTGCTCAGCACCCTTGTCACCGGCAGCGCTGTCTCCGGCCTCGCGGTTGACGCCTCCTCCGGCCTCGTCTACGCAAGCGAACCCTTTGATGCCTCCATCGCCGTCTTCTCCGACTTGGCCGGCGGTCCCCCGCCGAATGTAAACTCGGGCGGCCTCGTCAACGGCGCCAGTTTCTCCGGCGCGGACCTCACCGCCGGCGGCGTCGCCGCCATCTTCGGAACCAACCTCTCCCCCTCCGTCGCCCTCGCCTCCAGCGTCCCGCTCCCCACCACCCTCGCCGGAGTCAGCGTCGAAATCAACGGCGTCCCCGCGCCGCTCCTGTTCGTCTCCCCCGGCCAGATTGACTTCCAGATCCCCTGGCAGTTCGCCTCCGATCCCCAAGTCACCCTCACCGTCGTGCTCAACGGAGCGAGCAGCGCCCCGCAAACCTTCCCGCTCGTTCAGGCCGGCCCCGCCATTTTCTCCGTCAATAGCCAGGGATCCGGACAGGGCGCCGTGCAGATCGCCAACACCTCAATCCTCGCCGCCCCAACCGGTTCAATCCCAGGCGCCGCAACCCAACCCGCCTCGCGCGGCGGCTACATCACCATCTACTGCACCGGCCTCGGAGCCGTCTCCAATCCCCCCGCCAGTGGAGCCATCGCCTCCGCCAATCCGCTCTCGCTCACCCTCGCCACGCCAACCGTCACCATCGGCGGCGCCCAGGCCGCGGTGACTTTTTCCGGCCTTGCCCCCGGCTTCGTCGCGCTCTATCAGGTCAACGTCCAGGTGCCACAGGCCGCGCCCACCGGCAGCGCCGTCCCACTCGCCATGTCGGTCAACGGCGTCAGTTCGAACACCGTCACGATCGCGATCCAGTAGCCCGTTCACGGCTTCGTTTCGATCGCCTGCCGGATTGCCGCGTCAAGCTCCGTCTTGTGAAAGCTCTGCTCGTCGAGCGCCGTTTCATAGCGCACCACGCCGTCCTTGCCCACTACGTACACCCGGCTCGGCCACGCCGCATACGCCGCCTCTACTTCCCCCGCCATCTCATCCGGCAGCACCGGGTAGCCGATGTGCAGCCGCCGTGCGCACAATTTCGCGTTCGCCTCGCGCTGCGCCGGCGTCTTCGCATCCTCGAGGTCGATCCCTTCGCGCTGGTTCTCCGTGCTCTGCCAGTCGCCGCCGCCTGCCCCGTGCGCCTCGCGGATGTAGACCATCAGAAACGCGGCCCGCTTCCCATACTTTGCCGATAGCTCGTTGAGTGGCCCCGCCGCGTGCCGCAACTGCGGGCACGTATAGCTGCCGAACACCAGC
>JAKAJI010000311.1 GCA_021813825.1 Acidobacteriota bacterium | reverse complement strand
CCCTCGCGAACTCAAACGCGACATCGGCAATCGCCTCTTCCTCTTTCGCGGCGATCTCAATCAGGAGCTCAACTGGTACCACCCCCACGGCGCCGCCATCGTCTCGGCCTTCGTCGAAGGCATCAACACCTACATCGCCGAAACCGAACACCACCCCGCGCTGCTCCCGCTCGAATTCAAAATCCTCGGAATCAAACCGGGCCGCTGGACCCCGGCCGTCGTCATCTCCCGCTTCAACGGACTCCTCGGCAACATCGAAGAGGAACTCAACCTCGCCCTTGCGGTCCGCACCATCGGCGCCGCCGCCGTCAAAGACATCGAGTATTTCCAGCCCGCCAATCCCAACCTCGGAATCGATCCCGCCATCGACGCATCCCTGCTCACCCGCAACATTCTCGACTTGTACCGCGCTTTTCGTACGCCCCTCCAATTCACACCCGACGAACTGCTGCCCGCCTATCGCAATCCCAACACCACCGCGCGCCTCAATTCCGAAATCGAACCCTTCTCCTCCATCGATCTCAGCCGCCGCCGCCAGGAAATCGGCAGCAACAATTGGGTCGTCGCCGGCAAACGCACCGCAAGCGGATTCCCCATCATGGCGAACGATCCCCATCGCGTTCAGGAAGCCCCTTCGCTGCGCTACTGGGTCCACTTAGTCGCGCCCGGTTGGGACGTCATCGGCGGCGGCGAACCCTCGCTGCCCGGCGTCTCCATCGGTCACAACGAATCCGGCGCCTGGGGCCTCACCATCTTCGGCACCGATAGCGAAGACCTCTACGTCTACGACACCAACCCCGCCGATCCCAACCAATACAAATACGCCGGCGCCTGGGAGCCGATGCAAGTCATCCGCGAAACCATCCCCGTCAAAGGCGAATCCCCCGTCGCGGTCGAACTCAAGTACACGCGTCACGGTCCGGTCGTCTACGAAGACAAGCCGCATCACAAGGCCTACGCGGTCCGCGCGGCCTGGCGCGAAATCGGCGCCGCGCCCTATCTCGCCAGCCTCCGCATGGATCAGGCCCAAACCTGGGAACAGTTTCGCGACGCCTGCAGCTACAGCCGCATCCCCGCGGAAAACATGGTCTGGGCGGACCGCGCCGGCAACATCGGTTATCAGGCCGTCGGCATCGCGCCCCAGCGCCCCAACTGGAGCGGCCTCGTCCCCGTGCCCGGCGATGGCCGCTACGAATGGGATGGCTACCTTCCCATCAAGGCTCTGCCCAACACGCTGAACCCCGAAAAAGGCTTCTACAACACCTCGAACGAATTTCAAATTCCGCCCGGCTGGCCCTACACCGAAGCTCTCCATTACCTCTGGGCCGATCCGTTCCGCGCGCAAAGCGTCGCCGAATTCCTCGCCTCGGGCCGCCGGTTTTCCGTCGCCGATATGGTCGAGCTTCAGAACAGCACTCTCTCGATTCCCGCGCGCAGCTTCGTCCCCCTGCTCGCCGGTCTCGATATCCCCAACGCCGCCGCACGCCAGGCCGTCGCGCGCCTGCTCCACTGGAACTACCACCTCGACAAGGATTCCGTCCCCGCCGGCATCTACGAGATGTTTCAACGCCGCCTGATCGCGAACGTCCGCGCCCTGGTCGTGCCACAAGCCGCGCAAGCCTTCCTCGGCATGCCGCCCATGTCGCGCATCGTCGCCTGGATGGAGGCGCCGGACGGCCGCTTCGGCCCCGACCCCATCGCCGGCCGCGACGCGCTTCTCATCCAATCCCTCGAACAAGCCGTCGCCGAATTATCGAAGCGCTTCGGTCCCGATATCGAAAACTGGCATCTCGGCGCCTACCACTACGCCCGCATTCTTAGTCCCCTGACCACCGCCCTCCGTCCCGATCTCGAAGAAAAATTCGATGTCGGCCACTCCCCGCGCGGAGGCGACGGCTACACCATCGACGCTACCGGCGGCAGCGACAACCAGTTCGCCGGCGGCTCGTTCAAGATCATCGTCGACACGGAAAACTGGGATAACTCCGTCGGCCTGAACAACCCCGGTCAATCCGGTGACACAGCCAACCCGCACTACCGCGATCTCTACCCGCTCTGGTCCCTGGGGAAATACTTCCCCATCTTTTTCTCCCGCCCCAAGGTCGAATCCGTCACCGGGAAAGCGCTCGTCCTGCAGCCGTCCGGCGTCAGATAATATCTCTGTATGCTCAAGCCGACCATCTTCCGCGAATACGATATACGGGGCGTAGCCGACACCGACCTCCTCAGCCCGGACGTCGAACAACTCGGCCGCGGACTCGGCACCTACATCCGCCGCAACAGCGGCGCCAAAGTCAACCTCGGCCGCGACGTCCGCTTGAGCGGCCAGCGCCTCCACGACGCCCTCCTCCGCGGCCTCATGTCCGCCGGCTGCCAGGTCACCGACATCGGCGTCGTCCCCACCCCGCTCCTCTATTACTCGGCCAAACACCTCCACGCCGATGGCGCCATCATGATCACCGGCAGCCACAACCCGCCCGAGTACAACGGCTTCAAAACCGTCTGCGGTCCCGCCGCCCTCTTCGGCGAAACCATCCAGGACGTCCGCCGCCTCATCGAAGCCGGCGATTTCGATTCCGGCGATGGCTCCGTCACCGCCTTCGACGCCGTCACCCCTTACATCGAAGAAATCTCCTCCCAGTTCCACTTCGCCCGCCGTATCCGCGTCGTCTGCGACGCCGGCAACGGCTGCGCCGGCCCCGTCATGCACCGCCTCCTCGCCAAGCTGAACGTCGAGGTCCACGAGATGTTCTACGAGCCCGACGGCCGCTTCCCCAACCACCACCCCGACCCCACCGTGCCAGCCAACCTCAAGCACTTAATCGACGCCGTCAAAGAACGCAAGGC
The DNA here is from genome assembly GCA_021813825.1 of Acidobacteriota bacterium. Lineage (GTDB taxonomy): Bacteria > Acidobacteriota > Terriglobia > Bryobacterales > Bryobacteraceae > JAJYKC01. The sequence continues at coordinate 3,083 of JAKAJI010000311.1, read as the reverse complement.
CGATCTCGGCATCGCCTTCGACGGCGACTCGGACCGCATCGGAGCCGTCGACGAACACGGCGAAGTCATCTATGGCGACATGCTGCTCCTCATCTACGGCCGCGAAATCCTCACCCGCAAACCCGGCTCGACGATCATCGGCGAAGTGAAGTGCTCCCAGCTTCTCTACGACGAGCTCAACCGCCTCGGCGCCAACGCGATCATGTACCGTACCGGCCACTCCCTCATCAAAGCCAAAATGAAGGAGGAGCACGCCGAACTCGCGGGCGAAATGTCCGGACACATGTTCTTCGCCGACCGCTATTACGGCTACGACGACGCCCTCTACGCCGCCTGCCGCCTCATCGAAATCGTCGCCTCGAGCGGCCATCCGCTCTCCTACCAGCTCGCCTCGCTCCCCAAACTCGTCTCCACCCCCGAAATCCGCGTCGACTGCCCGGATGAAACCAAGTTCGACGTCGTCGCCCGCGTCGCCGAACACTTCCGCAAAACCCGCGACATCGTCGACATCGACGGCGTCCGCGTCAAATTCCCCGAAGGCTGGGGACTCCTCCGCGCCTCCAACACCCAGCCCGTCCTCGTCATGCGCTTCGAAGCCTCGAGCGCCGAACGGCTCGCCGAATACCAACGCGAAGTCGAAGCCGCTCTCGAAGCCGCCAAATCCACCGGCGCCACGGCCTAATGCATCAAGCGCACAGGGCCGCGAGCGGCGTCGGCCGCGCGGCTCCGTTGTGCGCGATGGAAAACTATGATCCGAGTCAAGCGAGTCTACGAGGACCCTTCGCCCGATGACGGCGCCCGGTTCCTCGTGGACCGCCTCTGGCCCCGCGGCCTGTCCAAAGAAACACTCGCCCTCACCGCCTGGCTCAAAGACGTCGCCCCCTCCAACGATCTCCGCCGCTGGTACAACCACGAACCCGAAAAATGGCCCGAATTCCAGCGCCGCTACTCGGCCGAACTCGCCGCCAACCCCGCCGCCCAATCAGCGCTCGAAACCCTCCGCGCCCACGCGCGCAAAGGAACCGTAACCCTCCTGTTTTCCTCCCGCGAAGAAGAACGCAACAACGCGACAGCGCTCAAAGCCCTCCTCGAAAAGCGCGCGAAGTAAACCCGCCTCACCGCTCCGGCCGCGAGCGAGAGAAAAATCGATCCCGCCCGGCGCCGTGCGCGCCGTGGCCCGAAGGGGAAAAAATCCCCCTACCCCCTAACCTTCCTCACTTCCGCCACCAAAGCCGGCACCACCTCAAACAAGTCCCCCACAATCCCGTAATCCGCCACCTCAAAAATCGGAGCGTTCGCGTCCTTATTGATCGCCACGATCGTCTTCGACCCCTTCATCCCCACCAGATGCTGGATCGCCCCCGATATCCCCACCGCCACGTACACCTTCGGCGCCACCGTCTGCCCGCTGCTCCCCACCTGCCGCTCCATCGGCAGCCAACCGTTATCGCAAATCGGCCGCGACGCCGCCATCTCCGCCCCCAACGCCTTCGCCAACTCCTCCACCACTCCGATGTTCTCTTTCTCCTTGATCCCGCGCCCCACCGAAACAATAATCTCGGCCGCCGTCAAATCCACCGCCCGCGCCGACTCCCGGAACGGAGCCTCCGGCTTCTGCCGAATCGTCCCCGCCGCCAACTCCGGCGCGAACTCCTCCACTGCCGCCTGCCCCGCTTCCGCCGACTCCGCCCGGAACGCCCCCGCCTGAATCGAAGCGAACTGCGGACCATCCCCGCTCACCCGCACATCCGCATTCAACTTCCCCTGAAATAACTGCCGCACAAACACCAGCCCGCCCTCGGCGCGGAACCCCGTCGCGTCGCTCACCAGCACCCGCCCAAACCGCGTCGCCACCTTCGGCGCAAAATCCCTCACCTGGTACGTATGCGGAAACAGCACCACGTCCGCCCCATCCCGCCGCACGAGCGCTTCCACCGCCGCCGCGAACCCATCCGCCGTGTACTCGCCCAGCAGCGCATGGCTCACCGCATAAACCTTCTCGAGCTTGTACCCCGCCAACTCCCGCGCCAGCCCAGCAACACCGGAGCCCACCACCGCGGCCCGAGCCGCCACGCCAAGACCCGCCGCCAACTGCTGCCCAGCCGCCAGCGTCTCGAACGACATCCGGTTCCACGCCCCGCCGCGCGCTTCCATCACCACCAGCACGCCGCTCATATCGCCCTCACCTCGAACCGCAGCTTCTCCACCAGCTTCGCCGCCGCCGTCTTCGCGTCCCCTTCAATCATCTGCGTCTGCTTGGTCCGCTGCGGCGCATACACCTTCTCCAGCACCGCCGCCGACGCGCGCTTCCCGCCCAAATCCGCCGCGGCCAGCTTCTTGATCTCCTTCGTCTTCGCCTTCTTAATCCCCATCAGCGTCGCGTATCGCAGCTTGTTAATGCCGGATTGAATCGTCAGCACCGCCGGCAGCGGCATCTCCACATGCTGGAACCAGCCGTCCTCCAGCTCGCGCTTCACCCGCAGCTTTCCTTCGCCCGCCTCCACCTGCATGATGATCGTCGCGTGCGGCAGCCCCAGCAGTTCCGCCATCACCACGCCCGTCTGACCATACCCCAAATCGTCCGATTGCAGCCCGGTCAATATCAGGTCCGGCGACTCGCGCTTCGCCGCCTCCGCCAACAAAGCCGCCACGCCCAGCGTGTCCAGCCCCGCCGTGTCTTCTTCCTCTACATGCAGTGCCCGGTCCGCGCCCTTGGCCAGCGCCTCGCGAATCGTCTGGGAAGCCCGCGCCGGACCCAGACACAGCGCAATCACCTCGCCGCCGTGCTTCTCCTTCAACTGCAGCGCTTCTTCGAGAGCATAGGCGTCCGGCTCGTTGATCTCGAAACTCAGGTCGCCTTCCTCAATCCAGCGCCCTCCGGCCTCCGGCTTCAACTGCGAATCCCGCACCGGAACCTGCTTGATGGCGACGATAATTTTCATACGTGGAAAAACTTGTTACCCTTCCCAGCGGCGGAAAATCAAACACCCGTTCGTCCCGCCAAAGCCGAACGAATTCGAAAGCGCGTACTCGATCTTCATCTCCCGCGCCTGGTTCGGCACATAGTCGAGGTCGCACTTCGG
>JAKAJI010000024.1 GCA_021813825.1 Acidobacteriota bacterium | reverse complement strand
CGCGAAGCTGAAGCGCCCGGATACCGGCCCGGATTCGACCTCAAATTCCGGCAGGCGACGTGCGAGTTGGGCAAAGCCGCCGATCCAGTAAGACAGCTTACCCAGAACAGCCTTCCAATGTGGATCGAGATGATGGACGATATGCGCGTCTAGTCCTGCTCCAGCCATTAACAGAAAGTACCTGCCTTCCGGGTTGGCTTCGTTTTTCAGAATTCCGGCTGAGATCGGTTCGGCGACAGCGGTGGAAATGCCGGCTGCCGCACGCTCCAGGGAGCGAGGGATGCCGGTTTCGACGGCGAGGACGTTTGCAGTACCTGCCGGAAGAAGGCCGAGCGGCACGCCGGAGTGGATCATCCCATTGGCGATCTCGTTGACGGTGCCGTCCCCGCCGGCAGCGAGGATGAGGTCGGCACCTTGCCGGACGCAGTCGGCGGCGAGAGCCGAGGCGGTGCGCGGACCCGTCGTCGGGATGGGTTCGATTTCGTGGCCAGCGTCCTTCAGGATGCGAAGGGCGGCGTCGAGCCTGCGGCGGCCTTTGCCGCGGAGACGTCCCGCGTTGGGATTATAGATGAGATAGCCGTGGCGGTAGTTACGGATGGGAAGGCCTCTCTCAGTTAACACCGCGCACAAAGCAGCGGGGCGCGGGCGTTCACTGGCTCAAGGGAGCGCGCTCCGCGCTGTGCGCTCTCGGATACTCTCAGTATTATAGATGCCTCACTCCAAGTCCCATGAGACACCGGCGCAAAAGATCGAGCGCCTGCGGGAAACGCTGCGCCACCACGAGCACCTGTACTACGTTCTCGACCAGCCCGAGATCACGGATGCCGAATACGACGCGATGATGCAGGAGTTGCGCAAGCTGGAAGAGGCGCACCCGGAGCTGATCACGCCGGATTCGCCCACGCAGCGGGTGGGCGGAAAGCCGAGGGAGGGGTTTGTCAAGGTTGCCCACAGTTCGCCGATGCTGAGCCTGGACAACGCGCTGAACGAGGCGGAACTGCGCGACTTCGACCGCCGCGTCCGGGAATTGCTCGGGGGCGGACATTTCCGCTACGTGGCGGAGTTGAAACTCGATGGGCTGTCGATGGCTGCTCGTTACCGGGACGGTGTTTTCGTGCAGGCGGTGACGCGGGGCGATGGCCTGGTGGGCGAGGATGTGACGGAAAACGCGCGCACGATCCGCTCGTTGCCGTTGCGCGTGGCGGGTACCGAGGACACGTTCGAGACGCGCGGCGAGGCGCTGATGAACCGGAAGTCCTTTGAAAAAGTGAACGCCGAGCAGGAGGCGCAGGGGAAGCCGCGATTCGCCAATCCGCGCAACGCCGCCGCCGGCGCGCTGCGGGCTCTCGAGCCGTGGGTGACCGCCTCGCGCAAGCTCGACTACCAACCGTATTTCCTGCTGAAGGACGGTGCGGCGATGGAGAAGAGCCACTGGGCGTCGCTGGAACGGTTGAAAGAAATGGGCTTCAAGGTCAACGAGAACCGCAAGCTTTGCGCCGACATCGAAGAAGGCGTCGCGTTTTGCAACGAATGGGAAGCCAAGCGAGACTCGCTGCCTTACGAAATTGACGGTGTCGTGTTCAAGGTGGACTCGGTGGCGCAGCAGGAGCGGCTGGGATGGACCGCGAAGGCGCCGCGCTGGGCCATCGCCTACAAGTTTCCACCGCGGCAGGCCCGAACGGTGGTGGAAGATATTCGCGTGCAGGTCGGGCGGACGGGAGCGCTCACGCCCGTGGCCGTCCTGCGTCCGGTGGATATTGGGGGCGTCACGGTGTCGCGCGCAACGCTGCACAACGAAGACGAGGTCGCCCGGTTGGGGCTCGAGATTGGCGACACGGTGCTGGTGGAGCGCAGCGGCGACGTAATTCCGAAAGTCGTGCGCGTGGTGCACGAGGGCGCTCAACGGCGGCGGTTCCACATGCCGGCCAAATGCCCGGAGTGCGGCAGCGAGGTGGTCCGGGAACCTGGCGCCGTGGCGTGGCGGTGCATTAACGTCGACTGTCCGGCACGGCTGAAAGAGAGCGTGCTGCATTTCGCCTCGCGCGGGGTGATGGATATCGACGGGATGGGTGAGGTGTTGGTGGATCAGCTTGTGGACCGCGGCCTGGTAAAGAGCGTGGCGGATCTATATGAGCTGACCGTGGAAGATCTGGCCGGACTCGAGCGGATGGCGGAAAAGTCCGCGAAGAAGGTACATGCCAATATCCAGGCGTCGCGGAAGCGGCCGCTGCCGAGAGTGCTGAACGGGCTTGGCATTCCGATGGTCGGCGAGAGGACGGCCCAGATTCTGGCGGGCACGTTCGGAAGTCTCGATGAGATTGCGGACGCGCCGCTGGAAACGTTGCAGGAAGCTGAGGAAGTGGGCCCGAAGGTCGCCGAGGCGATCCGCAGTTTCTTTGACGAGCCGCGCAACCGGAAACTGGTTGAACGGCTGAGGAAGGCGGGGCTTGTTTTCACGCATGAGAAGACGCCGCGGAAGGCTGCGCACGCCGGCCCGCTGGCGGGCAAGGTGTTTGTTTTGACGGGCACGCTGCCGAATCTGGCGCGTGAGGAGGCGAAAGAGCGGATCGAGGCGGCCGGCGGGAAAGTGACCGGCTCAGTGAGTAAGAAGACCAGCTATGTTGTGGTGGGCGATGAGCCGGGCTCGAAGCTGGACAAAGCGCGCGAACTCGGCATTCCAACGCTCAACGAAGAAGGCTTGCTGGATATGTTGAAATAGAGTTTCGGAGCCTTCCCTGCACCAATTCATCGACAATCTGGTTACTTGGGGACCGCTTGGTGTGTTCCTGCTTGCCGTGCTCGACTCGGCCGGTATTCCGATGGTTGCCGGCGTGGACGCGCTGATCGTATATCTCGCGTATCGAAACCCGGGCGGCGCCTGGTTGAGCGCGATCGTGGCGGTGATCGGCTCGCTCGGCGGAAGCCTGTTCTTGTTCCTGATGGCCCGCAAGGGCGGCGAGCGCTATTTAGCGCGTTTCACGAGTTCCGGCCGCGGCGCGCGGCTTCGGGGGTGGTTCGTGCGCTATGGCATGTTGACGGTGCTGGTGCCGGCGCTTCTGCCGATTCCGATGCCGCTGAAGATTTTCATCCTTTCGGCGGGCGCGCTCGGCGTGCATCCGGTGGTGTTTGGCTTCGCCTTCGCGGGCGCTCGTGCGCTGCGGTACTTCGGACTCGCCTGGCTCGGTATGCACTTGGGCCGCGAGACGCTTCCCTATCTGAAGAGCCATGTCGCCGAACTGCTGCTGATCGCGGCCGCCTTGTTCGTGGCGCTGTTCCTGCTGGTGCGGCGGTTCGGACCGAGGGCCGGTGTGGAAGCACCAGGTTAGTCCAGATTGAAACGGACCTCGATCGGGCAGAGAACCTCCACTGGTTTGCCGTTGAGCAACGTCGGGCGATAGACCCATTGACGGACGGCGGCGAGTGCCGCGGCGACGAGTAACGGATGGCCGGAGACTACGTGTAAGTTTCGAACGGTTCCATCCGGCGCGATGACGCCAACTAACCGTACCACGCCGGAGACGCGGGCCGCACGGGCCAGTGGCGGATAGATGGGTACCACCCGATGCAGTAACTTGGCCTCCTGCACGTGTCCGCCTACCGCCATGGGTGAGTCCAGGAGAGCCGGCCTGCTCGGGGTCTGTTTTTGCGGCGGAGGCGAAGCCGCGATGCGTGTGAGTGTGCCCAGGCTCGTTGCTTCCTCGATTCCACCCGGAACACCGCCGGGAATGGCGAGTTCCGGGCCGGGAAGGACGGCGGGCGTATCCGAGACCGCTGGAGCGCCGCGAGATATTGCGCGGGGCGCCTCGAATGTGTGAACCTCGGTTCGCGCCGGCGCCGACGACCTGCCGAAAGCGTGGGCAGCCGCAGTGGGCGGAGGCGGGGTAAGTATCTGTGGGATTGCGATAGTCAGGCGCTGCAACTTAGCCGGGAACAATAAAGGGACTGAGAAGGTTGCGCCTATAAGGATAAGCTGTCCTGTAAGTGACGTCAGTAAGCTTATCGGCTGCACGCGGGGGCGTGTATGGAGGAACGATTGCTCGAACATACGCCGGAGTAGACACCACTTACTCCGGCAAAGTTCCGCTGCTTCAGGCGTTGGGAACGATGCGGCCGTCGCGCATCGAGATGAGACGGTGGGCGTAGGCGGCCGCTTCGGCATTGTGGGTGATCATGAGGATCGTCTGGCCGAGGCGGCGGTTGAGATCGCTGAGCAGGCCAAGGACGGCGGTCGAGTTTTCCGTGTCGAGGTTACCGGTTGGCTCGTCTGCGAGAAGGATCGCGGGATGGTTGACGAGCGCGCGGGCGATTGCCACGCGCTGCTGTTCGCCGCCGGATAAGGCCCGTGGTTTGTGTGTCAGCCGGGAGCGGATGCCGAGCAGGTCCAGCAGAGCATTGAACTCGCCATCGAGTTCGACAGATTTTCCGGCAATATCGCGGGCGATGAGGATGTTGTCGCGCGCGGTGAGCGTGGGCAGGAGATTGTACTTCTGGAAAACGAAGCCAACCGTGGTCTTACGCAGTTTCGTGCGCTCGGCTTCGGAGATTTTCAGCAGGTCGTAACCGGCGACGTGAAGCGAGCCCGAGGTAGGCGGGGTGAGGCCGCCGAGGATGTGGAACAGTGTGGACTTCCCGGACCCGGAAGGTCCGATGATGGAGACGAACTCGCCGCGGGAGATGTCGAGGTCGAGGCCGCGGAGGGCGTGGACATCGACATCTCCCGCGCGATAGACCTTACGGAGGTCCCGGGCCGAGATGATCGGGGCCTCAGTCATAACTCAATGCCTCGATCGCATCCTGGCGGGCGGCCTTCAGACCCGGATACGCCGCCCCGAGCAGGGACCCGCCCATGGCAATCAGTCCGGCGATGGGCCACCAGTCCGGCACGATGGCCTGTGTCAGCGAACCGGGGACGAGGGTTTCGATCAACCAGCGGCTGCCGAAGCTCAAGATGATGCCCGCGATGGTTCCGAAGATCGCCAGCAGGGCGGTTTCGCGAAGCAGGATGCCGACGATGTAGGCGGGCGTTGCGCCAAGCGCCTTGAGCACGCCGATCTCCCGCGTTCGCTCCAGCACGGCGGTATACATCGAGAGAAACACGACGAGAAAACCGATGACGACGCCGAGGCCGATGACCACGGCGGTGAACGTCTTCAGCACCGGGATGTTATTCGGCGACATCTGGGAGATGAGGTCGGCCATGGACCAGATCTGGTACTCGGCAAGGCCGGCGCGGCGAAGTTCCGCGATGACCTCGTTCGTCCGCGACGGGTCGTCGAGTTTGACCCAGATGATGGACAGCTTGCCGGTGTTGGCGGTGAGCTTCTGCAGGATGTCGAGCGGGATGATGATGCGGGCGAGTTTGCCTTGTTCGAACACGCCGCAGACTTTCCACTCGCGGTTGAAGATCTTGACGGTGCTGCCCGGATGGAGTTGATGCTCCTTGGCGTAGTACTCGTCGACGATCACCTCGTCGGTGTGCTCGATCGGGCGCCCTTCGAGGAAGCGGAATCGGCCGCTCATGCGGGAGAAGGTTGGGAAATCGACACCGGTAATGGACGTGATCGGCCCGGTAGGGGCGATGAGCACGCCGGTGGCGAGCGCGACGTGAGGCTGCTTCTGCACGAATGGGAGGATCCGTTCGTCGAAGTTGCCGCTTAGCCCGATCGCGGAACTGCCGGGCGGGCGGATGGAAAGATCCGCGCCCACGCCCTTTGCGCGTACGGCCTGGTCTTCGAGCATGCCCTTGCTGATGCCCACGAGGGTGAGGATCATCGTAACCTGGACGCCGACGGCGAGCGCGCTGAGGAGTGTGCGCACGGGGCGATGCTTCAGGTTTTCAATTACGAGCTTGTTGATCAAGAGGTGGAAGGCGCACAAAGGCGCAATCCTTATTCTAGCGGCCCTGAGCGATGCGAGACGACGGCTCGTTGTCCACTGGCCAGCGTGACGAGTTCGCTGCGGGCGAAACCGGCGCGAGAGAACATGGCTTCGTAGGCGGAAAACGGGTAAGCGTCCCCTTCGGGCGTCATAGCGAGCATGGTGGCCGCGAAGAGAGCCTGTGCGGGCGGCCCGACGCGGTCTTCGTCCGGGATGAAGCCGAAGGTCAACGCGCGGCCGCCGGGATTCAGTGCGGCGTGGATGCGGCGGAGCAGGCTTTCGCAAGCCGCGGGGCCGAGAAGTTGGAGGAAGTTGGCGATCAGGATGAGATCGTAGCCGCCTTCGAGATCCACTTCGAGCGCGCTGCCGGAGATCGTGTGAAAGCGGCCATCGAGACCGGCGCGGGCGGCATTTTCTCGCGCGACTTCGAGGACCGGGGCCCAGTCCACGGCGACGATGGTCGCATGGGGAAACATCTTCGCGGCTTCGATCCCGAACAGGCCGTGGCCGCAGGCGACGTCGAGGATACGTCCTGGCGCGGGTGGTGTTTGAGCGGCGAGGTTGGCGAGCATACGCGCCGGAGCGGCCATCATGGGCGCCATGGAACGGGCGAAGAGGGCCCACGCGGGGTGGTCCGGGGCAAGCGTGGCGCCGGTTTCGCGTGAGCCGTCGATGCGAACGATACGCGCCAAACGATGGAACGGCTCGGTGGCGTCCGGAGAACCGAGGAACGCGGTGACCGACCCGAGATAGGCAGGGGAGCGGCGGTCGAGGAATAGCGCGGATTCTTCCGTCAGCCGGTATGCACCGTTTTCCTTATGGAGAAAGCCCAGGGTGACAAGACAGTCGCAGAGGATGCGGATACCGCGAGGGGAGGCGCTGCAGCGGGCGGCGGCGCGCTCGATATCCGAGGCGCCTTCGGCGATGGCGGTGAAGAGATCGAGTTCGATAGAAGCGCGGAGGATCGCCGTGCGCTGGTAGGCATTCAGAGTTTCAAAAATGAGGGAAGGATTCGGGGGCGACGCGGGCCGCATTCCTTCAGGTTAGGGCACGCCAGCGTCGATTTGCGTGACGTCGACGCGGCGCGTTTCCCCGGGCCCCGGTGTGATACGGATCTCAACGCGGCGGGCGGGCAGGAGGCGCGGAAAGCGCTCCGCCCACTCGAGCAAGACAATGGCGTTGCGGTCCAGAATTTCATCCAGACCGATCCCCAGCGCGTGTTTTTCCTCCTCCAGACGATAGAGGTCGACGTGATAGACCTTCGGGGCTCCGCCTCCGCCGTACTCGTGGATGAGGGTGAAGGTGGGGCTGGAGACTTCCTCCGGCGCGGCGGCGCCGAGGCCTTCGATGATGCCCTTGGCCAGCGTGGTCTTCCCGGCTCCCAGATTACCGATCAGCAACACGACCGCGGGAGGCGAAAGCTCGCGCGCCAGCGTGCGGCCGAGTGCGATGGTTTCTTCTTCAGAGGCGGTCTCAAACCTGCGCGGATTCACGGATCGCCTCGGGCAGGAAGAGCAGCAGATCTCCGGCGATGACGGAAAGTTCGCCAAGCGCCTGGGCGGCCAATTCACCGGCGCGGCCGTGTAGCCAGACCGCAGCGCGAAGCACGGCGCCGATTTCATCCGGGTGCTGAGCCAGAAGACCGGCGATCAAGCCAGTGAGGACGTCGCCGGTGCCTGCTGTAGCCATCGCCGGTGAGCCGGTCGGATTGATTGCCACGTTGCCGTCAGGAGACGCGATGAGCGTGCGGTGTCCTTTTAATACGAGCCATACGCCGTGCTTCATGGCGAACGTGCGAGTGACGTTGACGCGGTCCGCCTGGATGCGCGCCACGTCGAGACCGGTGAGCCGCCCCATCTCGCCGGGATGCGGCGTGAGGATGCGCGGGGCGGGGTTGGGGATATCGCCCGTGCCGAGCACGTTCAGCCCATCCGCATCGACAATAACCGGCGTTTGCGATTGCTCGAGGACGCCGCGGACGAGGCGGGCCACATCCGGACTCGTGCCCAGCCCTGGGCCGAGCGCGACCACGTTCTTTCGCGAGATGAATGTGTCGAACGCATCGAGGGCGCCGGCGGAAAGCGTGCCTTCACGGGTTTCCGGCAAGGGTTCGGTCATCAGTTCGGCGGCGTGTCCGGCGATGGAGGCAACGGCCGAAGCCGCAGAAGCCACGGTCACCAGGCCCGCCCCTGCTCGAAGAGCGGACATGCCCGCCAGAGCGGCGGCGCCCGGCTTGGAGCGGGAACCGGCAATGATCAGCGCGTGGCCGAACGCGCCCTTGTTCGATTCCTTCGGCCGGGCGGCGAACAGCTTGCGGAAGCTGCCCGAGGCCGTGAGCGTCAGCCAGAGGGAAGGATCGTCTTCATAAAGCGACGACCGGGAGCCGATCGGCATGACGTGAAGCGCTCCCAAGTGATCGCAGGACGGGGCCAGAGCGTGGCAGACTTTTGGCGCGGTGAACGTCACGGTGTGCCGGGCGTGAACGAACTCGGGCGGCAGCGCGGCGCGGTCGCTCTCCATGCCGGATGGGACATCGACGGCGGCGACCGGCACACCGAGCGAATTGATCGCGCGGATGAGTTCGAGAGGACGTCCGCGCGCCGGACCTTCGAGCCCCGTGCCAAGCAGCGCGTCGACAACCAGAGTGGCGCGGTGAGCTTCCGCAGGAACGTCGAGAGAGAAGCCAACGCCGGAGGCTTCGAGCATTCGCAGGTTTGCCGCGGCGTCGCCGTGATACTCTTCGGGCCGGCCCGCAAGAATGACGTGCAGAGCCTCCGGGCGATGATGCGTCGCGAGGAGGCGTGCGACGGCCAGCCCGTCTCCGCCGTTGTTCCCCTTGCCGCAGAACACGGCGATGCGCTGGGCGGGGAGTGGGCTGAAGGCCTCGCGTAGCACGTTCAAGACGCCGTGGGCGGCGTTCTCCATCAGAATCAGTCCCGGAATCCCGCTTTCGATGGTGCGGCGGTCGACTTCGCGCATCTGGGCTGCGGTGAGTACTTTCATGACGGCCTCTATTGGCGGCGCGCGAGCATGAGGGTCATGTCGTCAAACTGTTCGACGGCGCCGGCCCACTGCTCCACCGCCTCAATCACTGTTTGGATGATCTGCTCCTCCGGCAGAGCGGAGTTCTGGCGGACGAGATCGATGATGCGCTCCTCGCCGAACATCTCGCCGTACGCGTTTTCCGGTTCGGTCACCCCGTCGGTATAAAACAGCAGCAGGTCGCCGGAGCGCAGTTCGATCCTGCTCTCGTCATACTTAGCGAAGGGAAACGCGCCGACAACCATGCCGTTCACGTCGAGCGGCGTCGCCTGCCCTTCGCGAATCAGCATTGGCGGCAGATGGCCCGCGTTCGTATAGCAAAGAGTGCTTTTGTCGTCGTCGTAGACGGCGAAGCAGAAGGTTGCGTATTTCTCGGGACTGGTGAAGGCGTGAAGCTGGCGGTTGAGTTCGCTGACCAGATGCGAAGTGGAGATGCATTCGCGGTCGGTCCGGGGGCGTGCGAGTGCCTGCTCCATCGCGGAACGGGTTTGCGCGCGGACCGAGGATTGCAATGTGGCCATGAGCAGCGCGGCGGAAATTCCTTTTCCCGCGACATCGCCGATGGAGATGGCTACATGGCGGTCGTCGAGCGCCTGATAATCGTAATAGTCGCCGGAGACGGTGCGGGCGGGTTTACAGAAGGCGGCCAGGCGGAGGTTGGGCGTGGCAGGGGTGACGCGCGGATAAAGCTGGTTCTGCACCTCGCGGGCGATTTCGAGTTCCGCTTGCAGACGTTCTTTTTCCTTGGCGACGGCGAGGAGGCGCTCGACGTTACCGGTCATGACATTGAACGACGTTGTGAGTTCGCCGAGTTGGTCGTTGCGATGGACGGGAATACGATGGGAAAAATCGCCTTCGATCACCTTCTGCGTACCCCGGTACAGCTCATGCACGGCGCGCGTGATCGTTCGCGTGAGGGAGACACCGATGGCGAGGGCCACGAGTTCGACGATGACGAACAGAACTGCTATTGCTACCAGGACGAACAAGAGGTTGAAACTGGTTTCGCCGAGCGTGTGCCGGGTGAGGATGTCGAGCAGCAGCGACGGGCGAGTCCGGATGTAGAGCAGCATGTTGTGGTCTGACTTGGTGGAGTCCCAGGAGACGACTCTGGTCGAGACGAAGAAGCCGATCTGGATGTCAAACCGGTTCACCGGCGGGGGCAGCCTTTGTGCGGCGTCGGCGGGGGACGGCTTCAAGCGGATCTGGCCTTGCGTGAAGCCCGGGGAGGGTTCGGCGATGAAGGTCCCGGATGGCAGCACGACGCCGGTATCGACGAGAGAAACGAGGAGACCGGGAACGAGGCCGGCCAGAAAGCGCGGCGTGAGAGGCGCACGGGCAGCGAAGGTGGTTCCGTTCCGGGTAGTCTTGGCGAACAGATACGTGTTCTCCTCGTCCAAGGCGATGCCACTGTCGTCTTTGCCGTTCGAGGGCGGAGCGGTGGTGGCTTCGTCGGGCCAACGGATGGTTGACTTTCCGTCGCTGGCAAGGAAGACGATGCCGGGAAACTGGCTCTCAAAGACGGTCTTGCCCATGCCTTCCATGGCAGCCGCCCGATCCTTCGGGGCGACGCGCGCCAGAGTGGCGACGGCGAAGCGGAGGGCGGCTTCGCGGCGTTCGAGTTCCGATGTTGCCAGATAAAGCGCCACCTGGGTGCCGATGGTCCAGGCGCCCATCAGGGCCAGTGTTCCGATCAGAAGCACGGGAACGACCGCGATGAATAGATAGGTGACCAGGAGCCGGTTTCGAAGGCTCCATATTGCTTTGCGCAACCCGGCATGGGACAGACGCAGGAGCCAGATGAAGAGGCAGCCGAGAAGGACCAGACGGAAGAGCGACGTGACTGCCGAGCCCGGCGCAGCGAAAGACAAGGCCAGGTAAAGTGCAGCGGCGACCAGCGTGCACCACCCCAGACGGCCAAAGCGGGCTAGCCTGCTTCTCACATCTTCAAGCATGGCGGTCAGATGGTGGACTTTGCGATGTCGGGTTCTACTTCGCGCTCGCTCGGAGGGGCTTCAACCTGCAGATGATGGCGCGTGAGCGAGGTTTGCAGGAGTTCCAGGGCTTCATCCGGCGAGTCGGCATAGCTGAACAGTTCCAGGTCCGACGGCGCGATGGTGCCGTACTTCACCAACGCGTCGAAGTTAATCACTTCCTTCCAGTAGGTGGAACCGTAGAGAATGATGGTGATCTTCTTCTGCAGCTTTTGCGTTTGGGCGAGTGTGAGCAGTTCGCTCATCTCATCGAGGGTGCCGAAGCCGCCCGGAAACACGACCAGGGCCTTGGCCAGATAGGCGAACCAGAACTTCCGCATGAAGAAGTAATGAAACTCGAAGGAAAGTTCGGGTGTGATGAAGGGATTCGGGCGCTGTTCAAAGGGGAGGCCAATGTTGAGGCCGACGGTTTTGCCTCCTGCCTCGTTGGCGCCGCGATTGGCCGCTTCCATGATTCCCGGTCCGCCGCCGGAGCAGATCACGAAGCGATGATTCGGTCCGGGGAGTTTCATGCTCCACTCGGTGATGCGCCGCGCCAAAATTCGTGCGTCTTCGTAGTAGCCCCCGAGCGGACCGTCCGGCTTCAAGCGCGCCGAGCCGAAGAATACGATCGTGTCGCGAACACGCTCCTTATGAAAGTGCGACAGCGGCTCGAGGTATTCCGACAGAATGCGAAGCGAGCGGGCTTGCGGGCTGTCGAGAAACTGTTCGTTCTTGTAGGCGAGGGGACGATGACCGTCGCTCGTGGGGTTCATGGTCATGAGGCATCCGGGGTGGACTGCTCAAGCTGGCGCAGCCGACGCTCCAATTGTCGCATCGTCTTCAATAGTTCCGGGAGTTTGGGAAAGGCGGTGATGGCGCGCAGCCATTCGCGCGCTTCGAAGGCGGGGGAACCGGAGACGACCGCGCCGGCTGGCACGTCGCCGCCGATTCCGCTCTGCGCATAGACTATGGCGTTGTCGTGGATGGTGAGATGGCCCGAGACGCCGACCTGGCCGGCGAGCAGAACATTGTTGCCGGTGACGCTGCTGCCGGCGAGTCCGGTCTGCGCGCAGATAATATTGTCTTCGCCGACCGAGCAGGCGTGTCCGATCTGCACCAGACTGTCGATCTTTGTCCCGCGGCCGACGCGGGTTTCACCGACCGTGGCGCGGTCGACGGAGCTCAGGGATTGAATTTCGACATCGTCGCCCAGACACGCCGGGCCGGACTGCGGGATCTTGATGTGCCGGCCTTCGGCGTTCTTCGCGAATCCGAAGCCATCGCCGCCGACGACCACTCCGTTGCCGAGCGTGACGCGGTTGCCGATGCGACAGAACTCGCGCACCGAGGCGTGGGAGTGGGCCAAAAAATCGTCGCCGATGACGACGCCTTCGTAGATTACGACGTGGGGGTGCAGCACGCAGTTGGTCCCGATCACGACGTTCTCGCCCACTACGGCATAGGCGCCGATCGAAGCGCCGGGTCCGATTCGCGCCGAGGCGGCGATGGCTGCGGAGGGATGAATGCCGGGTGCGGGACGGGGTGGCTGATAGAACAAAGCCAGGGCGCGGGCGAAGTCGAGATAGGGGTTTGAGGAGACGAGTTGATCGGGCGGTGGAGCGCCAAACGGCTCGGATACAAGAATCGCTCCGGCGTGGGTTTGCCGGGCCTTGGCGACGTATTTCGGATTTGCCAGAAATGTGAGTTCCGAGGTACCGGCCTGCTCGACGCCGCCCACACCGGTGATATCCCTCTCGGGATCGCCGATCAAGCGGCACCCGAGCATCTCG
The DNA here is from genome assembly GCA_021813825.1 of Acidobacteriota bacterium. GTDB lineage: Bacteria > Acidobacteriota > Terriglobia > Bryobacterales > Bryobacteraceae > JAJYKC01. Next base: position 14,467 of record JAKAJI010000024.1, on the reverse strand, counting down.
GCCAATTCGCCCAGTTTCATGTTGCCGATTGCAGCACCCGCGGCGAGCGCGAGTCAAACGAGGCCAGCCTACCCGGCGTTGACGGTTTCCAGTTCTTCGGAAAGTTCTTCCCACTGGCCCATGAGTTCGGCCAGGCGGCGGCGTTTTTCCTCGACGAGGCCGTTGAGGCGCAGAGTCTCCTCGACGCTGACGAACTGCGCCAGCCCTTCTTCGTGGCTTACGATCTCGGCTTCGAGCGCGGCTATGGCTTTCTCGGCGGTTTGCAGGCGCTCTTCGAGCTTCTTGCGCTTCATCGGGTTGACGCGCTTTTCGGGCTTTCCTTGCGCGGGTGGGGGAACTGCGGGCGCGGGTTCGTCCTGCGGCGGCGCCCCGTGGCCGTTGAGCGACAGCGAGAGATCGACGTGGCCGCCTTCTTTGCGCCAAAGATAGTCTTCGTAGTTGCCCGGGTAGACGCGCACTTCGCCGTCTCCGACTTCGAATACGCGGGTGGCGAGCTTGTCGATGAAGTAGCGATCGTGCGAAACGAAGACGACGGTGCCGGTGTAGCTCTGCATCGACTCGAGCAAGACGTCCTTGGCGCGCATGTCGAGGTGGTTGGTCGGCTCGTCGAGTAGGAGGAAATTCGACGGCTTGAGCAGCAACTTTGCCAGGGCGTAGCGGTTCCGCTCGCCGCCGGAAAGGACGCCGATCTTTTTGAACACGTCGTCTTCGGAGAACAGGAAACAGCCGAGCAGATTGCGAAGCTCGGTTTGCGTGGCGTTGGCGCCGGCGCGGCCGATGTCGTCGATGAGCGTGGCGGAGGGGTCGAGTTCTTTATATTGATCCTGGGCGAAGTAATCGGCCTCGGCGTTGTAGCCCAGCGTGTAGGTGCCGGAGGTGAGCGGCTCGGCGCCCGCGAGCAGTCTGATCAGCGTCGATTTTCCGGCGCCGTTAGCGCCGACCAGCGTGATGCGGTCGCCGCGTTCGATGAGGAAATTCACGTTGCCGAAGACAAACTTGTCGCCGTAGCTCTTGCTGACGTCCTTGAACTCCGCCACCACGCGCCCGCTGGGTTTCGGCTGGGGAAACCGAAAGTGAATGGCGCCCTCGTCCGGAGGAATCTCGATCCGCTCGATTTTTTCCAGTTCCTTCATCCGGCTTTGCACCTGCTTGGCCTTGGTTGCCTGATAGCGGAAGCGGCTGATGAAGGATTCCAGTTGCTGGATGCGGTCCTGCTGGTTCTTGTAGGCCGCTTCGAGTTGCGCCTTGCGCTCGGCCTTCTGCGCCAGGTACTTCTCGTAGTTGCCGCTGTAAAAGTGGATCCGTTTGTTCCAGATCTCGACGGTCTTCTTTACGACGACGTCGAGGAAATAGCGGTCATGCGAGACCAGCACCAGGGCATTTGGATAATTGGCGAGAAATTCCTCCAGCCAGTTCCGGGCCTCGAGATCGAGGTGGTTGGTTGGTTCGTCGAGCAGCAGGAGGTCGGGCTTCTCAAGCAGGAGTTTCGCGAGGGCGATGCGCATCTGCCAGCCACCGGAAAATTCCTCGGTGCGGCGGCGCCAGTCCGCAGCGGGGAAGCCGAGGCCGGTGAGGATGGCGCCGACCTGGGCCTCGATCGAATACCCGTCGTGATTCTGGAACTCGCTCTGGATGACGTGGAAGCGCTCGGCGACCTGGGCGTACTCTTCGCCCGCCGGGTCGAGTTCGGACATGGCGTGGGTTAGGGTCTCCATCTCGGCTCCGAGGGCACGGAGGCGGTCGAAGACCGACAGGCACTCCTCGAACACCGTGCGCCCGGACAGTGACAAGCCGTCCTGCGGCAGGTAGCCGATGGTCATGCCCTTGGCGCGGGTGACGCTACCGTAGTCGAGCGAGTCGAGACCGGCCAGGACTCTGACCAGTGTGGACTTGCCGGTACCGTTGCCACCGACCAGACCGCAACGGTCCTGCGGTGTGATCAACCAGTCAATATCTTCAAAAAGGAGCTTTTGGCCGAAGCGCTTGCCAGCGCCGGAGAGCTGAATCATGATGCAGTGGGCTACTTCTTACTGTCTCATGCGGCGAGGGGCGATTCTACCGCCGCGATTTTCAAAGAGACTTCAGCCCGGCGGAACCTTACACTGAAAATTTGCCTATGCGCGGATTTTTCTTGCGGCCCGACGACGACGACTTCTCTTTCGGCGACGACATGGGGGACAGCTTTGACGACAACGGAGGGTCCGACGGGAACGACGACGGCCAGGACGACGACGGCGACGACGGCCGGGACTGGCAGGATGATGGCGACGATGAAGGCCAGCAAGACGCTTCGGATCAACAAGATACGGATGGAGATGAGGATGCCGACGTCTACCCGGATCCGGGCGATTTCGCCAACGCGAGTGATGCCGACTTCGAGGACGACACGGGCGACTGGACGGCGGACGACTACCAGCAGTCGGCGGAAAACCTGTTTGGAGACCACGAATACTTCGGCGACAACATTGTTAGCCAGTTAACGGAAGCCGGTTTCCGGCTTTACGAGGATCCGGCTTTCGCCCAGGGGTTTGAGAGCGTCGCACCGGGAAGTTCGGAAACGCTGCGCCTGTTCGAGCGCGAAGGGCAGCTTTCGGCGTTCGGGTTTGTGACCACGGCGGTGCTGGAACTGCTGCGGCAACGGTACATTGGCCTTGACCTCAGCAATCTGGAAGTGACCGTCCCGCCCAAGGGTGAAGCACCGGCGCCTCAACCGCTGCCTCCGGAACTGGCCGCTACGCCCGAGCGCGAGGCGGTGGACCTGCGCAAGTTTTGTTCGCCGGTGGGCGACCAGGGCCAGACGTCGCGCTGCGCCGCGTTCGCCTGGACTCACGCTACTGAACTGGTCCGCAACCTTGCCTCGGGGGAGCAGATTCTGCTTTCGCCCACGTATTCGATGCTGCAGTTCCAGCGGATGCAGGGCGACGCCCGGGATTATTCCTATGCTCACGAGGGTGGCGACGGCACGGTCGCCGGTCCTGCTCCGGCAGAAGTTCTCGCACAGCAGGGCACCTGCCGGCAGGAGTATTGGCCGGATGATGCCGATACGCCGGCGGCGCCGGAGCGGGCGATGGCTCACGACGCCGCGCAACATCGTCTCCCCGGCGAGCCGTGGCCGATTGCGCTCGACGATGTAAAGAAGGTGTTGAGCGCCGGTTTTCCGGTACAGGTGTCGATGAATACGGGACCGGCGTTCATGCAGGTGGGGCGTGACGGGATTGTGAGCGCGGCCGAGCCACCGAGCGGACGCCATGGCCGGCACGCCATGCTCATCGTCGGCTATCGGGGGAACTTCTACATCGTGAAGAATTCCTGGGGCGCCGATTGGGGCGACCAGGGCTACTGCTACATTCCGAAGAGCGTGCTCGCCGGCTCGGAGCCGGACTTCGTCGCCGTGTTGCCGGGGACCTGAGTGACGTCGAGAACGCGCGAAGGGCTGCGTGGCGAACTGGGGCCGATGGTGCGCCTGGCTACACCGATCGCGCTGGCTGAAGTCGGCTGGATGACGATGGGGATTGCGGACACCATTGTCGTCGGTCATCTGCCGAACAGCGCCGCGGCGATCGGGGCGGTAAGCCTCGGCAGCATCGTGTTTTACACGGTCGGTATTTTCGGCAGCGGATTGCTGCTCGGGCTCGACACGATGGTCTCGCAGGCCTTCGGCGCGCGGCGGTTGGACGAGTGCCACCACTCACTTGCGAATTCGTTGTGGTTTTGCCTGCCATTGGCACCGGTGTTGATGGCCGTGCTATGGGGGACGTTGCCACTGCTCGAACATGGCGGCATCGACCGGGCGGTGCTGAAGGAGGCGGTCCCGTATCTCAAGGCGCTGATCTGGAGCACGCCGCCGCTGCTGGTCTATTTCGCGTTGCGCCGATATTTGCAGGGTATGAACCTGACGCGCCCGGTGACGTTCGCGCTGGTGACGGCGAACGTGGTGAACATTGTGGGTAACGTCGCGTTCGTCTTCGGACGGTGGGGCGCGCCGGCACTCGGCACCCAGGGTTCAGGCTGGGCCACGTGCGTCTCGAGGTGCTACCTGGCGGCGGTGCTGGCAGGATTCGCCGGCTGGCACTCCTGGCGCTACAGGACCGGCCTGTTTGGTATCGACTGGCGACCGGACTTTGGACGGATCGGCGCGTTGGTCCGGCTGGGGCTGCCGGCGGCTTCGCAGATCGGGCTGGAAACTGCCGTATTCGCGGTCGCCGCGTTTCTCATCGGCAGGCTCGGCGCTGTGCCGCTTGCCGGACATCAGATCGCCATGACGACCGTGTCGTTTACCTACATGGTGCCGCTGGGGATCGGGTCGGCGGCCGCGGTGCGCGTGGGACAAGCGCTTGGCCGGCGCGACCCAGAGGGCGCAAAGCACGCCGGGTGGGTGGCGCTCGGCCTCGGAGCCGGTTTTATGAGCCTTTCGGCCGCCGTGCTGCTGCTATTTCCCGAGCGCATTGCCTTGTTTTTCAGCGTCGATCCGGCGGTGATCCGGATGGGCGCGCGGCTAGTTGCGATCGCAGCGTTTTTTCAGATCTTCGACGGCCTGCAGGTGGTGGCCACGGGCGCGCTGCGCGGAGCCGGCGATACGCATACCGCAATGTTCTGCCATCTCATTGGTTATTGGGGATTTGGCCTGCCGCTGGGATGGGCGTTGTGCTTCCCGGCCCGCTTCGGGGCGTCAGGGCTATGGGCGGGACTATCGGCCGCTATCATCGCTATCGGCGCGGCGCTGCTCACTTTATGGAGAAAGAAGAGCGCGCGGTTCGCCCTCGCCCAGGATACGCCGAGCGTCGCGCTTGACTGAGAAAACGGCGATTCGATACCGTGAGACCGTACGGAGGTTGCTTGGTCCTTCTGCTATTTGGACCGCCCGGTAGCGGCAAGGGCACGCAGTCGCGATTCATCACGAACTGGCTCCACATCCCCGCGATTTCCACCGGCGAACTGTTACGGGGGGAAATCGAGGCCGATACTGCTTTGGGCCGGCAGGCCCGCGCCGTTATCTCCGAAGGAAAACTGGTAAGCGACGGATTGGTAAACCAGATTCTGGCCGACCGTATTGCTCATCCGGACTGCCGGGACGGTTTTCTGCTCGACGGGTATCCGAGGACGGTCGAGCAGGCCGAGTATCTCGATCAACTGCTCGCCAGTCGCGGCTTACCCGAACCGGTGATTCTGCATCTTGAGGTCCCGGCCGCGGCGTTGATCGCACGCATGGTGTCCCGCCGGCAGTGCCCCACCTGCGGCCGTACGTACAACCTTCTGACGGACCCACCGAAGAAAAGTGGCGTCTGCGATGACGATGGGACGGCGTTGATCCAGCGCCTGGACGACAACATCGAGGTTTTCAAGAAGCGGCTGCAGACGTACGACGAGGTGACCCGGCCTGTGCTGGCACACTATTACAACCGGAATTATCACCAAATCGCGGGCGACCGCTCACCGAAATACATTTTCGAGGCGATCACCGAAATCCTCGAGCCGATGATCGCGCCTCCCTCCGAAGCCTAGCCCGGTTGCTCTATCATCGGATTCATGGTTCGCAGAACTCTATTGCTTCTGTTGTCTTTGTGCGTCTGTGCGTTACCGCAGGATAAGAAGGCGGCGAGTGAGAAACCGGGGCTGCCGCTGAAGCCGGAGCGCAGGCTCGAGTTCACCACCGACGAGGGCACGTGGCTCTCGGTTACGGTCTCGCCGGATGGGCGCACGCTTCTTTTCGACATGCTGGGGGATCTGTATTCGATGCCAATAGAGGGCGGCCCGGCAACGCGCATCACGTCGGGCCTTCCCTTCGATAGCCAGCCAGCGTATTCGCCGGACGGGAAGCTGATCGCATTCTTGAGCGACCGCGACGGCGCCGAGAACTTGTGGATCGCCAAGGCCGACGGCACCGAGCCGAAACAACTGAGCAAGGACAGGGAGTCGGAGTTTGTGTCGCCGTCCTGGACGCCGGATGGCCAGTATGTGCTGGCGTCGAAGACCGCCTCGCCGCTCGGCGCGCACGAGGTCTGGATGTACAACATCCGCGGCGGCGCGGGGCTGCAGGTGACCAAGAGCAAGGCCACGCCGCAGACGCCGCGCGACCAGACGCAGAATTTCCTCGGCGCCATCGCGTCGCCGGACGGGCGCTATTTTTACTATGCCCGCCGCCTGCGCGACTTCAGCTACAACGTGATTTCTTTGCCGCTTTGGGAGATCTACCGCAAGGACCGCGTGACCGGCGAGGAGGACCAGATTACGAACGCGCCGGAGAGCGCATTCCGGCCCGTGCTTTCGCCCGATGGAAAGCTGCTGGTCTACGGCGTGCGCTTCGAAGCGCAAACCGGGCTCCGGATCCGCAACCTCGAAACCGGCGACGACCGCTGGCTTAAATATCCCGTGCAGCGCGACGACCAGGAATCCCGCGCCACGCGCGACGTGCTGCCAGGCTACGCGTTCCTGCCTGACGGAAAATCGCTGGTGGCAAACTATGGCGGAAAGATTCACCGAATTGACATCGCCAGCGGCGCCGACCCGGTGATTCCGTTTACCGCCAACGTGGCGCTCGATCTTGGGCCGCAGCTTAAGTTCCCCGCGCGTGTCGACCAGGAGCCGGTGCGGGCACGGCTGATTCAGGGAGGGGTCCAGTCTCCCGATGGCAAACGCATCGCGTTCTCGTCTTTGACGCACCTCTACGTGATGGATGTGCCGGGCGGCGCGCCGCGGCGGCTGACCACTGGCGACGGGGGCGAGTACGAGCCGGCTTGGTCGCCGGACGGGCGGTCGATTGCGTACGTGACTTGGGACGGCGCGGCGGGAGGGCAGATCTGGAGCGTGGCATCGGATGGGAGTTCGACGCCGAAGCAAATTACACACGTGGCGGCCTTCTATACGAATCCGGTGTTTTCGCCCGACGGCTCGCGAGTGGTCGCGCTGCGCGCTTCGGCCTATGAGCGCGAGCAGAGCGCTGCTTCGTTTGGCGACGCGACCGGGTTTGACCTCGTATGGATTCCGAGCCAGGGAGGCGACGCGCAGGTGATCGCACCCGCACGCGGCTTTTCTCGGCCGCATTTTACCCGCGACCCGGATCGCATTTACGTTTATTCGCGCCAACGCGGCCTGATCTCGCTTCGCTACGACGGCACGGACCGGCGAACGCACCTGAAAGTTCTCACTACGAACCTGGTCGGCGCACCGACGCCCCCGCCGGCTGAGCAGGTGCTGATGAGCCCTGACGGAAGCGAAGCGCTGGCGCTCATCCATCATCAGCTTTACCTGATGGCCGTGCCGGTTCTGGGCGGCGAAGGCCCCACCATCGACGTCGGCAAGCCGTCTGTGCCGCTCAAGCGCCTCACCGATTTGGGCGCCGATACCTTCGCGTGGGCAGACGGCGGAAAGACCATCACGTGGTCTCTCGGCGCTTCCTTTTTCCGCCAGCCCGTTTCGACCGTGAGTTTCGACACGCCACCGGCCGGCGGCGGAGCCAAGGATTCCGAAGAAAAAACGAAACCAAAGGAGCCACCGAAGTACCAGGAATTTCCGGTGGCGATTGACGCACCTCGCTATACGCCAAAGGGGACCATTGTCCTGCGCGGCGCGCGCGTCATCACGATGCACGGCGACGAAGTGCTGGATGGCGCCGACATCGTCATCACCGACAACCGCATCGTTGGGGTTGGCCGAAAAGGCTCGGTGACGGTTCCGGGCGGCGCGAAAATTCTCGACGTTCAAGGGAAGACGATCATGCCGGGCATCGTCGATGTGCATGCCCACTGGACCGAGATCCGGCGCAACGTGCTCGACCTGCAGAGCTGGCCGTTCCTGGCCAACCTCGCGTTTGGCGTCACCAGCGGGCGCGATCCGCAGACGGGCACGAACGACACCTTCGCGTACCAGGACCTGATCGACATGGGTAAAATCCCTGGGCCGCGCGCTTTCTCCACGGGTCCGGGCATCTTTGGGCCTTACGCCAACAACGACATCTCGTCGCTCGACGACATGCGCGACACGGTCGCCCGGTATCACAAGTACTACCGCACGAACACGGTGAAATCGTACCTGGTCGGCAACCGGAAGCAGCGCGAGTGGATGGTGGAAGCCTGCAGAGAGAACCAGATGATGCCGACGACGGAAGGTGCGCTCGACCTGAAACTGGACATGACCCACGTGCTTGACGGCTTCGAAGGAAACGAGCACGCGTTGCCGATCGTCCCGCTATACAAGGACGTAGTGGAGCTATTCGCCAAATCCGGCATCTATTACACGCCGACGCTGCTGGTGGCTTATGGCGGGCCGTTCGCGGAGAACTATTTCTACGAAACCACCGAGGTGCACGACAACCCGAAACTGCGGCGCTTTTTCCCGCACAACGTGCTCGATGAGAAGACACTGCGCCGGCCGTGGTTCCGCTACGACGAGCAGGTGTTCCCGAAGCTTGCGGCTTCGGCGGCCAAGATCGTCCGCGACGGCGGTCATGTGCAGATCGGCGGGCACGGCCAGATTCAAGGCATTCAGTGCCATTGGGAGATGTGGGCGTTGGCCAGCGGCGGGTTAAGCAACCTGGAGGTGCTGCGCGCGGCGACCATCAGCGGGGCGCAGGCGATCGGCTACGACCAGGACCTTGGCAGCATCGAGGCGGGCAAACTCGCGGACTTGATCGTACTCGACAAGAACCCGCTCGACGACATTCACAATACGACCAGCATCCGCTACGTCATGAAGAACGGCGAGTTATTCGACGGCGACACTCTCGACCAGGAATGGCCGGAGAAGAAGCCGCTGCCGGAAATGTGGTGGTGGAAGGACGATCCGGAGAAACTCAAGGCCGGAAATTAACACTTAAAAGTGCAGATCGTTCGCGCTTATCCCCGCCATCTTTCGCTGGCCTTTCCGATGTTCGACCAGTACCGCCAGTTCTACGGTAAGGCGCATGACGCGGAGGGTGCGCGCCAGTTCCTCTCGGCGCGGCTGGAACGTGGAGACTCGATCCTGTTCTTGGCGATCGAGGGGACCGGAAGCCGGGAAACGGGACTGGGATTTGTCCAGCTCTATCCGATCTTCTCGTCGCTTCAGATGAAGCCGGCGTGGCTGCTGAACGATTTGTTCGTAGTGCCGGAGGCTCGCAGGCGGGGCATCGCCCGCGCGTTGCTCGATCGTGCCAGACGGCATGCGCTTGAAACGCGCGCCTGCCAGCTTGTGCTTTCAACCGGCGTGGACAACACACCGGCGCAGACGCTGTACGAGAGCCTCGGCTATCAGCGCGACAGCGGCTTTTACACTTACGTTCTTCCGGTTCCCTGAGGCACGCCGTCGCAGGCTTCCAGAAGCAGGGTCCGCAGCCGTTGGCGCATCGGCTCCGGCAAACGCGCCTTGTCCCGGCTGACGTAGAAGACGTCAAAGGCTCGCGCGGCTTCGGTGTTCACCAGGACGACTTCGATGTTCAGTCCGGCCGAAGCGATGGCTCGCGCCAGATCGTGCAGCAGGCCGGGGCGGTCCGGGGCGGCGATTTCGACGAGCGTCGAGCGTTCGCTGGCTTCGTCGTTGAAGGTCACCACGGGTGGCAGCGCGGGGCGGGGCAATGGCTTGGGCTTGGGTCGATTCCGCAGCATGGCCGCGATGTCGGCCTGCCCAAGAGCGGCGCGCTCGAGCGTTCCGATCAGGCGGGCAATCTCCGGAGGGTTCAGCTCGAGAGTTTTGTGTGGATCTGAGAAGGTGAAGATGTCGAGCCCGAGGCCGGCGGCATTGGCGAACGCTTCGGCCCGAAGGATATTCAAACCGAATCCGGCAAGCGCTCCGGATAGGTCGGCGAACAAACCAGGCCGGTCCGGCGCCACGATGGTGCCACGGTAATAGCCGTTTTCCCGGCTGACTGTTGCCGCGGCTCCTTCCAGGGGCCGTTTCCCGGCGAGCGACCGATGGGCGGCGATTTCGTCCTGGCTGTGAATACGGACGTAGCGAGTCGGCATGCCTTCCAAAAAATCCGCCGTCTGGGCGTCGGCCGAGGAGGCATGAATGCGATCGGAATCGAGTTCGCGGGTCAACTCATTGTGCGTCACCACATAGAGCCGCCAAAGTTGGTCGAGCACCCACGGCGACATCGCGACGGGATTGACGGCGCTGATGTCGGCGTAGGTAAGCAGGGTCAACAAACGGAGACGCTCGAGCGAACCGGTGGACTGGGCGGTAGCGCGCGCTGTTGCCGGATCTGCCAGATCGCGCGACTGCAAGAAGCTAGACAGGTCGAGGTGGTGGGCGACGAGGTAAAGGACGGTTTCCCGGACCGAAGCGGGCGCTTTCATCCGCTCCATTACCGCTTGCGCGATGCGGACGCTCTCGTCGGAATGTTCGCCGGTCCCGCCGCCTTTGCCGAGATCGTGCAGCAGCAGCGCCATCCGCAGCGACGCGGGGTCTTCGGCATCCTGCAACAGGCTCGCGAAGCGCTGGCGGATCGCATCGGTGGAGCGCGGCAGAGCAGCGAGACTTTCGAGCGTTGTCAGCGTGTGCTCATCCACTGTGTAGCGGTGATGGAAGTCGCGCGCCACGAGCGCGTCGACCCGCTTCCACTCCGGCAACAGCACGGTCATCAGCCCCGCTTCATGCAGGGCGCGAGCGGCAGCCGCGAATCCGGGTAGCGCCAACACGGGGCGAAGCGCGGGCCAAGTGTAGGATCCAGGGCGGCCGTCCTGTAACGCCTCTGACAGCCTTCGTTCGGTATCGGGCGCCAGCTTGAGGTCGTGCCGCGCCACGAACTCGAGCAGGCGGACAACGGCCGCAGCATCGGTTTGGAACAATCCGGGCTGGCGCAGCAAAACACGGTCTCTGGATACGGTGAACTCAGCGTTGGAGAGGCGGCCGCGCCGCGCTCGAAACTGCGAGAAGAGCCCGGCGCCAGCTTCTTCGGCCTGCTCGATGGCGCGAAGGACGGAGCGGAAAACGCTGCGAGCGTGGAGATAGTAGTGGCGCATGAATGCGCCGGGATCCAGATCCGCCTCCTCCGCCAGCGCATCCTGGGCTTCGAAATCGAGGAGATTGTTGTCGCGGCCGGAGCGTGTGTGCAGGCGCCGCCGAACTCGAAAGAGAAATTCGCAGGCTTCCCGCAGGCTTGCACCGCTCCCTGCGCCCAGCTTTTCGAGCCATCGCAGGACGTGCAAGTCCCGCAGCCCGCCGGGTGTTTCTTTGATGTTCGGCTCGAGATGGTAGATGGTTCCGCCGAACTTCTCGTGGCGTGCCCGCGTCATCGCGCAGAGATGCCGGATAATGCCTGCGCGTTCGGCCGCCAGGAACCGGGCGAAGCGCTGGTCCAGTCTCTGGTAGCGCGCCTCGTCGCCCCAAACGCGCCTCCGTTCCAGCAGGCTGATGGTCAACTCGAGATTGCCTTCGTTGACCTGGCTGCACTCTTCGACGGTGTGGACCGAATGACTGGCCCGCAGACCGGCATCCCAAAGTGTGCGCAGCAGCGTCGAGACGCGCTCTCGCGATTCTTTGTCGGGCATCCCGTCAACGAGCAGCAGCAGGTCGACGTCGGAAAAGGGAAACAGTTCCCGCCGCCCATATCCGCCCGCGGCGACCACCGTCGCGGGTAAATGGACCTCCGTGGCCGCGGCGGCTACGAGTTCGTCGACTAGCGCCGAGCGCTTCTCGAGGCGCTCAAACTCGCTCCCGGCTGCCGGTTCGAACGACGTCTGGCCCTCCGTTACTACAGGGCACCCTCGCCCCGGTCCTCGTTGCGGATGCGGATCGCCTCTTGCACATCTGAGATGAAGATCTTCCCGTCGCCGATCTTGCCCGTGCGGGCGGCCTTCAGAATGGTCTGGATCGCCTCGTCCAGTCGCGCACCGGGGATCACCATTTCCACCTTCACCTTGGGCAGTAGATCCACCTGATACTCCATGCCCCGGTAAACTTCTTTATGTCCCTTCTGCCGGCCGTGGCCCCGCACTTCGCTGATCGTCATGCCCTCGATACCGATCGCGGTGAGTGCGGCCTTTACGTCTTCAAGCTTGTGAGGCTGGATGATCGCTTCGATTTTTTTCATTGGATCTACGCCTCGAAATTATAACCTTCCTCGCCGTGCATGCTGATGTCGAGGCCCTCTTCCTCGTCTTCGAATGTAGCGCGGACACCGACCAGAAGGTCGGTGATTTTCAAGATCACAAGCGAACCTACGATCGCCAAAGCCCAGGAGATCAGCACTCCGATGGACTGATTCAGTACCTGTCCAGCGTGGCCGTCCACGAGGCCGAGCGCCATGGTCTTGCCGGCGGCGTCCTTGAAGCCATCGTTTACTTCGCTGGTGGCAAAGACACCGGTCAGGAGGGCGCCCAACGTTCCGCCCATGCCGTGCACGCCGAAGGCGTCCAGGCTGTCGTCGTAGCCGAAGCGCGCTTTGACGGCAGTGACCATGAAGAAGCACAGCAGGCCGGCGGCAAAGCCGATCACCATGGCCGGGAACGGCTTCACAAATCCCGAGGCCGGGGTGATGGCGACCAGGCCGGCCACACAGCCCGAGATACCGCCGAGCATGCTGGGCTTGCCGTTATGCACCCACTCTGCCAATATCCATCCCAGGGCGGCCGCCGCCGCGCCGAAGTGCGTCGCTACGAACGCACTGGTCGCCAGCGGGGAGGCAGCCAGAGCGCTGCCCGCGTTGAATCCGAACCAGCCCACCCACAACAGACAGGCGCCGATAAAGCTGTATGTCAGGCTGTGTGGCTTCATCGGTTCGGCACCGTAACCGCGCCGCCTTCCCAGATAGAGCGCGCAGACCAGCGCTGAGACGCCTGAGGTGATGTGCACCACTGTGCCGCCGGCGAAATCGAAGCAGGGGATCTTCCCGCCCAGAGCGGCGTTGAGCAGCCCGCCCTTGCCCCACACCATGTGCGCCATCGGGAAGTAGACGATGGTTGTCCACAGAACCGTGAAAATCAGCATTGCGGAAAACTTCATCCGCTCGGCGTAAGCGCCGGAGATGAGAGCCGGCGTGATGATGGCGAACATGAGCTGATAGATCATGTAGGTCTGCTGCGGGATCGTGGCCGCGTAATCCGGGTTCGGCGCCGCGCCGACATGATTCAGGAAGAAGTACTGCAGTCCACCGATGAACGAGTTGCCGTCGCCGAAAGCCAGGCTGTAACCATAAATGGCCCAGATCACGGTGACTACGGCCATCAGGATGAAGCTGTGCATCATGGTGCTCAACACGTTCTTGCGCCGGACCAGGCCGCCGTAAAACAAGGCCAGGCCAGGACCGGTCATCATCAAGACAAGTGCCGCGCTGACGAGCATCCAGGCGTTATCACCGGCGCTTTGAGCGGATTTGACAGCGGATTCCACCGCGGCCAAACGGGCGGCGGTAGCATCCGTAGCGGTCTGCGCCCAGGTCAGGGAGGAAGAAAGTACAGCGAATACAGCACACGCCAGGGTACTCATGCGACGAGGCATAAGTCTCTATAATCGCTAAGTTGCTCGCTGACGTGAACTAAGAAAATTCGATGAGCTCGATCAATATTTTTGAGGGCAACTACGTCTCAGTGAACGGCGTGCGACTGCACTTGGCCTCGGCTGGGGAGCCGTCGCGGCCGCTGATCCTTTTTCTGCATGGCTTTCCGGAGTTTTGGTATGCGTGGCGGCGGCAACTCGCCGAATTCGGCGCCACCCATTTCGCCGTGGCGCCCGACATGCGCGGGTACAACCTATCCTCCAAACCGGACGATGTTTCCGCGTACGCGGTGAAGCACCTCGTCGAGGATGTGCGCGAGTTGGCCCGTCAGTTGGGCTACCCAGGGCGGTTTACCCTTGTTGGACACGACTGGGGCGGCGCCGTGGCCTGGGCCTTCGCCATCGCGCATCCGGAGTTATTGGAACGGCTGGTCATTATCAACGCGCCCCATCCGGGTGTGTTCGCGCGGGAACTCCGCGAAAACCCGGCGCAGCAACAGGCCAGCCAGTACATGATCTGGTTCCGCACGCCAGGGGTGGAAACCGCTCTTGCGGCGGACAACTACGCCTTGCTTGTGCGGGCGCTCACGGCGACGGCCGCGCCGGGGACCTTCAGCGAAGCAGACCTCGAAGCGTACCGAAGCGCATGGTCCCAGCCCGGCGCGCTCACGGGCGGGCTGAATTATTACCGCGCCGCGCGCATCGGCCCTCCCGCACCTGGAGGGCCGGCAGCGAGTTTTCCGGCGGACGGCGACCTGCGCGTTGCGGTTCCCACGCTCGTGATCTGGGGCGAACGGGACCATGCGCTGCTTCCCGGCAACCTCGATGGGCTCGACGCTTTCGTGCCTGATCTGAGAATCGAACGCATTCCAGAGGGCTCGCATTGGGTCGTACATGAGAAGCCACAAGAGATCAGCCGTCTTCTGCGGCAGTTTATTGCAGGTTGAAAGTCACTGGCGGCCAGAGCGCTGCGCGCGGTCCATCCCGATCCCGAGGTCGTCAACGAACGGGGCGAGGATTCGGAGGGCATGCATTGCTTGCGGGGGGCGCAGTAGCCGTT
>JAKAJI010000310.1 GCA_021813825.1 Acidobacteriota bacterium | reverse complement strand
AACGTCAGCGTCGAGATTCCCCGGAATTCGCTGACGGTGGTGACGGGATTGAGCGGGAGCGGGAAGTCGTCGCTGGCCTTCGACACGATTTACGCCGAGGGGCAGAGGCGGTACGTGGAGACGCTTTCGCCGTATGCGCGGCAGTTCCTGGACCAGATGGAGCGGCCGGAGGTGGATTCGATCGACGGGCTGAGTCCGGCGATATCGATCGAGCAGAAGACGACGAACCGGTCGCCACGGTCGACGGTGGGGACCATCACCGAGATCTACGATTACCTGCGGGTGCTGTACTCCTCGATCGGGGTGCCGCACTGCCCGAACTGCGGGATCGAGATCTCGCGGCAGACGACGGCACAGATTCTCGAACAGGTGCTGCGGCTGGGCGCGGGCGAGCGGATCATGCTGATGGCGCCGGTGGTGCGGGGGCGCAAGGGCGAGTACCGCAAGGAGATGGAAAGATACCTGCGGCAGGGGTTCGTGCGGGCGCGGGTGGACGGAGTGCTGCGGGGGCTCGACGAAGACCTGAAGCTCGACAAGCGGAAGAATCACACGATTGAAATTGTGGTGGACCGGCTGGTGGTGAAGCCGGGGATCGAGCGGCGGCTGGAGGCGTCGATCGAGACGGCGGGGAAGCTGGCCGATGGGTTGGTGACGGTGGCGGTGGTGAACGGGGAGGAGCGGCTGTACTCGCAGAAGCTGGCGTGCCCGAACTGCGGGGCGAGCGTGCCGCAACTGGAGCCGCGGTCGTTTTCCTTCAACAGCCCGTTTGGCGCGTGTCCGGAGTGCAACGGGCTGGGGAGCAAGTGGAGCTTCGATCCGGTGAAGGTGATCGCGGATCCGTCGAAGCCGCTGCTCGAAGGGGGGCTTGGGCCGGGGGCGAGTTCGGCGCAGATGAATCATCTGCTGCGGGAGGCGGCGTCGCGGCTGAAGGTGGATCTAAGCGTGCCGTTTGTGGAGTTGCCGAAGAAGGCGCGGGCGGCGCTGCTCGATGGGGCGGGAGAATTTCCGGGGATTCTGCGGATCTTGCAAGAGGCGTTCGACGAGGCGCCGCAGTCGTATCGGGACTGGCTGATGGAGTACATGTCGCCGAAGACGTGCGAGGCGTGCGGGGGACGGCGGCTGAAGCCGTCGAGCCTGGCGGTGCGCGTGAAGGGGACGGGGATCGCGGAGGTGACCGAGGCCAGCATCAGCGGAGCGCGGGACTTAGTGGCGCGGTGGGAGTTGAGCGAGAGAGAACGCCAGGTGGCGGGACGGGTGGTGGAGGAGATCGCGCAGCGGCTGGAGTTTCTGGACGCGGTGGGGCTGGGATATCTGAGCCTGGCGCGGTCGGCGGCGACGCTGTCGGGAGGGGAATCGCAGCGGATCCGGCTGGCGACACAGATCGGGACGCAGCTTCGCGGCGTGCTGTATGTGCTGGACGAGCCATCGATCGGGCTGCATCCGCGGGACAACGGGCGGCTGCTCGATACGCTCGAGCAGCTACGGGACCTGGGGAACACGGTGCTGGTGGTGGAGCACGACGCCGAGACGATCGGGCGGGCCGATTATGTGGTGGACCTGGGGCCGGGCGCGGGACGGCTGGGAGGGGAACTGGTGGCGGCCGGGACGCCGAAGGAGATCCGGGCGAATCCGCGGTCGCTGACCGGACGGTATCTGACGGGGAAGGAGACGATTCCGCTGCCGGAGTTGCGGCGGCCGGGAAACGGGCAGAAGCTTGTCGTTCGCGGGGCGAGAGAGCACAACCTGCGGAACCTGACGGTGGAGTTTCCGCTGGGGACGCTGCTGGTGGTGACGGGGGTTTCGGGCAGCGGGAAGTCGACGCTGATCAACGATATTTTGTACCGGGCGGTGGCGCGGGAGATCTACGGCAGCCAGGCGGAGCCGGGAGCGCACGACCGGATCGACGGGCTGGAGAATCTCGATAAGGTGATCGAGATCGACCAGACGCCGATCGGGCGGACGCCGCGGTCGAACCCGGCGACGTATACGCAAGTGTTCACGCCGATTCGGGACTTGTACGCGATGTTGCCGGAGTCGCGGGAGCGGGGCTACAAGGCGGGGCGGTTCAGCTTCAACGTGAAGGGCGGGCGGTGCGAGGCGTGCCAGGGCGACGGGCTGAAGCGGATCGAGATGAATTTCCTGCCGGACGTATATGTGACGTGCGACGTGTGCCGGGGGCGGCGGTACAACAGCGAGACGCTGCAAGTGAAGTACAAGGGGCTGTCGATCGCGGACCTGCTGGAGGCGACGGTGGACGACGCGCTGGCGGTGATGGAGAACATACCGCAGATTCAGGCGAAGCTGAAGACGCTGGCCGAGGTGGGGCTGGGCTATCTGCACCTGGGGCAGTCGTCGACGACGCTGTCGGGCGGGGAGGCGCAGCGGATGAAGCTGGCGCGGGAGTTGAGCCGGCGGCAGACGGGGCGGACGCTGTACATTCTGGACGAGCCGACGACGGGTTTGCATTTTGAGGACGTGAGGCGGCTGCTCGAGGTGCTGCAGCGGCTGGTGGATTTGGGCAATACAGTGCTGGTGATCGAGCATAACTTGGATGTGGTGAAGTCGGCGGACTGGATTCTCGATCTGGGACCGGAAGGCGGGGAGGAAGGCGGGCAGTTGGTGGCGGCGGGGACGCCGGAGCAGGTGGCGCGGAGCCGGCGGAGCTACACGGGGCAGGCGTTGCAGAAAATCCTGGGCAATGGGGCGGGCGCATGAGATGGACGAGCTGAGCGAGTCGCTCGCGGGCGGCGCGGAAGAGGCGGCGCCGCCGAAAGAGCGCGAGCCGTTCTGGGGCTACGACGATTTGGGCGTGTTTCTGGGGATGGGCTTGCCGCTGCTGCTGGCGAGCCTGATGATTGTGAGGCTGGCCGACCCGCTGGCGAAATGGATCGGGCTGGGGCAGATGGCGTCGTTGCTGGTGGCGCAGTTTGTGTGGTACGGGCTGTGGCTGACGGCGTTGAAGGGGCTGCTGGGGCTGCGGTACCGGAGGCCGTTCTGGCGGTCGCTTGCGTGGGTATCGCCGCCGGGAGGACTGTGGCTGCCGATGCTGGGCGGCCCGCTGCTCGCGATTGCGACGGGTGGGATGGGCGTGCTGCTGCGGGCGCCGAAGGTGGAGATTGCGCCGCTCGAAGGGCTGCTGGGAAGCCCGGCGTCGATTGTGCTGCTGGTGGTGGGCGTGGCGGTGCTGGGGCCGCTGTGCGAGGAGTTGGCGTTCCGGGGATTTTTGATGCCGCTGCTGATCCGCTCGTTGGGCGTGGCGGCGGGGATCGGCGTGACCGCGCTGCTGTTCGCGCTGCTGCACGGGCCGGAATATGGATGGAGCTGGCGGCACGTGCTGTTGATCCTGGGGGCGGGCGTGGCGTTCGGCGTGGTGCGTTGGCGGAGCAAGTCGACGCTGGCGGCGGCGGTGATGCACGCCATGTATAACCTGACATTTGTGTCGGCCTTTCTGGCCGGAGGGGGCCGTGGGTGAGAGCGGCTCGGGCTGCTTGCGGCCCTGTGCGCTACCTGGCCCGGGCTCTGACCAGAATGGACCGGCCGTCTTTATCAGTCGAGAGGAAGGTGAAGCTCCCGCGCCAGTCGGTGCAGCCGAGGGTGCCATTGAGGCCGGGACTTTGAGTGTACGCGATGAGTTTATCGCCGGTGGCCGAGTTGTAGACGTAGTAGTAGGAGACGGCATTCTCGTTGGGGCCGGTCTGTGGCCGGGTGTATTCGACCAAAATCTGGCCCAGGCCAACGCGCAGGCCCGAGACCTGCGCGTTGGGGAACGGAGGAGACAGGGTGAGGGTTCGGTCGATGACGCCGGCTGCGGAGATTACGGTAACGGTGGGCGAGGCGCCCTGCTCGAGGAAGTAAGCGTCCGTGCCGTCGGATTCAGCGATCGCCAGCGACGCCCCGCTGGGGAGGTATCCGGGGCGCTCGGAACCGGGCTTGGCACCGCTGTTGGCCGAGGGTTTGGGAGGGTCGAGGGTCTTGACGAAGCGTCCGGCGCAGTCGAAGAGGCCGGAGTAGGGCAGGAGCCGCAGGTTCGGAGGGGAGCCGGAAGGAGCGACTCCGAAGACGAGGAAAGCGTTCCCGTTGAAGCTGGCGAACTGAAGCGGATAAAACTTCCCGTCGAGTGGCGTCGAGCCGGGGTAGGCGCCGTCGTTCCGGAACCTGACGATGACGGCGTGCTGGTCGCGCGTCAGAGCGAGCGCGTAGAGGGTTCCATCGGGATCGACGGCGAAAGAGTTGAGGGTGAGGTCCGAGAAGCCGTCGCTCTGTGCGGCTGAGAGGTCGAAGGTGGCCGTTCGCCTGCCTTCGGAGTCGATTTTCGAAAGGGGAGGCCGGAGGAAGATGTCGCCGGAGGAATCGCAGTGGATGGGCATGATCAGGGCCGGGTTCACCTGGGGCGCAGGGACGGTCGAATCGGCCACGAGGACTTGGCCGGGCAGCGCCGCGGTTGCGGAGAGCACGGCACATGCCAGGGACGGGAAGATCCGCAGGTAGGTCCTTAGGGACATAGGCTCAGCCCCGGCTCACCTGCTGGAGCTTACCAGGCCCCCCACCGTGCGTGTGCCGCTGGAACTCGGCGTGGCGTGGGCGGATCGGGACGGCGCCATGGCGGGACTATCCGGGGACGCGCCCGTCGACTTCGCCGGCGGGTTCGATACTCCGCTCCGAAGCTTCGGGTTCACTTCGGGCGATGGTTCTCCGGCCGGCGCTGGGCATGGAGAGCGCAGGCTCGCGCCCGGCTTTGCTTTCGGACCGCAGGCGCCGCCTGTGCCACCCGTGGGTATACTTTGTCCGCAGCAGGACACCGGCGTGCCGGCATTGTTGAAACATTGCTGTGGGTTGTAGAGCGGGCCCGAGCATTGCCAGACGTTCACGTGCTGGTAACAGCCGTTAGGGCCAGAACAATTGATTAGCTGGCTTGCGAGGAGCGGGCAGTACCGGGCGATCGCCGTACCCCCCTGACGGAGAACATGCCGATAGCAAGCGCGATCATTCGTGTGAAAATGGACTCGCGCAGGAATTCACCCACTGGTTGCACCTCGCTTGGGACGATTTGGGGGGCTTCCGGCCTGACTCAGCTAGTATCATGGGTTAGTAACGCGTCCGTGTCAATGGGCGTGTGAAGGGGGCTGCGTGGACGGAGGGGTGCGGCGTTCGCGGAGGGGCGGGCTTGAAATGATCGAGACGATACAGTGGACCGACGCCGGGGTGGTGATGATCGACCAGACGCGGTTGCCGCGCGAGGAGCGATACGTCACCTGCTCGACGTATGAGGAGGTGGCGGAGGCGATCCGGACCATGGTGATCCGGGGAGCGCCGGCGATCGGCGTGGCGGCGGCGATGGGCGTGGCGCTGGGGGTGTTGCGGGCCGGCGAGGAGGGACTGGACGCGGAGTTCGAGCGGATCTGCACGACGCTTGCCGGTACGCGGCCGACGGCGGTGAACCTGTTCTGGGCGATTGACCGGATGAAGCGGCGGTTTGCCGAGTGGCGCGGGCTGGATCTGGAGACGCTGAAGCGGAAGATGGTGGAGGAAGCCAAGCAGGTGCGGCTCGAGGATATCGCGATCAACGAGGCGATCGGGCGGCATGGGGCGGCGTTGATTCCAGACGGCGTGTCGGTGCTGACGCATTGCAACGCGGGGGCGCTGGCGACGGCGGGCTACGGGACGGCGCTGGGCGTGATCCGGGCGGCGGTGGAGGCGGGCAAGAAGGTTTCGGTATTTGCCGATGAGACGCGGCCGTTTCTGCAGGGCGCGCGGCTGACGGTGTGGGAGTTGCAGCACGACGGGATTCCGGCGACGCTGATCACGGACAACATGGCGGGACATTTTTTGAAGTCCGGGCGGATCGGGTGCGTGGTGGTGGGAGCGGATAGGATCGCGGCGAACGGGGATGTGGCGAACAAGATCGGGACGTATTCGGTGGCGGTGCTAGCGAAGGAGAACGGGGTT
>JAKAJI010000023.1 GCA_021813825.1 Acidobacteriota bacterium | reverse complement strand
GCGACATCCGGATGTTCACCGGCGTGGCGAACTGCGCGCGGACGCCGCCCATGCTCTTGCCGGTGCTTCCCTTCCCCTGGTGCGCTTCGCGTTCGAGGATGATAATGCGAGTGCACCCGGCCTGCGTCAGATGCCAGGCGACGGAGGAGCCGACGATGCCTCCGCCGATGATGACCACGTCCGCGGATTGCGCCATGGCTACGATTGAACGACGATATTGACCAGCTTGGCCGGGAGCACGACAATCCGCACGATCCGCTTGCCGGAGATGTGAGCCTGCGTTTTGGCATCGGCGAGCGCGAGCCGTTCCAGGTCTTCTTTCGAGGTGCCTACGGCGACGCTCAGCTTGCCGCGCAGCTTGCCATTCACCTGGACGGGAATTTCGATGGTGTCGGCGGCGGCGAGCGCGGGATCGAAGCTGGGCCACGGCTGGCGGAAAATCGGTCCCGTCCGCCCGAGGTTCTCCCACATCTCTTCGGCGAGATAAGGAGCAAAGGGAGCGAGCAGCAGGGCGAGGTTGGGCAGCACCTGGCTTAACACTTCACCGCCAAGGCCCGCTTCGGTGGCGTAGAGTTCGTTCATCAACTCCATCAGCGCGGCGATGGAGGTGTTGAAGTGCCAGCGGTTATCGAAGTCGTTGGTGATTTTCTCGATGGTCTGATGGAGCTTCCGGAGGCACTGGCGCTCGGCGGCAGCGTCGCCCGGCGGCGCGGTGCGGCGGTCGAGATTGCGCGTGAAGAAGCGATAGACGCGGTCCAGGAAGCGGCGCTGGCCGCCGACGCTCGCTTCGTTCCACGGCATGTCTTTTTCGGGCGGCGCGGCAAACAGCACGAACAGGCGGCAGGTATCGGCGCCGTATTTGGCGATCATCTCTTCGGGGTCGACGATGTTGCCCTTGGACTTCGACATCGCCGTGCCGTCTTCACCGAGCACCATGCCCTGGGTGAAGAGATTGCGCGCCGGTTCGTTGTTGGCGACCAGGCCAAGGTCGCGCATCACCTTGGTCCAGAACCGCGAGTAGATGAGGTGAAGGATGGCGTGCGTGACGCCGCCGATGTACTGGTCGATGGGGAACCAGCGGGCGATCGAGGCGGAGTCAAACGGCGCCTTGCTGTTGTGCGGGTCGCAGTAGCGGTAAAAATACCAGGACGAATCGACGAAGGTGTCCATGGTGTCGGTTTCGCGGCGCGCATCGGCGCCGCAGGCCGGGCACTGGACGCGGGTGAAGCTATCGGAGGCGGCCAGGGGCGAACTGCCGCGGCCAGTGATGGTGACGTCGAGCGGCAGCACAACCGGCAGGTCTTTTTCCGGCACGGGCACGACGCCGCATTGGGGGCAGTGGATGACGGGGATGGGCGTGCCCCAGTAGCGCTGGCGCGAGACGCCCCAGTCCTTGAGGCGGTACGAGATGGCGGGCTCGCCGAAACCTTCGGCGCGGGCTTTGGCGCCCATGCGGCGGCGGGCTTCTTCGCTTGAGAGGCCGCTCCACTCGCCGGAGTTTTCGACCACGCCGTCGCCGGTGAAAGCTTCCGTCGCCCGAGTGGGCAAAGCGCCGTCAACGGGCCGGATCACCGGGCGGATGGGAATGCCGTACGTGGTGCAGAACTCGAAGTCGCGCTCGTCGTGCGCGGGAACCGCCATGATTGCGCCGGTGCCGTAGCCGGTGAGGACGAAGTTGCCGATCCAGACCGGGACGCGCTCGCCGCTGAAGGGGTTGATCGCGTAGAGGCCGGTGAACAGGCCTTCTTTCTTGATGTCGCCCGGGTCCTGACGGGCGCGCGAGTCGATCATCTGCACGCGGGCGGCTTCGAGTTGCCTGTCCGCCGACACGGCCAGCGGATGCTCGGGCGCGAGGATGACGCACGTCGCGCCGAAGATGGTGTCGACGCGGGTGGTGAAAACGCGGATTTTCCGATCGGAATTTTCCAGCGCGAAGTCGATCTCGGCGCCTTCGCTTCGGCCGATCCAGTTGCGCTGCATGGTGAGCACGCGCTCCGGCCAGCCGGCTTCGATTTCGCGCATGTCGTTGAGCAGTTCTTCGGCGTAGGCGGTGGTCTTTAAGAACCACTGTTCGAGGGCGCGCTGCTCGACCGGCGTAGTCTCATGGCGCCAGCAGCAGCCGTTCACCACCTGCTCGTTGGCCAGCACGGTGGCACATTCCGGGCACCAGTTGACGAGTGCCTTCTTGCGGTAGGCCAGGCCGCGCTCGAGCATCTTGAGGAAGAACCACTGGTTCCAGCGGTAGTATTCCGGCTCGCAAGTGGCGACCTCGCGCTCCCAGTCGTAGGCGAAGCCGATGCGCTTCATCTGGCGCCGCATCTCGGCGATGTTGGAGACGGTCCATTCGTGTGGATGGCGGCCGCGCTGGATGGCCGCGTTTTCCGCGGGCAGGCCGAAGGCGTCCCAACCCATCGGATGCAGCACGTCATGGCCCCGCATCCACATGTAGCGGGCGAGCGCGTCGCCGATGGAGTAGTTGCGCACGTGGCCCATGTGCAGGCGTCCGCTCGGGTAAGGGAGCATCTCGAGCACGTAGTATTTCGGGCGGCCGGACGCAGGGTCGGCGCGGTAAAGCGCGGGATCGCTCCATCGCTCCTGCCACTTCGGTTCGATCTGTTGCGGGTCGTACTGCGTTTCGCTCATTCGGGTCTTTTCGTTTCCGCTGCGGGCGGGTCAGGGGTTGGAATGTTGCGGCGTGAACACCGCCATATATTGATTGTCGGAGGAGCGTTCGCTTTCCGAGACAAGGGAGAAGCCGTTGGAGTCCACTTCCTTGATCACGTCGGGCTTGTCGAGGCGAATGTGATTGCTGCCGAACGATTTGTGGAAGTCGACCAGGAAGAGCTTGCCGCCGGGCTTGAGCGCGTTCGAGATGCCGGCGAGCATCTGGCCGGGGTAGTTGAAGTGATGATAGACCTCGAGCAGGAGCACGGCGTCGAGCGAGTGTGCGGGCAACTTGGGATCTGTTTGCGTGCCCAGGACGAACTCGACGTTGGTGAGGTTGTGTTCTTTGGCGCGGGCGCGGGCTTTGTCGAGAAAGTCCGGGTAGATGTCTTCGGCGAAGACCTTGCCCGAGGGGCCGACGGCATCGGAGAGATACGGCAGCATGTAGCCGATGCCGGTGCCGACGTCGGCAACCGTATCGCCGGGCTTGAGGTTCATCGCGGCGATGATGTCACGCGGGCGCTGCTCTTTGTCGCGGTTTTCGGAGCCAAGCCCCTTGGCGACGTTCGCGCGCTGCTCAGGCGTCTGGTAGCCTTTGTTGGCGTTGGTGGCCACCTGCGCCGCGAGCACGCAGGCAGCGAGAGCAAAAGCCGCGGCAAGACGGGGGAATTTCATAATCCGGCCTCCATCGGCAGCGCGAGCGGCGAGTCGACCAGGAAGTCCTGCGTGGCCATTTCGGCGACGGCTTCGCGGATGGCGGCTTCGGTGGTCGGCTGGACGGTGATGACGAAGGGGAGGTCGCGCCAGTTTTCGCTGGGGATTTGCAGCACGGCGTCGAGACTGATGCCGCGCGAGGCGAGCACGGTTGCCAGACGGGCGATGATGCCGGGGCGGTCCTCCACGCGGAAGCGGAGGAAATAGGCCGATTGGTGAGCGGTGACCGAGATGGGCTGATATTCGCCGAGCCGCTCGTGAGCAAACGGGGATACGCGATCCGGGCTGCCGGAGCGGATTTCGCGCGCCACGCGCATGAGGTCGCTGACGACGGCGACGCCGGTGGGCAAAGGTCCCGCGCCGCGGCCATAGTAGAAGGTGTCCTGGCCGTAGTAACCGCGCACCCAGATGGCGTTGTAGGAGCCGCGCACACTGGCCAGAATGGTCGAGCGCGGAATGAGCGCGGGGCGCACGCTGAGGAGTAAACCCTTCTCGCTCTGACGGGCCGAGCAGATCAGGCGGATCGTGTAGTCGAGTTGGTGGGCGTACTGGAAGTCCACCGGCGTGATGCGGCGGATGCCTTCGGTGTAGATGTCCGACGGTTCGATCCGCTCACCGAACGCCAGCGCCGTCAGGATGGCGAGTTTCGAGCGGGCGTCGAAGCCGTCGATGTCGGCGCTGGGGTCGGCTTCGGCGTAGCCCAGGCGCTGGGCTTCTGCGAGCACGGCTTCAAACGGCGTGCCATGCTGTTCGATCTCGGTGAGGATGTAGTTGCAGGTGCCGTTGAGGATGCCGAACAGCGAGGTGACGCGGTCGCCCGCGATGCCCTCGCGGAGCACGGCGAGGATGGGGATGCCTCCGGCGACGCTGGCCTCGATGGCGAGATTCACGTTGGCGGCGATGGAGCGGTCCCAGATCTCCGACCCATGAAGCGCAAGAAGTTCTTTGTTCGCCGTTACCACGGATTTGCCGTTCGCGATCGCGGCATCGATGATTTCGCGCGCCACGCCGCAGCCGCCGATGAGTTCCGCAACAATTTGAACGTCGGGGTGGGTGACGACTTCGCGCCAATCGGATGTCACAAGCGTGTCCGGGCGCAGCGGCGGCAACGAGAGTTTCGCCACGCCGCGGCTGCAGACCGCGCGGACGTTCAGCCGGAAGCCGAGTTTGGCGGCGATCGAATCCGCGTTTTCGGTCAGGATTCGTAGGGTTCCCGAACCGACGTTGCCGAGTCCGATCAACCCGGCGTTAACTTCGTGCATACTTTGTCATTATTCCAGGTGGCGCCCGCTTAGCGCAGCGCGCCTGGCAAAACGCGGCCGAAAGCCCCGCTGGGCGCCTCGACGTGGAACAGGTCGGCGAGCGTGGGGGCGATGTCGTTGACGGTGACATCGTCGTGGTGCACGCCGGGGACGATGCCTGCGCCATAGAGGAGGATCGGCACGTGGCGATCGTAACCGTAAGGAGTGCCATGCGTGGTGCCGCGGGGCGTATACAGGAAGTAGGGTTCCGGAAGAACGAAGACATCGCCGGAGCGCGGCCCGTAAAAGCCGTTGCGCATGGCCCGGCTGATGGTATCCCCGGAGTCAATGCCGGCAAGCAGGTCCTCGCGCGTGTAGACGCGGGCGACGTGCGGCGACGCGAGGGCGGCGTTGGCGGCGACGCGGCGCGCCTCCGCCGGGTTGGCGTGGTGGGAGGCGAGCGTCGCCTGGTCAAGATAAATGTTTCCGGGGCTGCTCGAGACGATCCAGTGGCCGGCGCCGTAATGCCCGGTGAGGGCGTCGTTGACCGAAGCGATAAGGTTGGACCAGTTCAGCCGGCCTCCTGGCATCTTTCGCTGGTTGTTGACTTCAGGTACCGGAGCTACACCGTGATCGGCCGTGAGGACGACAACATAGCGGCCGGCGCCCAGATGCGCATCGAGGAAGGTGAGCAGCGAGCCGAGGATGCGGTCCGTGCGGATGCTGATGTCGCGGACGCGCGCCGAGTCCGGGCCCCAGGCGTGGCCGACGTAATCGTTGGAGGAGAAGCTGATGGTGAGAACGTCGGTACCGGCATGCGTGCCGAGTTTTTCCGTGGTGATGGCGCGCTCGGCGAATTTTTCTAACATCTCGTTGCCGAAGGGCGTGGCGGCGATGGTGCCGCAAGAAGTGGCGCGGTCCGTCGAGGCGTAGACGCAGAACGGCGGGTCCGTCGGTTTGGCGTCGAGGGCGCGCCACGCCTTTCCTTTGTATGGCGCGTCGGCGCCGCCGGAATCGAATTGTTCCACCCAGTCCGGCAGAGTGGAGAAATAGTAGGTGCTACTGACGAAATGGCCGGTAGAGTCGTCGAACCAGTAAGCGCCGTCGGCCATGTGGCCGCTGGGCAGAATTGCGGCCCGGTCCTTGATTGAGACGCCGATAACCTTATTTGCCACTCCGGCGATTTTCATCTCGTCGCCCACAGTGCTGACCAGAAGACGATGCGGCGAGGAACCCTTCGCGCCGGGCTTACCGCCTAGCAGCGTGGTGTCCGGGTCGCTGACGCTGGTGACGTCATGCCCGCTGGCGGGGTCGAACCACTCATTTCCGACAATGCCGCTCACCGATGGCGTCGCGCCCGTCAGAAATGTCGAGTGGCCGATGGCGGTGACGGTGGGAACGTGGATATAGTGTGCGTTGGTGTAAACGGCGCCGCCGTTGAGTATGCGTTTGAAGCCGCCTGTGTAGCTGGAGGCGAAGCGCGTGAGATAGTCGTAGCGGAACTGATCGATGACGATGGCTACGAGGAGTTTCGGGCGCGGAGCGGGTGGCGGCGCGGCCAGCAGTGTGCAGGCGCACAATACGAGAGGGAAGAATCGCTTCATAGGATGAATGGGTAGTGAGTATTTAGCGTATCGCAATGGCGTATGATTGCCGGTTGCACAATCGCGTGAGTACAATCGCAAGGAGGTAAACGGCCCGGACCGGGCTCGAGAGCCAGATGAATATTTCCGTGAAAGGCGAGTACGCGCTGCAGGCGATGTTCGACCTGGCCGAGCGTGCGGGGGGCGAACCGGTGAAGATCGGAGCGATCGCGCGCCGGTGGAAAATCCCGCAGAAGTTTCTGGAGTTGATTCTGGCGGGCCTCAAGCAGGGCGGCTTCGTCGAGTCGCGGCGGGGCGCCGAAGGAGGCTACCTGCTGGCGCGGGCTCCGGAGTCGATCACCGTCGGCGAAGTACTGCGTTACGTGGAAGGACCCAAGCTGCAGCGGGCTGCGCCGGGTAAAGCGGACGACCCTCTCTCGGTCATGTGGGGCGAAGTGGACCGCGCCATTTCGAGTGTGATCGACCACACGACGTTCGCGGATCTGGCCAGAAGCTGGCGCGAGCGCCAAAGCCGCTACGTGCCGAACTTTGATATTTGAACTGCGGAAGTCCCAACAACAGGGAGCGACAGAATGATCTTCGACGATAATTCGCTGAGCATCGGGCGCACGCCGCTCGTGAAACTGAATCGCGTGACCGCCGGCGCCCATGCTACGGTGCTGGCAAAGATTGAAGGGAGAAACCCGGCGTATTCGGTGAAGTGCCGGATCGGCGCTTCGATGATCTGGGACGCCGAAAAGCGGGGCGTGCTGGGGCCGGGCAAGCATTTGATCGAGCCGACCAGCGGCAACACGGGCATCGCGCTGGCATTCGTCGCCGCAGCCCGCGGTTACCCGATCACACTGGCGATGCCGGAGACGATGTCGATGGAGCGCCGGAAGGTATTGAAGGCGTTCGGCGCCAACCTGATGTTGACGCCGGGTTCGGAGGGAATGGGAGGAGCGATCCGCCGCGCCGAAGAACTGGCCGCCTCCGATCCGGGCCGCTACGTGCTGCTGCAACAGTTCCGCAACCCGGCCAATCCGGAGATCCACTTCCGCACCACCGGGCCGGAGATCTGGGAAGATACCAAGGGCGCGGTGGATGTGCTCGTGTCGGGCGTCGGGACGGGCGGCACCATCACCGGCGTCTCGCGATACATCAAGAACGAGCAGCACAAGCCGATCACGTCGGTGGCCGTCGAACCGGTGGCGAGTCCGGTGATCACGCAGAAGATGAACGGGGAACCGCTGAAGCCGGGGCCGCATAAAATTCAGGGGCTCGGCGCGGGCTTCATCCCCGACACGCTGGACCTTTCGTTTGTCGATCGCGCGGAGAAGGTCGCTGATGACGAGGCGATTGAAATGGCCCGGCGCCTGGCGCGCGAGGAAGGGATTCTGTCAGGAATCTCGTGCGGCGCGGCGGCGGCAGTGGCCGTGCGGATTGCCAAAGAGCCCGAGATGAAAGGGAAGACGATCGTGGTCATCCTGCCAGACTCCGGCGAGCGCTACCTGTCGAGCGTCCTGTTCGAGAGCGATTAACCACCGGAAAAAGAGAAAAGGCGGATGTCGACACGGCCTGAGCCGGTGGCATCCGCCCGCGTAACGGGGACTTGAATAGAAAGCGACGCGAGGGGGTCGGATGTTACACCCTGAAACGATTTTTTAGACATTTTTTCGATGCCAGAAGAAAAGTGACATCGTGCTTACAATCCTGAAGAAACGACAACAAACATGGTTGGCTTTTGCCGCGCTCCTCGGTACGACGAGCGTGCTTGGAGCCTCGGATGCGGCTTCGGTGGGCATGGACGCCGCAAGGCTGCAGATGATTCATACCCGGCTCGAAGAACTGGTAAGGAACCAGACGATCCCCGGAGCGGTGGCGCTAGTGGCGCGGCACGGCAAGGTCGTCTATCTCGATGCGGTGGGCGACGCGGACCGGGAAAACCACCGGCCGATGCGCACGGATTCGATTTTCCAGATCATGTCGATGACCAAGCCGTTCACCGGCGTCGGAATCATGATGCTGGTCGAGGAAGGGAAAGTCGAACTGCGGCGGCCGGTATCGGATTACCTGCCCGAGTTCAAAGGCCAGTTAATGGAGACGCCCTCGGGGCTCAAACCGCCCGAACATCCCGTGACCGTGTGGGAGTTGATGTGCCACACCTCGGGCCTCAATGGGGATCCCGAAGGCGCGCTCGCCGATAATCCGCGCACAATGCGGGCGACGCTGAAGGAAGCCGTCGAATTCTACGGACATCAGCACCTGAAGTTCGAGCCCGGCACGCACTGGCGGTACAGCAACATGGGGATCGCAACTCTGGGGCGCATCATCGAAGTGACGAGCGGCGAGGAGTACACGCACTTCATCCGCAGCCGCATCCTTGACCCTCTCGGCATGAAGGACACCTTCTACTTCGCGCCGGAGGACAGGCGAGCGCGGATTGCGATGGTCTACAAGCACGAGGACGGAAAACTGGTGCGCTCCGGCGATGAGATCCTGGCGGGGGATCCGGCTAAGTTCCGGGCCGGGGCGAAGTACCCGGCGCCGGAGTTTGGGCTTTATTCGACCGCGGAAAACCTGGAACGCTTCTACGAGATGTTGTTGCGGGGCGGCGAGTACGGCGGGCGGCGCTACTTGTCGCGCGAGTCGATCGACACCATGCGGCAAGTGTTCACTCCGGACGTGAAGCCTTCCGGTTGGCTCGGCGGGACCGGCTACGGGCTGACTTTCGAGATCGTGAATCATCCCGAAGGCATGCTTCTGTTGCACCCAATGGGCACATTCGGGCACGGCGGGGCGTTTGGAACCGAGGGATGGATGGACCCGGTGCACGACCTGATCCGAATTCTGCTGACGCAGGTGTCGGACGGAACGGGCGGCCCGGCGCGCGCCGTAGTCATGCAGATCGGCGAGGCGGCGGTAACGAAATAACAAGGAGACACTTGATGAGAAGATTACTGGCCGGTGTTGCGCTGGCCGCCATGATGCCGGCGCTTGCAGCCGCCGCGGAGGCGAATACGCTCACGGAGGAAGAGAAGGCCGCGGGTTGGGAACTGTTGTTCGACGGCAAATCGCTCGATAAATTCATCGACCCATCGAAACTGAACCCTCCGGGAGACGCCTGGCATCTTGACGGCGACACGATCGCGGCCAAACCGCATGCGTTCATCACAGAAGATCTGATCAGCAAGGAAACCTTCGGCGACTTCGAGATGGAATGGGACTGGAAGATCTCGCCGGGCGGCAACAGCGGCGTGAAGTACCTGATTCAGGCGCTTCCCGTGCTCACACGGGCGACGGCGAAACCCGGCGCGCGGAGGTTCGAGGACCATGTCGATTACGCGCTCAACCAAGGTGCGACGGACCGCTCGGTCATCGCGCCCGGCTCACGCGCGCAGATCTACGTGGTCGGCTTCGAATATCAGATGATCGACAACCACCGCCATCCGGACGCCCTCCGCGGGCCGTTGTATCAGACCGGCGCTCTCTATGGACTCTTCGCGCCACCCGAGGACGTGACCAAGCCGGTGGGCGAGTTCAACCATTCGCGCCTCGTGGTGCGCGGCAATCACGTCGAACATTGGCTGAACGGCGTGAAGGTCGTCGACGCCTCGCTCGACGATCCGCGGGTGAAAGAGACGCTTGACGAGCGCTGGGGCGTGGGCTCGCCGGTCGCGCACCTACTCACCGGGCGCCCGCGGAAACAGTGCCCGGTCAGCTTGCAGAACCACGGCAATGCGGTGTGGTTCCGCAACATCAAGATCCGCCGCCTGTAGTTCCGCGGGAGCGGAACTACATCGGCAGGGGCATCGGCAGGGCGCACTTGGAGAGTGACCGCTCGATGAGCGCGCCCGCTTCCTCTTCCGAAACCGCGCGGCAGATCGAGATCTCGGTGATCAACATATGCCGGGAGCGGTCGAGCATCTTCTTTTCGCGGAACGACAGCGGCTTGCGCTGCTGCAGAATGACCAGCGTCTTCATGACTTCGGCAACTTCCAGCATGCTGCCGCTGTTCATTCGTTCCGTGTTTTCCTTAAACCGGTCCTTCCAGTCGCATTTCCAGTGACAGACGCCTTCGGCCAGAAAGTTGAGAACTTTCGCCACCTCACAATTGCGTGTCACTCTACG
Organism: Acidobacteriota bacterium; assembly: GCA_021813825.1. Lineage (GTDB taxonomy): Bacteria > Acidobacteriota > Terriglobia > Bryobacterales > Bryobacteraceae > JAJYKC01. Next base: position 16,936 of record JAKAJI010000023.1, on the reverse strand, counting down.
AAGACCCACGTTCGTGACGTGAGAGAAGGGCACCATGACGGTCATACTGCTCGAGGTAAGACGGAGGAGATAAAAGCGTTCGAGTTGTGAACCGAACGACCGGGTGCTGATGTTTTCTACGGTTCCGATGCCGTGGTTTGGGTAGACGATCTTTTCGCCGATTTGGAAATTCATGCGGGGGTCGTACACCTGCCTTAAGTTGTCAGCTACGTGGACACTGCAGCATATGAATGTTAAGGCGCTTTGAATCGTTTGTCAACAAAAATTCGCAATGAATCGAAGATCTTCGAAAGCAGGACGAAGGCCGCGTGAAACGATAAGCAACCTAGTTGCCACCTTTACGAGGTGCTTGCGGGAAAAATCAGACCGTCTTGATGCGTAAGACAGGGAACATTAGCGATCGCCGGCCTTGGCTATGCTGGGACTCATGCGTGCAACAAGTCTGATCGCTCTTCTGGTCGCCACGGTTGGGGTGTGGGCGGCGCCTCGCGTGCTAAGCCTGGATGATCTGGAGCGGCTGTCTGTCGTTTCCGATCCGCGGGTTTCACCGGACGGCCTGTGGGTGGTTTATGCCGTGTCGACCGTGGATGGGAAGGGCGACAAACGGGTATCGCATCTCTGGATGACCTCGTGGGACGGGACCGAGACCATCCAGCTTACTTTCGACGCCGAAGGGGAAAGCTCACCGCGCTGGAGTCCCGACGGCCGCTACCTGGCGTTTGAGTCATCGCGGCCCGGACCGGCGAAAGGCTCGCAGGTCTGGCTGATGGACCGGCGCGGAGGCGAGGCGAGGCAACTTACCGCGGTGAAAGACGAGTTGTCAGGCTTCGAGTGGTCGCCGGACTCAAAGCGCCTGGTGCTTCTGCTGAAGCCAAAGAAGGACAAGGAAGAAGAGACCAAGCCGGGCGCGCCTTCGCCAAAGCCGAAGCCGATCATTGTGGACCGCTACCACTTCAAGCAAGACCGGGAAGGCTATCTGAGCGGAACCGAGCGCACGAAAATCTATCTCTACGACATCGCGGCGCAAAAGGCCGAGCCGCTGACCTCGCAGACATCATTCGATGAGCGAAGCCCGGCGTGGTCGCCGGACGGCACGAAAATCGCGTTCGTCAGCAATCAGGACAAGGATTGGGACCGGACGGAAAACACGGACATTTTCGTCACCGAGGCAAAGCCGGGCGGGACGGCGCGCAAGCTCACCCACTTCCCGGGACCGGACACGGGACACCTCTCCTGGAGCCCGGACAGCAAGCGGATTGCGTACTTGCAGGGTAGCGAACCGGAACTCACCGCCTACAACGAGTTCAAACTGGCAGTGGTTGCCGCCGATGGCGGCGAGCCGCGGGTGCTGACGGCGAGCCTCGACCGCGCCGTAAGCGCGCCGCTGTTTTCGCGCGACGGCCGGTCGATCGTGTGCATTGAGACCAACGACCGCCGGGAGTATCCGATCCGCGTTTCGCTCCCAGGCGGCGGCGTGACGAGGATGCTCGACGGCGACGTCACGGTAATCGCACAGGATGAAGCCGCGGGCCACTACGTGGTGCTGGCGACGCAGGACGATACACCGGCAGCGGTGTTCGCGCTCGAAAACGGCGCGCTGCGCAAAATGGCCGACCCGAACGCGCTTTGGATCCGCGAAGTGACGCTGGGCCGGACACGCGACGTGAGTTTCCACACCAAAGACGGGACCGAAGTTCACGGGCTATTGACTCTGCCGCCGGGTTATCGCGACGGCTCGAAAGTCCCGCTGCTGTTGCGAATCCATGGTGGACCGGATGGCGAGGACTCCCATGCATTTCAGTTCGAACGGCAGTTGTTCGCCGCCAACGGCTACGCGGTGCTGAACGTGAATTATCGGGGAAGCTCCGGCCGGGGAGCGGCGTACCAGAAGGCGATCTTCGCCGACTGGGGCCACCGGGAAGTGGAGGATCTGCTGGCCGGAGTGGATGCGATGGTGTCCGAAGGCGTCGCCGACCCGGCCAGGCTTGGGATCGGCGGCTGGAGCTACGGCGGCATTCTCACCGACTATACGATCGCCTCGGACGGGCGGTTCCGCGCGGCGATCAGCGGCGCCGGCAGCGCCAACCAGATCAGCATGTATGGCCTGGACGAGTACGTCTTCCAGTACGACCACGAGTTGGGCCCGCCGTGGCGCTCGCAGGACCTCTGGCTGAAACTTTCCTACCCCTTCTTCCACGCCGACCGGATCCATACACCGACGCTGTTTCTCGGCGGCGACAAGGACATGAACGTCCCGCTGGCGGGCGGAGAGCAGATGTACGAAGCGCTGCAATCGCTCGGCGTGCCGTCCGAACTCATCATCTACCCCGGCGCTTTCCACGGCATCACGAGGCCAAGCTACGTGAAGGACCGGTTCGAGCGATACCTCGCCTGGTACGGCAAATACGTAAAAGGCGACGCCGCTACTTCTTCGGCTCAGCCGGCGTCGTCTTCGGCGCCGAGCAGATCGTCTCAATAGGCTGATCGGCTTCGTAGAGAAGCTTTGAAGGCGGAGGGCATTTCTCCTCGGCTGCCAGCAGGGTCGGCGCCTTCTTGGCGTCTTTTTCGGCCGTCACGCTGACCTTTTCCAACGCCGCTTTCATGGTCTTGAACTCTGTCGTCGTGACAAGGGCGTGCTCCGGCGCGCCAAGATACGTGATTTCCCGCTCGGAGTCCACCATCCGCTCGTAGAACGGGGGATGCGAACGGAACCAGCTTGCGCCGTTCACGTAGCCCGCCTTGGTAGCCATTTTGTCGAAGAAGCGGATGAAGCCGCTCGTATCGTATCCGGCCTTCCAGGCGTACTGGATGCCCAGTTGGTCCGCTTGACGCTCAAAGTCCCGGCTGACGCCGAGCAGAGTGAGGTTCAACGTCAGACCCAGACCCCAGAAACCGTACTGAAATGCGTAATACGCTCCGATGCTGGCCACTCCGCCCGTGAGCACGATTGCCGCTACCTGCGCCGCCTGGTAAAGGATGGACGCGATGGTCGCCTTGTTCATGAGCTTCCGGCCGTGGCGCGCCACAACGTGCGCCACCTCATGAGAAATCACGCCGGCCAGTTGCGCCTCGTCATCGACGGCCTCCAGCAATCCGCGCTCTACGAAAATATAACCGCCCGGCAGGGCAAAGGCGTTGATCTCTTTGGAATTGAGCACCGTTACCTGCAGCGGCACGCGCAGGTCCGAGTTCCGGGCCACCTTCTGCGCCACGTCCTTGACGTAGTTCACCACCACCGGATCTTCGATTTCCTTCGGCATCATGCCCATTTGCTTCAGGTCGCGGACCGAATTTTCGCCAAGCTTGATGTCGTCTTTTTGATCTTTCTCAATCTCGCGGAAACCAATGTCCTTGGCGTCCCCCCAGCGGCGCGTCTTGTAGCTTCCGTCAGCGATGCTCTGCCGGATCCGCTTTTCTTCCGCCGGCCATTTCTGGATCACGTCGAGCTTGGCGCGTTTGTTGTCGTAGGCGACCGGAATCGCGTGTTGAGAAATCAGGTCCGCCTGCTGCTTCAGGTCTCGGGCTTCCTGAATTTCACAGTGAAGGTTGTGCCGCTCCGCGTCGGTGATGTCCTTCTTCAGCGAATTTTGTGCGGCCTCGACTCGCCGCTGGTATTCACCGGCGACACCTTTGAACTTGCCAAGGCAGTAGTCTTCTCCCTGGTCCAGATATTGGCGCATCTTTTCGATTTGGCTGTCGCTGTATTCAAGTTTGGCCGCAGTCTCAAATAGCGTCAGGTAGGATTTCTTGAGGTCCTCCTGCAACGGTTCGAACACGGCGGATACAGGCTTGGTTTCGGGCAGAGTAGACCGGTGCGTGCCGCCGCAGCCGATTGACGTGACAAGCAGTAACTCGCAGCACAACAACGCCGTGAGCCCGCGGGCACTGGACCATTTCTCTTTTTCTTCCATCGCCACCTCCCGGGCTGGCGCGAGGGGGCTCACCGGAGTGCACCCCAAGCCCGCGCAGGCTGTCCCGATGGCAATGACAGCAATCCGGATGCCAGGCTAATTCCGGCCTTACTTTGCCCCTTCGGGTACCCAGACCGTTTCCGCGCCAACGATTTCGGTATACGGCGCCTCAGTGACGAACTTCACCCGCTCAAAGCTCGGCTTTTTTTCGGGTTTCACGAAAAACGTGACGAGGTATTGGTTCCGCAACCGCTCGTTGATCTGGCTGAACCAGGGAGCGAACGTAACCGGGTTCCCGAAGCCGACGAAGTAGGACTCCGCGCCCGTCTTCTCCGACAACTCCGCCAGGTAGTTTTGGCCCCAGTTCATTGCCCAGAACGAGTGGCCGTAGTGGCCGATGCCGGGCGTGTAAATGGTGTAGACAAGGATATCGGCTTTGATGGCCTGATCGATGGCTTCTTCCACGTACGGGTTATAAGGATTTGAGCCACCAAAGCGATCAATGCCATCGGTGATCATGATCACTTCCCGCCGCGCGTTGGCTTTGGGCCATTTCTTGATGAGGTCTTCAAGCGAGAAGTAGGGGCTCGCCACGGCCACGGCGCTTGACAACGGCATGCGTAGCGATTTCGCGGCGGCCTCGTGATCCGTCGTGAGATTGGAAGTCACCTGGACCGTCCCGTTCTGCATGTAGCCGACCCCAATCGCCGTGGTCCGAGGCTGCTCCTCGATAAACGTCCGGATGTCCTCGAGTTGCGTGGCGAGGCTCGTGTTGGCGACATCGTCGAGCAGGATGAACAATTCCAACGCCGCATGGTCTCCCCGCAAGGGCAGCCAGCCTTCGATCTTTTCCTTCTCGCGCCCCTGATAGGCGGTGACTTCCCCCTGCGCGATCAGCGGCGTCGTGCGGCCATGGCGGCTCTCCGCCGTGACGACCATGTGTACTAGCACATCGCCGGACTGGGCTTGCGCAAAAGCGGGCAGAGCCAGCGCTGCCAGGGTAATGAGCATGAATCCCTTCATGAAAGTTCCTCCCTGATACTCTGATTACGGCCTTCTGGCCTTAGTCTAGCGGCTTGCCGGGCTTCCAGGGGTAGGGAAGGTCTTTCAATTCCAGTAGTTGCGGTCCAGGCTGCGGTATTGCACGGCCTCGGCCAGGTGCTTCGCGCTGACGCTCGCTGCGCCGTCGAGGTCGGCGATCGTGCGGCCGACCTTCAGAAGCCGATCGTGGGCGCGCGCCGACAGACCCATACGGCGGACGGCCATTTCGAGCGTCCGTTCGCCCGCGTCGTCGAGCGCGCAGAGCTTGCGCAATTCGCGCGCCGGAACGTGCGCGTTATAGAAGCCGCGTTCGGACTGGATGCTTCGCGCCGCTTCCACGCGCTCGCGCATCTCGGCCGAACGCTGGCCTTGCTGGCTGCCCCGCAACTCCTGGTAGGCCACCGCGGGCACCTCGATGTGCAGGTCGATCCGGTCAAGCAGCGGCCCGCTCACTTTGCTGAGATAGCGCTGAATGATCGCGCCGGTACAGCGGCACTCGCGCGTCGTATCGCCGTAGTAGCCACACGGGCACGGATTCATCGCCCCCACCAGCATGAAGCGGGAAGGGAAGCATAGCGTCATGCTGCTGCGGGCGATGGTGACGCTCGCCTCTTCCAGTGGTTGCCGCAACTGCTCGAGCACGTTGCGCGGAAATTCGGGCAATTCATCGAGAAACAGGACGCCGTTATGCGCCAGGCTCACTTCCCCGGGCCGCGGCGTGCCCGCGCCTCCCCCGAGAAGACCGGCATCGGAAACCGAATGGTGCGGCGAGCGGAACGGACGGGTGGCGAGGAGCCCGGAACCCGGCGCCAGAATCCCCGCAACGCTATGAATCTGCGTCGTTTCGAGCGCCTCCGCGAAGCTCAGCGGGGGCAGGATGCCGGCGAAACGCCGGGCGAGCATCGTCTTGCCCGAGCCAGGCGGACCGATCATGAGCACGTTATGCGAGCCGGCAGCAGCCACCATCAGCGCCCGCTTGGCCGAGGCTTGCCCACGCACGTCGCCGAAATCGCTAACTGCGTCGTCCCGGGCGCTTTCCCCGCCACCGACCGGGGCGGCGGGAGAAAATTGGTCCGGCGCGTTCAAAAATTCGACCACCTGGCGCAGGTCTCTCATCCCAAACACGTTCACGCCCTTAGCCACCGACGCCTCCGCCGCGTTGTCGGCGGGAACAAGCAGGTTGCGGATCCCCTCGCGCCGGGCGCAGACCGCCATCGAAAGAGCCCCGCGCACCGGACGCAGCGAGCCGTCCAACGACAACTCCCCCGCCAGCAGCAGGTGGTCGCTGGGCTTGACGACGTTCATCGCTCCCAAAATCCCCATCGCCATCGGCAGGTCGAAGCCCGCGCCTTCCTTGCGCACATTCGCTGGGGCGAGGTTGATCGTCACGCTCTTGCTCGGATAGCCGAAGCCCGAGTTGATCAGCGCCGATTTGATGCGCTCGCGGCTTTCCCGCACCGCCGTGTCCGGCATTCCGACGGTGACAAAATCCCGGGTGTTCCCCGAAGGATACATATCCACTTCCACATCGATGACCTGGGCGTGGATGCCGAACAGAGCGGCGCTGCGCGTGCGAAATAAAGGCATAGTCCTGGCTGGCGCGGAAGCCTGCGCCTGCTTTCCTAGTGCCGCTTACCCCAGAATCCTCTGCCGCCAGTTGTGCGGGTTATTCAACCGAGAATGTCTGGCGCGCTTCGGCCGTGCGCCCGCTGAGCCGGTCGGTGACCGTCACTACTAGTGTGTAATTAGACTTGGCCATGTCCTTGGGGATACTTAGGCTAAGTACCCCGGGGACCATCCGCTGCGCGTAAAACGGCGCCCCGTCGGTCTGCGCCGCATCGGGCTGCTCGAACGCCAGCGAGCCATCCGCCTTCAGCACCTTCAACCCGTATTCCACCGAGTAGCGGTTCCCTTCCCCAAGCTGGTAGCCGATGATCTCGAACCGCGCCCATAGCGTGTCGCCCGGCGTGTAGGCGGCCACTTCGAGCGCGTCTTTCTCCTCCGAAGTCCGGTAGAACCGGAAGTTGCGCGCGCTGAGCGGCGCATCGGGCGCCGCCGTGTAGCCTGCCAGCAAGAACGGGATGTCGGCCTTCCGGCTCGACTTGGCCAGCTCGTCGCGAACTTCAAGAAGAACGTGGAACCGGCCCTCGGGAACGATCGGCGGCAGCACGATGTTGCGCCGCTCGATCGGCTTCCAGTTCCGGTCCTCCGGAGTGACGGTGGTGTCGATGGTTCCCTCGGTGGTCTTCTCGAGCGGCACGCCTTTGTCGTCCTGAACGGCGATCGTCCAGCTCAAGTGCACCTTGCTCACGTCGAACTCGACGCTCTGCGTGCGGTAGCCCGAGACTTGGAAGCTGAAGTAAACCGTTTCGCCGGCGCGGAAGCGGTAATCGGAGGCCGCGATGGGTCCTTCGTCGAACGTCCGGACAACGGCGTTTTCGATCTTCAACCCGTCCGTCTGGGCGTGCAAGACGAAGACGAACAGCGCCAAGGCCGGAAGCCATCGCATGAGAGTCGGGTACCTCCTTCATCGTAGCCCCGCCGCACGCGGCTTCCGGTGAAGTTATCCTGGAGGCTTCCATGCGGCGGTTGATCTGGGTTTTCGCACTCACGTTTGCGGCAAACGCGTCCGGCTGGCAGGGCGTTGAACCCGTCAGCGGACGGCGGATCGCGCCGGTGATGAGCGCAGCGGGCGCCGAGTGGCTCGACCGTCCCGAGCGCGCCGCCGAAGAACAACCCGGCAAGGCGCTCGACGCTCTGAACCTGAAGCCCGGGATGACCGTTGCCGACATCGGCGCGGGCACCGGTTACATGACGCTCCGCATTGCGCGCCGGATCGCACCTTCGGGCCACGTCTACGGCGTCGACATTCAACCGGAGATGATCCGCCGGCTCGAGGCGAACGCGGCGCGCGCCGGGCTCACCAACGTACGGCCCGTGCTCGGCGCCCCGAAAGATCCGAAACTTCCAGAGAACGCGATCGATCTCGCCCTGATGGTCGACGTCTACCACGAGTTGGCCGAGCCGCAGGCGATGCTGCGCGCCCTACGCGTGGCGCTCAAGCCCGACGGAAGGCTGGTGCTGCTGGAATACCGCAAAGAGGACCCAACCATCCCGATCCGCCCGGATCACGAAATGACCGTCGCGGAGGCCAAACTCGAAGTGGAGGCCGAAGGCTACCGGCTGAGCCGCGTCGTCGAAACGCTGCCGCGGCAGCATATCCTGATTTTCAGGAAACGTGCGCCCCGGCTCTAGCGGTGGCTGAAATCGAGCCGGTCCATCCCCAGAAATTCCTGAACCAGCTCGTCCTCGCAGTGGTCGATCCCGTCCACCGGGCCGAAATAGGCTACCCGTCCTTCCGCGAGGAAAACCACATCGTCGGCAACCTTGCGCATCAGGTCGAGATCGTGCGTCACCACCACCGAAGTAAGCCGCAACTGCTGCTTCAGCCGCAACATGAGATTGGTGAGCAACTCCGACATGATCGGATCCACCATCGTGGTCGGCTCATCATAGAGCACGCATTCCGGCTGAGCGGCGACTGCGCGCGCGATGGCCACGGCGCGCTTGTAGCCGGTGGAAAGCTCGGCCGGATAAACGTCGCGGTAATCCAGCAGATCCACCATGCTCAGCAGTCCGTCGACAACGTCTTCCTTGTTCTGGGCGTCGTAATCTTCCCGAAGCTCGAGCGAGAAAAGAATGTTCTCCCCCACCGTGAGTGAATCGAACAAGGCGCCGTTCTGGAACACCATGGTCACTTTCCGGCGGATTTGCCGCATTTCCTGTTCGGTGGCATGGGTGATATCGCGGTAGGCGACCACGATGCGTCCTGAGTCCGGGTGCTGGAAACCCATGATATGGGAGAGCGTTACGGATTTTCCCACGCCCGAGCGCCCGATGATGGCTAGCGTCTGGCCTGCCCGAAGGTGAAAACTCACATCAACTAAAACAGGGTGATCGAACGTCTTATAGACGTGGTCGAACTCCAGATAGTAAGAAGTGTGCTCAGTGGGGGGTCCGACAGGCGTCAAGCCACTCCTCCGGGGTGTTCACGTTCGTTAGGTGCTCCGGGCCGATCGCTCGCGTGAAAACGGTCTGGACGGCTGCAAGCAAATCCTGCATTTTAAGATGGTTATCACTCAAAGCCCGGGTCACGGCCGGCAGGACGCGGCGATGGTAGGCCGCACACAGCGGATGGCTTCGGTTTTCTTCGGTGACCGGCGCCACGCAATCGGTCTCCCCCGCGCCAGCTTGCGCAAGCAGCAGGGCCAGGTCCTCGCGGCGGACATCGGGCATGTCGCATGCCACAAAAAGGTTCCAGTCGGCTTCGGTCCGGCTCAGCGCGGTGTAGAGCGCGCCCATCGGCCCACAACCGGGCACGAGATCCGGCCAGACCGGCCAGCCGAGATGACCGTACAGGGCCGGGTCGCCGAGCAGGGTCAGCGAACCCGCGGCGGCTTCGACCTCGCGCGCCACGTGCTCCAGCAGGACGCCGCCGGCGAAAGGCAGCAGCGCCTTGTCGCGGCCCATGCGGGAACTTCCGCCTCCGGCCAGCACGAAGCCCGCGCTAAACATGCAATGAGGATACCATTTGAAGAGGCGGGTTCCCCGCAGGCCGCCGCCGGAATTTCATGGAAAGGATGAAGAGTTTGGGCTATAATCGAATAAAACAAAAGCTGTGCTTTTGTTTTTTCGTGGCGGGCGCTGGCCTTGCTTGCGCGGCTTCCGCCGCTGACGCTCAAACGGAGGGATGGAAGTCGGTGGTGCGCGTGGACCCGAGGACGGGACATCTCGTAAGGAGCGTGGTGCCCACCAGTCCTGCCCGGCTGGCTTCGGTGCGAAAGACCACCGAACAGGTAGCAATCCTGGCCGACACTGCGGCCGCCGCCTACCGGGTGGATCCCGCCCTGGTTCGCTCCGTGATCGATACCGAGAGCGCGAACAATCCTTACGCGATTTCGCCCAAGGGCGCGGAGGGATTGATGCAGTTGATGCCGGAGACGGCGCGCCGATTCGGCGTAGCGAACCCGTTCGATCCCCAGGAAAACATTCTGGGCGGTGTCCGGTATCTGAAGTATTTGCAGGACCTTTTCCAGGACGACACGTTGGCGATCGCGGCTTATAACGCGGGTGAAGGCGCCGTGGTGAAATACCGGGGCGTGCCGCCGTACCAGGAAACGAAAGCGTACGTGGAGCGGGTTTCCGCGAAGGTGCGCCGGAACAAGGCCGCCGGCCATAAGCAATCACCGGCCGAGCCAAAGCATGAGGCCGCGCCCTACGCGCCGGTGACCGCATACTATGACGCCGAGGGCAGACTGCACTTGACGACGCAATAGCGCGTTGCGATATGGCCCCAGTTCCCCGAGCGCGAGCAATAGCGGCGGCCAGCGTGGTGCTGGCGCTGGCGGCGCTGCCGGTCCACGCCCGTGGCGCCGTTCGGTCCCACGTAACGGGGGTTCATTTCCGCTCCTATAAGGACTTCACCCGAATCCGCATCAACACGAGCGGTCCCTTCACCCTGCGCTGTGACCGGCTCGACCATCCGGATCGTCTGTTCTTCGACTTAGTCGGCTCCGCCTCAGGTCTTGGCCGCGGCATACACACCATCAACGTAGGCGACGCCTTCGTCCGCCAGATCCGCGTCGCCGAAACCCAGCATGGCATTACGCGCGTCGTGCTCGATCTCAATCAACCGGCGCGCTTCACCACCACGCATCCCAGAAACTCGGCGAGCCTCGTCATCGAGCTTCGCGGCGACTCTTCCTCCCCGGCGGCGGCCACAAAGGCGTCCGCGCTGATCAGGGAACCGTCCATCCCTCCCCGCTCCTTCACACCGCCTCCGGCGCGGAGCATTCCTTCGATGGCGACCCTGATGAGACCGCCGGACCTCGACCCGTTCGACATGGGTTTGGACTCGGCTGCAATCTACAACCGCGAAACAGCAAGCCGCGCCGTAGCGAAGCTTTTCTCCCCCTCCCCGATCCCGGCGCCGAAAGCGCGCCTGGTTGCTTCGGCCAGAAGCACGCGGCCGGTTGAGAAAGCGCCGGAAGCTGCGATATCTCCCGCATTGCCGGCCGCTGCCGCGCGGCGGAACCCCGGAGAAGCCGAGTCGCTCACCCGTGCTCTCGGTTTGAAGATTCATCGCGTCGTGATCGACGCCGGCCACGGCGGGCATGACACCGGCACCATCGGCGCCGGCGGACTGCTCGAAAAGGACCTCGTTCTCGACGTGGCCCTACGCGTTGGCAAGCTCATCGAAGAGCGGATGGGGGCCGAGGTTGTCTACACCCGCTCCGACGATACCTTCATCCCGCTGCAGGAAAGAACGCGGATCGCCAACGAGTCCCATGCCGACCTGTTCTTGTCGATCCACGCGAACTCTTCGCCCCAACGCTCGGCGACCGGCGTCGAAACGTACTACCTGAACTTCACCACTTCTCAGTCCGCGCTCGAATTGGCAGCGCGCGAAAACTCAAGTTCGGATCAGACCGTATTCGAGTTGAAGGACCTTCTGCAGAAGATCGCCCTGCAGGACAAGATCGAGGAATCGCGGGAGTTCGGCGCCTGTGTGCAGAAGGCACTTTACAACGCCAGCCTGAGGATCGATACGCGCTCGAAGGACCGCGGCGTTCGCAAGGCCCCGTTCGTCGTGCTGATCGGCGCTTCCATGCCGTCGGTTCTGGCCGAGATCGGTTTTATCAGCAACCCACACGACGCAAGCGCGCTGCGCAGGAGCGAAGGCCGCAAGCGCATCGCGGAAGCCCTCTATCACGGTGTTTCGCAATATGCCAACAGCCTGAGCCACTATACGGTGGCTGAGCGGGTGTCCGGCAAGTAAACCGATCGGGTTCGGGCGGCTAGAGCGCCGCGCGGTTCTGCAGCGCGTTCTTGTTCTGCGGCGGCTTGGCTTCGTACTTGGAAGCGCACTTGGCCTGGACCTTGGTCGCCTCGAAAACTCCATTCGGCGCCAGCCGGCCGTCCGCCAGTGCCTGGGAGCCGTCGCGGAAGGTGTCCGGCAGCGGATCGGCGCCGCGATAAACCACATTCAACCGCTGCGCATTTTGGTGGAGTGTGAACCGCACCTCGGCTCCGTCGCGAACGATCGAGCCGGGCACCACGTCGCCACCGACGCGAACCCGCTGGCCCTGGGCATGGCTGCCCATCGCGGCCAGTTCCGGGATGGTCTTATAGTAAGTCTTGCTGTCGCCGACTCCGCTTGCAGCCAGCCATCCAAGAACGCCGAGGATGGCGACCACGAGACCGCCGAATTTCAGGTAATTTTTCACGCAGGCACCCCAAAACCTGAGTATAGCGCCGCCGGAAGCAACCCGGCCGAACGCATAGTGCAAAATCCCGCGTGGCAGCCAACGTGCTTCCCTGTATCCTAGGGCAATAGATCCATGTGCGGCATCGTCGGCTACATCGGGAATCGCAAGAGCGTTCCCATCATTCTGGAGGGTCTGCGGCGGCTGGAATATCGGGGATATGACTCAGCCGGCATCGCCGTGTACACCGGCGAGAAAGGGCTGGCGGTGCGCCGGGCTTCGGGCAAGCTGCGAAACCTGGAAGAGGCCATCCGCATCGACCCGGTTGAGGGCAACTACGGTGTCGGCCACACGCGCTGGGCCACCCACGGCCGGCCAACGGAGGAGAACGCCCATCCGCACCGCGATTGCACCGGGAATGTCGTCGTGGTCCACAACGGCATCGTTGAAAACTACCAGGTGCTGAAGGCGCAACTCCAACACGAAGGCCACCGCTTCGCCACCGAAACCGATACCGAGATCATCGCGCACCTGATCGAAAAGTACCTCGACGGCAGCCTCGAAGAGGCGATGCGCCGCGCGGTCCGGGACCTTACCGGCGTCTTCGCCCTCGCCGCCATCAGCGCCACGGATCCGAACAAAATCGTCGTGGCGCGCTCCGGCCCCCCGGTGGTGGTCGGCCTCGGCGACGGCGAGTACTTCGTCGCCAGCGACGTACCGGCGATCCTCAGCCACACGCGCGATATGTTCTTCTTAAGCGACGGCGACATGGCCGTGCTGACGCCAGACGGCGTCCAACTCACCGACTTCAACGGCCGCCTGCTGCGACGCGCGGTTACGCGGGTCCTCTGGGACCCCATCCTGGCCGAGAAGGGCGGCTACAAGCACTTCATGCTCAAGGAAATCTTTGAGCAGCCCCGGGCCGTCCGGGACACCATGCTCGGCCGCATCGGCCAGGAGTCCGGCCGCGTGTTCCTCGATGAGATGGATATCAGCGCGCAAGAGTTCCGCGAGTACGAAAGCGTCAAGATCGTCGCCTGCGGCACAAGCTGGCACGCGGCGGTGGCGGGCAAGTTCATGATCGAAAAGCTGGCGCGGATTCCCGTGGAGGTCGACTACGGAAGTGAATTCCGCTACCGCGATCCCATCGTTGACGCCAGGATGCTGACCGTCGTCATCTCGCAATCGGGCGAGACCGCCGACACGCTGGCCGCGCAGCGGGAGGCAAAGCAGAAGGGCTCAAAGACGCTCGCCATCTGCAACGTGGTCGGTTCGATGATCACGCGCGAGGCGGCGGGCTCGCTGCTCACGCACGCCGGACCCGAGATCGGCGTGGCGTCCACCAAGGCCTTCACCAGCCAGATCACCGCACTTTTCCTTCTCGCCATGTACCTGGGCCAGGTTCGCGGCAAGTTGAGCGACGCCGAGTCCAGCCGTCTGATGAAGGAACTGATGAAATTGCCAGGCCGCATGGAGACGGTGCTGGCCGAAGAGGAGATCTACGACGAATTAGTGAAGCATCTGTTCCGCTCCTCCGGCTTCTTGTTCCTCGGACGCGGCATCCACTACCCGATTGCGCTCGAAGGGGCGCTCAAGCTGAAAGAGATTTCCTACATTCACGCCGAAGGCTATCCGGCTGGCGAGATGAAACACGGACCCAACGCCCTCATCGACGAAAACCTGCCGGTTGTGGTTCTCGCCACGCGCGATCCCGAAAGCACCGAGAGCCGTCTGCGGTACGAGAAAACCGTGTCCAACATCGAGGAAGTCAAGGCGCGCAGCGGCATCGTGATCGCGGTGGTGTGCGAGGAGGACCGGGAAGAGATGGCACGCATCGCCGACCACGTCATCGCCGTTCCCTCCACCTCGGAGTTGCTTCTGCCGGTGCTCGAAATCCTGCCGCTGCAACTACTCGCCTATCACATCGCTGTCCGGCGCGGCTGCGACGTCGACCAACCGCGCAATCTCGCCAAGAGCGTCACCGTCGAATGAACCAGCGCACGCATCAACTCATGATCTCGACCCGCGGAAAGGGCCTGTACGAGATCACCGCCGAAGTCGAGAAATGGCTCGCCAGCATCCCGGCCCAGACCGGCCTGCTGACCGTTTTCTGCCGCCACTCCTCGGCCTCGCTCGTCATCCAGGAGAACGCGGATCCCGACGTCCGCCATGACATGGCCGATTACTTCGAGCGCCTCGTCCCCGCTGACACGTCGCTTTACCGGCATACAAGCGAGGGCCCGGACGACATGACCTCGCACATCCGCTCGGCCCTCACCAATACGTCTCTGACGATTCCCCTCCACCAGGGGCACCTCTCCCTCGGCACCTGGCAGGGCATCTACCTGTTCGAACACCGCACCGCGCCCCACCGCCGCAACATCGTGCTGCATTTGATGTACGAGTAAGGCAGGGGGAGCCGCCACACTCGCCGCCCTCACCGGACACGAACGGTGCGGGCCCGCCCGGTGAAGGGACGGTTCGAGCGGTGCTTCTACTGGTAATACCGCCGGTCCCGCTGAAGATAGGCCGGGACGTCGAGTTCATCGAGTGGCATCTGCGGCTCGATCGAGGGCTCCTGCGGGGCCTCTTCCGGCGCCGCCGCGGTAGGCTCCGGCGCCGGCGCGGAAGGTTCGGCCGGAGGCACCGGCACGCTCACCGAAGCGGCGAGCGACGCAGCCGCGGCAGCGACACGCGGCGGCTCGGACGAGGCAGTCGTACGCGCGCCGGCGCGGTTGATCACCGGAAGGTTCTCGCGTTCAAAGCCGGTGGCGATCACGGTAACTTTGACCTTGTCTTCCATGCCGTCGGCCATCACGACGCCGAAGTTGATCTGCACGTCGTCGTTCTCGGTGGCCTTGCGGATCAGCGTGCAGGCCTCGTTCACCTCGTACAGGCTGAGTTTGTTCGAAGCCGTGATGTTGATGAGCACGCCGCGCGCCCCCTTCACGCCGCCTTCTTCCATCAGCGCGGAACTGATTGCCTGCCGCGCCGCTTCCACCGCCGCCTTCGGACCCGACGCCGTCGCCGTGCCCATCATGGCGTATCCCATGCCGAGCATGATGGCGCGGATGTCGGAGAAATCCCGATTGATCAGGCCGGGCGTGGTGATGATATCGGCGATGCCCTGCACCGCCTGGCGCAGCACGTCGTCCGCCATGCGGAAGGCATCGTAGAAGCTCGTTTCGGGGCCGGCGAGTTCAAGCAGCCGGTCGTTCGGAATCGTAATCACCGTATCCACGGTGGCGGCGAGTTCGGCCAGACCGCGTTCGGCCTGCTTCATCCGGCGCGGTCCTTCGAAGCTGAAGGGTTTGGTGACGACGGCTACGGTGAGCGCGTTGAGTTCCTTGGCGAGCGACGCAACCACCGGAGCGGCGCCGGTCCCCGTCCCGCCCCCAAGACCCGCTGTTACGAACACCATGTCGGAGCCTTCGAGAATCTCGATGATCCGCTCAGTGTCCTCGAGCGCCGCCTGACGGCCGACGCTCGGGTCCGAGCCCGCGCCCAGCCCATTGGTGATCTTCGGCCCGATAGCCAGCTTGTTCGGCACTGGGCACGCGTTGAGCGCCTGGTTATCGGTGTTCAGAGCGTAGAACTCCACTCCCGACATCCCCTCATTCACCATGCGGGTCACTGCATTGGAGCCGCCGCCGCCCACGCCGATCACCTTGATCCGCGTGCCGAGCAGCGCCTCATCCTGGATCGCGAACTTCAGAGCATCCATCTCCGCCGTCTTCCTTTCTCGCTTAACGCGTCACCAAACCCATCAACCCCGTCGCCTTCGGGCGGGGCGCGGCGCGCATCTTGATCCGCGCCGAATACATTGCCAGGCCCGCCGCCGTCGTCCACGACGGGCTATTCAGTTCATCCGGCCAATCCTCAATCCCTGTAGCGAGGCCGTTTCGCGCCGGAAGATTCAATACCCGTTCGGCGAGGTCGCACATGCCGGTCAGCATCGCGCCGCCGCCGGTCAGCAGCACGCCTTCGAGCAGTCCCTGCACCTTCCCGATCGTTTCCAGTTCCTTGCGGACGAAGTGGAATAACTGCTCGGCGCGCGCTTCCAGAATGTCGTTCAGTTGCCGGCGGGGCGCCTCGCGCGGGGGCCGGCCTTCAGCCGAGGGCAACTCGATCAGGCTGTTGTCGGCGGTCAGGCCGACCATCGCGCAGCCGTATTCCCGCTTCAACCGCTCGGCGTCGCCCCAGGAAATGGTCAGGCCATAAGCGGCATCGCGCGTCATATGATCGCCCGAAACAGCGAGGCTCTTGGCCAGCAACAGCGCGTCGCCCTCGTACACCGCGATCTCACTCGACTCGCGGCCGATGTTCAAAAGCAGCACGCCCCGCAGCCGCTCTTCCGGCAGGATCGACGCGTACGCCGCCGCGATCGCTTCGTGCACCGTTTCGTCCACCGAGAAATGCGCGCGGTGGATCGCCTGCAGCAGCGTCTCGTGTTCTTCCTTGCCCGCCGTCAGCACGTGGACATTGGCGTCGATGCGGGTGCAGGTCGCGCCTTTCGGATACCGGTGGAAGGCCCGGCCGTCAAGCGTGAAGTCCTGCGGAAACACGTGGAGAAGGCAGCGGTTGGTTTCCAGATGCACGTCCGAAGCCTGCTCGACCGCATAGGAGAGATCTTCGGCGGTCACTTGGTGCGGGCGGGCGAACTTATACGTGCCGCGGTTGTCGAAACCCAGCACGCTCGACCCGACGCCGGCTGTCACC
>JAKAJI010000022.1 GCA_021813825.1 Acidobacteriota bacterium | reverse complement strand
ACCCGGCTTCAAACTGCGACGGCGCCAGATACACCCCGCGCTCGAGCATCCAGTGGAAAAACGCGCGGAAGCGGTCCGTCGCCGCGCCCTTCGCGGTCTCATAGTCGGTCACCGGCGAGGGAGTGAAAAACCAGGTGAACATCGACCCGACCCGGTTCACCGTCACCCCGGCAGGCGCCGCCGCGCACAACCGCGCCGTCCGCTCTTCCACAATGCGATACACCTCCGGATGATCGATGAGATACCGCAGCATCGCCACGCCGGCGCTCACCGCAACGGGATTGCCAGACAATGTTCCGGCTTGATAGACCTTCCCGACGGGCGCAATCTGCCGCATTATATCGGCGCGCCCGCCGTACGCCGCGAGCGGAAGCCCGCCGCCGATGATCTTTCCGAGCGTGGTCAGGTCGGGCCTGACACCATAAAGCTGCTGTGCGCCGCCGAGCGAAACCCGGAACCCCGTCATCACTTCATCCAGAATGAGCAATGCCCCGTGCCGGTCGCACAGCCCGCGCAGGCCTTCGAGGAATCCTGGCGCCGGCGGCACACAGCCCATGTTGCCCGCAACGGGTTCGACAATCACCGCGGCGATCTCGTCGCCATGCAGCGCGAACGCCTTCTCCACCGCGGCGAGCGAGTTGTAAGGAACTGCGATCGTTGTCGCCGCGAACGACTCCGGCACGCCCGCCGTATCCGCAATGCCCAAAGTCGCCAGCCCCGACCCCGCCTTCACCAGCAGTGAATCGACGTGGCCGTGGTAGCAGCCCTCAAATTTTAGGATCCGCTCGCGCCCGGTGAACCCCCGCGCCACCCGGATCGCACTCATCGTCGCCTCCGTGCCCGAGTTCACCAGTCGCACCATCTCGATCGACGGCACGCACTGCCGGATCAACTCCGCCATTTCGAGTTCGCGTCCCGTCGGCGCTCCGAAGCTCGTCCCTCCCTCGATCGCGTCGCGGATCGCCTCGATCACCGGCGCAGGCTTGTGTCCGAGCAGCAGCGGGCCCCACGAGCCCACATAGTCGATGTATTCGTTGCCGTCGACGTCGAAGATGTGCGACCCCTCACCGCGGGCGATGAAACGCGGTGTCCCTCCCACGCTGCGGAAGGCGCGGACCGGCGAATTCACCCCGCCCGGGATCAACTCCTGCGAGCGCGCAAACAGCGACTCGGATTTTTCGGTCTTCATTGGCTGTCGATGGATAGACGCTTCATCCGGCGGCACGGTTTGCCCGCGGAATCAGCCGGTGGAGAAAAAAATTCATCACAATTTCGTGCAAAGTCCCGTTCAGGTTCCGGAAAAGCCGTCCCTTCAGCGTTCCGTATGGCTGGGTTCCTGCGAACAGGTCCTGCATCAGGCTGTAGAAACGCGGACTTCGCCGCAGGAACCGCACCATCTGCGCCGGCACCGTGCTGAACAGGAAGCGGCCGAGAAACACATGCTTTGCCAGCGTCGCGCCGAATGCAAGGTCCGCCGCGAAATCGCGCTCGATCATCGCGCGGTAGGCGTGCGCTTTCGCCGCCAGCGACGAATGCTCGGCCAGGATCGCTTCCCCGGCCAGGTCCCCGGAACGAATCGCGTAGTACAGCCCCTCGCCTGTGATCGGATCCACGAATCCGGCTGCATCGCCGGCCGCGATCCAGCCCTCACCCGACACCCGGTTGCGCCGCCACGCCGGATTCTCAAGCGACGGCAACACGTGGCCGTAAAATTTCGCCTCTTTTCGCGAAATCCCCCGTTCGTCCATGTAGCGTTCCAGCCGCGCCCGCAACGCCGAGGCCGGTTCGCCCTTGCCGCAGATTCCGACCGACAGGTGCCCATTCCGCGGAAAAACCCAGATGTAACCCTCTAGCCCCGGCGGAAACTGAATGTCGATGTGATTCTGTTCGTTCGGTACGTAGTAACCGAGAGCATACATCGTATCCGACGCGGTCCACTCTGTACCCACGGCCCGCAGCGGATTCCGCGCCCCTGTGGCGACCACACAGAAGTCCGCGTCGATCGTCCCATGCCTCGTCCTCAAGCGCCAACCGCAGTCGCGCCGCTCTAAGTCGAGCACCCGCGTCTTCTCAATTTGGGCCCCGGCGCGCTCGGCCCGCTCCAGCAGCATCCGGTTCAAGTCGTACCGGGAATAAATCAGCAGCGGTTCTGCCAGCCGCATCTTCACCGAACCGGCCGGTGGCGCATCTAGAAAAGTCTCGGTCACCACCTTCTTCGGCGTATTGTTGTCCCGCAGAAACGGATACTGCTGGTAAGCCTTGTACGTTATACCGCCCCCGCAAGGCTTCTCCCAGGCCAGCTTTTCGTCCAGCAGAACGGCGCGCACACCGGAGCGGGCCAGCCTTTCGGCTGCCATGGCTCCGGCGGGGCCTCCGCCGAGGATGGCGACCTGCTTCATTTCATGCTTCCGTTAGGACTTCCCGCTGCTCCGCCCGGCGGCACACTCGGATGCCCGGGCGGCAATTCCCCACCGGCGCCCGGTTCGGTCGGATGTCCGGCTGGCATCTGCCCACCCGGCGCCATCCCCTGACCATGCGCCGCGCTGGCGCCTTCCCGGCCCTGAACCACCCACTCGCTGCCCTTCTTGATCAACTGGTACTTCATGTCCAACCCGGCGCCGGGACTGGTGTTGCCCTTCGCCTGAAAATGGACCGTCGCATCGCAGCGGTCGGCCTGGAACGACATCGAAGTAACCGAGACGTCCATCGCGACAAGCCCTTGCCGCGACGCCAGGTACTTCATAATGCCTTGTTTCACCGCCGCTTCATTCTGGATGTCCTTCTTACATCCCCCAAGCACAAGCGAAACGATGAGCAGGATGGTTGCTTTTTTCACGGTCTAATTATAACCTTCCCTTCCGCGGCTGCCCCGGCGCGCCCCAACGCATCTTTGGGATCCGGCTCTCCGCGCGGCCAACCCTACAAGGTACACTGAAATTCCTTGGCCTCCAACGACCTTTCCCGATTCAAACATTATGACCTGCTGCTCAGTACCTTTGTTGTCATTCTGCTGATCTCGAACCTCGTTGGCCAAAAAATCTGCGCCTTTGGCCCCTTTCGGGTCAGCGGCGCCCAACTCTTGTTCCCCGTCACCTACATCTATGGCGACGTCTTCACCGAAGTCTACGGCTACGCCGCCTCGCGCCGCGCCATCTGGCTCGGCTTCTTCGCCTCCGGCATCCTTTCCGTGTTGGGAATGTCGATCACGCTTCTGCCACCCGCGCCAGAGTGGCACAATCAGGCCGCGTTCGCAACCGTCTTCAGCGTCGTGCCCCGCCTCGTCATCGCCAGCCTCGTCGCCTACTGGTGCGGTGAGTTCACCAACTCCTTCGTCATGGCCAAAATGAAGCTCTGGACCCGCGGGCGTCACCTCTGGGCACGCACGGTCGGCTCGACCGTCGCTGGCCAGGCCGTCGATACGATCGTTGTCATGACTCTCGCCTTCGGCTTCTCCATCAGCGCATCGGCGGTCGTCAAGCTCATCGTCGACGGCTACCTGTTCAAAGTCGCCTATGAGGTCCTCGCCACGCCTGTCACCTACGCGGTCGTGAACTCGCTCAAACGCAGCGAGAATCTCGACATCTTCGACGAACGGACCAGCTTCAACCCATTTCTGGTGGAAGTCTGAGGCGCGCCGTGACCCTGGATATCGGCTGTGGGACCCGCAAAATGGAACCAGACGCCATCGGCATCGACGCCTCGCCCGCCCCCGGCGTCGACATCGTCTGGAACCTCGACGACTTTCCCTGGCCCCTCGATGACAACCGGTTCGACCGCGTCTACATGTCGCACATCATTGAGCACCTTCGCGACATCCCCCGCGCCATGGCCGAGGTCCACCGCGTCGCCCGCCCCGGCGCCCAGGTCTTCATCGTCACCCCGCACTTCAGCTCCCACAACTCCTACGCCGACCCCACCCACAAGGCTCACCTCGCCGCAGCCAGCTTCGATCATCTCACCGGCCGCGACTTCGCCACCTTCCTCGGCCCCGCCGCCCGCTTTGATATTGTCGAGCGCGAACTCACATTCGGAGGCAATTTCGTCCTCGACAACCTCGGCCGCCTGCTCGCCCGCCGCTCCCTCGCCTGGTACGAGCGCCACGCCGCCTGGTGGTTCCCGGCCCTCGACATCCGCGTCCAAATGCGCGTCGTCAAGTAGCCCAGCCGTCCTCCGTTTCTTCGCGCTTCGCCTCAGTCCGTCTCGACGTAGAGTCCCGACCCGACGATATACGTCTCATCCCCGAATTGGACTCTCCGCACGAACGACTCCTTCCGTGCTGGCTGGTTGCTCCCCGGCTTGTACCACATGTAGTCCACCCACCCGCCATCCTTCGTCGCGGTTTCGATCAATGCCTTCATCACCGGCTTCCCATTGACGTCTTTGACGTCCATCATGTTCTTCCCTTCCAGGCCGGGATGGCCGGGATTCACCAGGTCAACCCCGTCCAAGTCGTCCACGAACACATAGGTGTTCATGAAATGGAACGGCCCCGTCTTGTCGCGCAGTTGCTCGAAGGCCGCCGGCCCACGTTCCGCCACAAGTGCAGAGGCGCGATTCACCACGTCCTTGATCAGTGCG
Source organism: Acidobacteriota bacterium (assembly GCA_021813825.1). Taxonomy (GTDB): domain Bacteria; phylum Acidobacteriota; class Terriglobia; order Bryobacterales; family Bryobacteraceae; genus JAJYKC01. The sequence continues at coordinate 22,747 of JAKAJI010000022.1, read as the reverse complement.
CGATCCATCTGCATGTTGTACACCGCCGATCCGGCGATGTACTGCTTGCCGGAAGGATACGTCACGCGCTTCACGAAGGCTGACTTCCACGCCGGGAAGACTCCTCCCGGCTCCGGGAACATATAATGCACCCATCCCTCGCCTTCCGCGCTCGATGCCGTCTCGATGTACCACTTGCCGTAAGGCCGTCCGAGGACATCCTTGGCGTCGGCGATACTGACCCCCTCCAGGCTCGGGTCCGCCGCGTGAAAGACACCCCTGCCGCTCATCGTCACCACAAAGAAATAAGTCTTGTCGTTCAACCACTGCGAGCCCTTCGTCCGGAACTCGGAATAAGCCTTCTCTCCCTCCTTCTCGAGTACCGCCGCTCCTGCCCGAACCAGCGCCATGAGTTCCGGCGCCGTCATAGCCTTCCCGGCCTGCGCCGCCTTCGGAGCCTCCGCCAGATAGACGCCGCTGCCAACCAGCACCCACTGATTCCCCATCCTCGCCTTCGTAACAAACGCCGACTTCTCGGTGGACACGCTTTCGCCCGGCTTCGGCCACATATAGTCCACCCAGCCGGAACCCTTCGTATTCACCACGTCGAGCATCTCGCGCAAGTAGAATTTGCCCTGCGAGTCCTTCAAATCGATCAAATTACGCCCCTCGAGGTTTGGAAACGCGGGCAACGCAAGATTCCGTCCCTTCATGTCATAAACAAAAACGTACGTGTCCTTCGCCAAAAAAGGGCCCGTCGGATCGTGGAACAGTTCCAAAGCGGACTTGCCGTGTGCCTCCAACTGTCCCGCCGCCTCTTTCACTACATCGACCACAAAGGCCCTTTCCATACGGTCGTTGTACATCCCGCTGCCGACAATGTACCGTTCTCCCGAAGGCGCCGTCACCAGTCTCACGTAGCTGCTCTTCCACCGGGGCAGCAGCCCGCCCGGAACCGGCCACTCGTAGTGGTACCAGCCCTCTGGCTTCTCGGGCAGCGACATCGCGGCATCAACCAGGCCTTTTACGATCGGCTTCCCGTTGACGTCCTTCAACCCCATCTCGTTTTTCCCCTCGAGTTCCGGGTCGGGATGCACCACCATCTTCCCGCTCGGATCCAGCACGAAGATGTAAGTCTCTCCCTGGCGCCACTTACTTCCGTCTTTGCGGAAATCCTGGAACGCTACTTCGCCACTCGTGGCCACCAGTTTCGCCGCGTCGTTGACCAATGCGACCAGTTGCCGCGTTTCCTCTTGCTCATTGGTCTGCTCGGATTCCTCCTCCGTCGTCTGCGCCCTGCCCTGCTTCGCGATCAGGATCGCGACCACCATCGGCGCAAGGATTCCGATCATCATCCAGCACATTCTCCAGAACATTTCCGTCTGCTCCTTTAAAGTTTGCGCTCCTTTGTGCAGTCTCATGCCCTCGTTTTCCACCCGACGGAGTCGGTTGTGCCTACCCGCTCGCCGGCCCCTTGGGGAAAAAAGTTGCTCACTTCACTCCCGCGGGCGCGTATACACTCGACCTCGCTACGTGATACCTGTCAATCTTCGGTGGCCCCGCCTGGAACGGTTCCATGAGCTTCTGGATCTCGGCGTAGGATGAGTACTCGTACGCTTCCGCGTCTTCCCGGCTCTCCCAGATGCTCATGCAGACGGCTTCCTTCCCATCCTCGGACAGGAGCAGGAAATCATCCCGGAAGCCCTTCTGCCTCTGAAGAATCGGTACCGCCTTCTGCCCGATCATGCGGGGGAATGCATCGCCTTGTCCTGGTTTCAAAGCCAAACGAATCGTGCGTGTAAACATGGTTACCTCCAAATGCTGACGCGGTACGCCGCTCGTACTAACCGCGTTCCTTTCCCACACAAAGGAACCGGCCGTGCGGTTCATGCGCGCGTTGCCGCGACATGAAAGCCCCACGGCCGGTGGCCCTTCGCGAACGTCGTGGCCTACTTGCGGCCCACGGCGGCGTGCACGGTCGACAGTGCCACGTTATAGGTGTGAAGCGTCGGCGGAGCCGTCAAGAACGGCTCCATGAGCTTCTTGACTTCCGGATACGCCGCGCGATCGTAAGCTTCCGCGTCCTCCTGACGATCCCAGATGCTCATGCCGATCGATTCCTTGCCGTCTCCGGAAATTAGGAGCACCTCATCCCGGAAGCCCTTCTGATTCTGAAGAATCGGAAGCACCTTCTGCTCGATCATCCGAGCGAAAGCGTCTCCTTGTCCGGGCTTCAAAGCTGCACGAACGGTGCGAGTAAACATCTTTACCTCCTTCTACGGACTCAACTCGGGGACCATCGGGTTTGCCCTAGGTCCTTTCACTTTCCAGCGATCCAAGGCCACGAACTCCTGCGGGCAGTTGTGGAGTCGAATCGGCCGGACCGGCCCAGCGCACCCGCCAACTGGCATGTTAGGCAGAAACCCTCCAGCGGAGGCGTCCAGGCCTGAAAGAAGAGGCGGCAATCGGCTCGCCACACGGCCGGAACGTGTTTCTCCTTTGCCGGTAACATCCCAAGCCGCAGAATCCGCCCACCCCTCCCGATCTGCGGGCAAAACCTTTGACGCGGTCAAAAGTCTTGCACAGCCGTCCTGGGATTCCTCCTTGTCCGCAGGAGTTCCACGCACAATTGCGTCGACGCCGCAGTGTAACGCCGCTGAACCAACTCAAGTTAGTAACTTCCGGCTAACTTGGCGGCCTGCCGGCTCATCGGACCGCACAGCATTCGGATAACCGTGACACAAACAACAAATCTGCCCTATAATGACGTCGGGCACATGAAGGATCCCTTCCTCCAGGCCGCAATCCAGGAAGCCAAAGCCGGCCTCGCCGAAAACGGCATCCCGATTGGCTCGGTGCTCGTAATCGACGGCGCAATCGCCGGTCACGGGTACAATCGTCGCGTGCAGAAAGGCAGCCCGGTTCTGCATGCTGAGATGGACTGCCTGGAAAACGCCGGCCGCCTGCGCGCCGCCGATTACCGCCGCGCGACCCTGTACACAACGCTCTCGCCTTGCGATATGTGCTCAGGCGCAATTCTCCTGTACCAAATCCCACACGTCGTCATCGGAGAAAACCTGACCTTTCGCGGCCCGGAAGACTATCTCCGCTCGCGCGGCGTCGTCCTCGATATCATCGGCGACGAAGAGTGCATCCGGCTCATGCGGGACTTCATCGCGCGCCATCCCGCCCTCTGGAATGAGGATATCGGCGTGCCTTAGCGGTCGGCCGCAGTCGACCGCCGCTTCACGTCAATGTTCAGCCGCTTGATCTTCTGATTCAGCGTCGACAGCGGAATCCTCAGCCGCTCTGCCGCTTCCGTCTGGCTCCATCGAGCGTTCTCAAGCGCCTCGATGATCTTCCGCCGCTCGAAGTCCGCCAGGATCTCGAACAATGAAGCGTCCGGCGATAGCTGCCCATTCTCTCCGTGCCGCACACCCATCCCGCCGATCTGCTGCAGATAGTCGGGTAGTACGCTCGCCGGAACCGTGGGCTGGCTCGCCAGCACCACCGCCCGCTCCACCACGTTCTCTAATTCGCGCACATTGCCAGGCCACGTGTGGTCCATCAGTAACTGCATCGCCTCGCTCTCAAACGCCAGTGCGCTCGACCCGTCGGGTTTCAAGAACTTCTCGTTTTCCCGGCAATACTTCGCGAAGAAGTGATCGATCAGTCGCGGGATATCTTCCTTCCGCTCCCGCAGCGGCGGCAATACAATGTTAATCACGCTGAGCCGGTAATAAAGATCCTCGCGGAACTTACCCTCGTCCACCAGCTTCCGCAGGTCCGCGTTCGTCGCCGCCAGAATCCGCACGTCCACTCGCACCGTCTCGTTCGATCCCAGCGGGATGAACTCACGCTCCTGTATCACCCGCAACAGCTTTACCTGCGTCTCCATCGTGATGGTGCCGATCTCGTCGAAGAAGATCGTGCCCTTGTTGGCGGTTTCAAAGTAACCTTTCCGTGAAGTCACCGCCCCTGTGAACGCCCCCTTCACGTGCCCGAATAGCGCCGACTCGAGCAGATCCGGCGGCACCGACCCGCTGTTCACGGCTACGAACATCTGATCCGCCCGCGCCGAATGCGCATGAATCGCCTTCGCAATCAGCTCCTTGCCTGTCCCGGTTTCTCCCGTAATCAAAATCGTCGCCCGGCTCGGCGCCACCTGCGTCACCAGATCCAGCACGCGCAGCATCCGGTCGCTTCGCCCGATGATATTGGGGAAACTGTAGCGCTCCTTGAGCGCACGCTTAAGTTGTGTGTTCTCCCGCTCCAGCCGGCTGCGCGTGATCACCAGATCGATCTCCGCCAGCAGCTTGTCGTTGTCCCAAGGCTTGGAGAAGTAGTAATTTGCGCCGGCCTTCATCGCGGAAACGGCCACTTCAACCGACCCATACGCCGTGATCATGAAAATCGGCGTCTCCGCGTCCCGCTCGCGCACCTCGCGCAGCACTTCCATCCCCGAGCGGTCCGGCATCATGAGGTCGAGCAGAATCAGATCATAGCCGGCCGACTCCAGCCGCTTCAGCCCGCTGCCCCCGTCCGGAGCCAGATCCACCGCATAGCCTTCCAACTCCAGCAGAGTCTCCAGACTCTCCCGGATATCCGCTTCGTCGTCGATTACCAGAATCCGGCCCTTGTTCTCAGCCGGAGTCGCCACATCCGGCGCCAATGCTTCAGGCATGGACCGACGCCCTCGCAAACGGCAGCGCGAGCTGGAACTGCGTGCCCGCGCCTGGCCGGCTGTCCACCTCAATCCGCCCGCCATGCTCGCGGATGATGCCGTATGTCACCGAAAGCCCCAGTCCCGTACCTTTCTTCGCTCCCTTGGTCGTGAAGAACGGATCGTAAATGCGCTCCAGGTGCTCCGGCGGTATTCCCTGGCCGTTGTCGGCCACCTCGGCGTAAATCCCATCCGTACCGCTCCAAGTCCGCACACGCAGCGTGCCCCCGCCTTCCATCGCATCGCGCGCGTTCAAGAACAAGTTCAGGAAAACCTGTTGCAGTTTGCCTGTGTTCCCTTTAAGCGGCGGCAGGTTCTCCTCCAGGCTCATCTCCACTTTCACCCCCGCCTTGTCCAACTGATGTCCGATCAGAGTAATCGTCTCCTGCACCACACGGTTCAAATCCACCTCGACAAACTCAACCGGCTGCGTGCGCGAAAAATTCAACAACGAATTCACGATCTCGCTCGCCCGGAACGTCTGCCTCGCGATCTTCTCGAGCAGCTTCGATTGTTTGTCGTCGCCCGAAATCTGCTTGGCGAGCATTTGCGCGTACGTCGAAATGACCGCCAGCGGTGTGTTCACTTCGTGCGCCACGCCGGCCGCCAGCAGGCCGATCGAACTCAGCTTGTCCGCCTGGACCAGCCTCCTCTCCAGCTCATCCCGGTCCGTGATGTCATCGAGAATGATCAGCCGCCCGATCTGCCGGCTGTCCTTCGACACCAGCGGCGCGATCGCCACGTTCACCACCGCCTCCCGCGATCCGTTCCCGTTGTGCCCGTTGCCGTTGGTCCCGTGGTTCCCGTTCGTCCCATTCGCCGGCTTGTGCCCGTTCGAGCCTCGCGCCGGCTCCAGTGTCACCTTGTAGAGATTGTGCACCCCTGTCTCCCCGCGCGCTTTGTCGAATACATCGCAGAACGAGGCAGGGAAGAGCTCACGCAGGGTCCGCCCCACCGCCTCATGGCGCTCTATCCCGGTGAGGCTCTCCATCCGCGGGTTCCAGCTTTCCACCCGGTCTTCCAGGTCGGCCGCCAGAATCCCCACGTTAATCGACTCCACGATGTTCTCGCTGAATTCCTTCAGCCGCTCGTATTCTTCCGCTTTCCGCTGCAGCGATTCATACAGCCTCGCGTTCTCCAGCGCAATCCCAGCGTATCCGGAAAGCGTCGCCAACAGCTCCACATCGTCGCTTGAAAGAAAATCGCCTTTCTCCGTCCGGCTAATGCCAAGGTAGCCCAGCGTCCGCCCCCGCGCGGCGCACGGGAAATAGTAGGTCAGATCCAGATCCGCCAGCGTCCGGCGAACCGACTCCGGCCACTCGTGCGCAATCACGTCCACCAGTCTCCGTGTCCGTTCGAAAAACAAATACGGACGGTCGGGGTTGGTGGACAGGAAACTCAGGTCCAGCGGCTGCCCGCTCGTTGGCCCATAGGATGCCCGCCGTCCCGAAACCGGCAGGTGCAGCTCGAAACCCTGCCCATCCTCCCGTCCCAGGAAGAAGGCCACCCGCTGCAGACCCAGGGTCTGCACTAACCGGTCGCCCAACGACGCAAGCATCGCATCCCGGTTCGTCTCCGAACTGAGTTCCCGCGCAAAACGGATCAACGTCTGCCGGTAGTCGTAGCGGTCTTTATAGAACCACCTCCGGTCCATCTGCTCTTGCAGCCAGTCCCGTATCGGTTGAAAGATAAAGGTCGCGAACAGGATCAGGCAGACAATCACCACCGGGCTCAACTGCCGCGGATCCGTGAACGCGAAAATGAGCCCGTAAAAAATCCCCAGAACACACAGCGTGGCCAGCGTGTAGGCATAGCCTTGCTGGAAGATGATGTCAACGTCCATCAACCGGTAGCGCAGGATCGCGTAAGCCCACGTCACCGGAATGAACAGCAGGGACAGCACCGCCATCTTCTGATACGGCCCCGGTGTCGCCCCGAGCACATACGGAACCACGTAAAACACCGCAAACGGCGCGATCCCGATGAACGCCCCATTGCGCAGGTACTTTAGCTGCCGGCGCACCACGGGATCGTCCGCCTTCCGATGCTGCACCGTCAGCACCGCCGCACCCGCCAGATAGCATACGCAGAAAAACGCCAGCCACGCCCGGTCCAACAGCCATCGCACCTCCAGCAGCGGCGCCCCCGTGCGCAGGATCCCCTCGGAAACCAGCGCATACGCCAAGAGCAGCCCGCCCCCTGCAACATAAACCAGGTTCCTCGTCCACGTTCGGCTGAGGCTGGAAGGCCGCTCCGGAAATACGAGGCAGAAGTGCAAAAACAGCGCCGGCGCCAGCACACCCGCCGCGACATTGCCGAAGTAGATCACTTGGTCGAATCCGTTCAGCTTCCCTGTGTAGTGGAACGCCGAAACGATAAACGATGTAAGACACAGCACGTAGAAATGCACCGCGTGGGGCGCGTTCGCGCGGCGGAAATAAACAAACAAGCCGATCAGCAAGTAGGCTGCGCCCACAAAGTACTGATAATAAATGGCCGGATCCGGTACGTATTCCCCGATGATCACTGAGGCATGGAACTCGACACCGGCCCGCGTCAAGACATACGAGGCTGTATTCCAGATCCCGATCGACTGCAGCGCCTCGGCTACCTGCCCCGTCTGGTGGATCGACCCGTTGTCGATCGATACCAGCACGTCTCCCACCCGGATGCCTTGATTTGCCGCCCCGCTGGCCGGCGCAACCGCGACCGCGGTCACGCCGGACGGGCGGTCCACCCACGTAACTCCATCATCTGGAAGGTGATAGCGACTCTGCTGCTGGAAGTTTACTACCGCACACGCCACCACCCCCGCGGTGAGAATCACCATCAGAGCGCTAACGAATTGGCTCTGCAATCCCTTCAAAATATTTCCAGCGAGAGTTAGTCATGTTCCAGACGCACTCCTCACGGACCTTTCCCAGTCCCATTATGTCAGCACTTCGGATGCCACACCGCCCTGGTGCTTGCAGGCGTGTTTTCTAACGTTTAGGCGCAGAAAACGTTAATAATTCTTAGCGGTATTCTGAATTTGGAAGTGAACACTACGTGAAAGTGGACGAATTCGCAGCCCAACGGTTACCTCAACCCTCGGTCCCATGATTCGGACTTCAACTCAAACTCACGTATGTCCTGAAGGGAAAGGGGGCAACAATGGCCCAGCCGAGCCATTTGCAACTTCTTGCGTTCATGCTTCTGGCCTCCGCTTCGGCGGCGCAAAACCCGGCAAAGTTGAACGTCGACACCAACCAACGGGCGCTCACCGAAGGCCAAACAATAAACCTGCGCGTCGTCCTGCTAGACGCCCAAAGCCGGCCTGCGCTCGCGCCGAAGCCGATCAGCGTCGCCATCCAAATGCGCCTGCCATCCGGAACGGTCGAACCTCTCGGCACCCTCACGATCCCAATAGGCCAGGAAGGTGCGAATTTCGCCAAGCCGCTGACCAAAGCCGGACTCGTGTACCTCTGGGCGAAAAACGCCGAACTCATCCCCGGCGGCCAGTACATCAATGTCCGGCCGAAATTCCACGCCATGCTTCGGGAGATGGATGTGGTCAGGCCGACAACCACCCCTCCCGCCTCCATCGGCGGTATGGTCGCGCCCAAGCCACTCCCGCCGCCTCCCGCACCGCCCGTCCCGGCCCCCGCCGCCGCAGTCCCCGAAGTCACACTCCGCTACAGCCCGCAGCGCGACTTCCTGGCCAACGGCGCCGACCCTGCTGAAGTCGACGCCTTCCTCGTCGGTGATATGGCCGCAGCCCCCACCGACATCCGCCTCACACTCTTCGACAGCACCGGGAGCCTGAAGCCAACGCCACTCACCATTCCCGCCGGCCAACCCGCCGGCCGCTCGACCATTACTTCCACTGCGCCCGGGCCGGTCAGCGTCGAGTATCTCTCCAGCAACCCCCACGTTGCCTTCATCGGCGACAAGACCCTCAGCGTCAAGTTTGTCACGCCGATCTCGCGGCTCATCGTCCGTGCCAGCCCGCCCGGCATCTCCCTCGTCGACACCGCCGATATCGTTGTTTCCCTCGCCGGCGCCGACGGCCGCACCCTGGTAACCGACTCGCCGCGTCCCGTCTCCTTCTCGCTCGCTTCCGGACGCGGCCACCTGGCGCAACAGGACCTCACCATACCCCCAGGCTCGTTCGACGCCCGCGTCCACTTCACCCCCGAGTGGCCCGGCCTCGTCACCATCTCCGCCGCCAGCCCCAACTTGCTCACCGTCGAGGCGCCGATGAATGTCAGTTGGCCGCTCGCCCTGCTGCTCTGTTCCGCGCTCGGAGCCGCCGCCGGCGGATTCGTTTCACGGCAGACACGCAAACGCGCCGACAAGTGGCGCGTCCCCACAGGCCTGGTCACCGGCTTTCTCTTCTACTGGGCCTGCATCTTCCTCGGCCTGGGAAAACTGCTAGGGACCGCCGTGCTCAACCCCCTCAGCGCCTTCGCCGTCTCCGCCGTCGGTGGCTGGCTGCAGACCGAAGTCTTCACCCTCGTCGCAGACCTGCTCCGCCCAAAGCCGTCTTCAAGCTAACCGCGGCCCGCGAGCGCGCTCCGCAAGCTGAACCCTGCCAGTACCACCGTAATCACCAAATTCACAAGCGGCCGGAAGTCGAGCACGTCGCCGATCAGAACGCCGAACCAGGCCACGAACCCGATCCACACCACGCAACCGGCAAAGCTGATCCAGGCCAGCGTCCGGTCATCCGTCCGCCCCGCGCGCACAATGTTCACCGCAGCGAGCAAAAAAACCGCAAACGAGGCCGCAAGCGCCCAAAGCAGGGTAGCCGGCTGTTTGTGATAGGCCTTGTAGGATCCAATCCCGTGGCCTACCCCGCCCAACGCCAATAGCCACCCGAAAGCGCGGTCAATTTTCTTCATCTGGGAGGAAACGGCCTGTCAGTCGATGCGCCCAAGTCTAGCAGAATCCGCTCACCCCCAAGACAGACTTACCGGATGAGCGCGCTCGGAATCGTAGTCAGATAGATTCCCGCCCAACCGGCTTCCTCCACTCCCATGCCCACGCTGATGACGATCGCATTGTTCCGGAAGCCGTCTCGCTCCAGTCCCAGTTCGGTCACCGGCAGCGACAACGGCATCGCCGGGTCAATCAGCTTCCCGTCCATGCCTGTTTGGATTACGGTCGTCAGCGGGAATGTTCCCGGCCCGCCACCCAGATAAACGCCGTCCACAGGGTTCACGTAGGCACCGTTCGAAATAGCGCCTTTCCTGGCTTTGAACGCCGCCAGGTGAGTGACCGCCTTCGGCCCCCCGACTCCGACGCCCGAAACAGCCAGGAATGTCGCCGAACGCCAACGCGCCGGTTCGCCCGTGTCGTCCGTTTCGCCCGAACCGCCCGATTCGCCCATGCCCTGAACGAAACCTGTAAAGTTCCAATACACAAAGTCGTCGTAGTCATTCGGCGCCTTGGCCATCGCCGTAAGCGACCGCTGCACCGTGTCATAGACGAAAATGCCCTGGTGGAGAGGTACGGTGGCTAGGGCGCCCGACGGATGAATCGCGTTGCAATAGGCATTCCGGATCTTGTTCCCCGCCGTGGGACACTGCAAAATCAGCGTCTTCGTCTCATTGCCCCAGGCGCCCCAGAACGCCACGAAGCGCCCGTCAAATGACAGCGCTTCACCGAGTCGGTTGAATCCCACGCCTTTCGCCTCGCCCGGTACCTGATCGCCAATCCGGACCAGCACTGTCATCGGTGGATTCGGCTTGATAAGGTGTACCAGATAGATCCCGCCCTGCGTTGGAAAGTCTTCATTGTCCAGCCCCGTGAACACCGCCCAACCGTTGGCTGCGCTGGGCGGCGCGGTGGAACCAAATGTCACTTTCGTCCCGGGAATCCTTGTGGCCGTATTCGCAATCACGACTACCGAGTCCTCGCCCCCCGCTGGAGACAACACCGATCCGTCGCTCAGTTCAATCGGATCGTCCGTCAGGTCCCGAAAATAGACGCCGGTCTTTCCCACGCCGTTCTCCGTGTAGTTCCCCTTGAACACAATCGTCGCCACGCGCATCGCCGCATTCCCCGTCGGGTGAATCGTCACCGAGGGTGTGCCAGGGAAAACGTCGAACTTGATGCCGGCCGTGCCCGGCACGGCGAAAAACGAAAAATCCGGAACCGAACCCAGATTGCTCGCTGCGGTAATCAGCGACCCAAACCCGTTGGTGTAAATACCCGTTGTTCCGGCGCGAGTCTCCTCGGTCTCGCCCGCCGGTATGTACTCCCACACAGGTTGGTGGTTCCCACGCGAGACGACAACCGGGTAAGAAACGTCGATGCGCGGAAACGACGGCGGCTCGGTGAAAGTCGAACTAAGATTGTTTGGCAATGGCACAAGCGCGTTGCGGTCGAACACCGTACTCAATGGCGACAACGTGTTCATGTCCCGCGTGAAAATACCGTGCGCCGGTTCTCCCCCCAAGCCTCCCTTACTCCTTGCGCGGAACACGACAAACCGGTTCATGTTCATCGACGGCTGGTTGTAACTGTTGAACTTACGGCTGTCCCCCGGAACCACGACACCGTTGTTGACAACAGTTTGCCAATTGAACACCACGTCCGCTCCAGCGCCAAGCATTGGCATTGCCATTCCCAGCACCATCGCCAGAATTCCTACATTGCACCTGTACATTGGTATGCTCCCCCGGGCCCGGACGCTTCCGGCCGAGTGAGGGACCAGGCCCTTCCCCTTGCCTCAGTCGTTTACCGCCGCAAGCAGTGGCCACGGCGCCAGACAGAAACCTCCGGCGGCCGCGGCACGCGCTGCCGCTGACCAGCCCCAAATCTGCCGCGCATTCCCGCATGGGGCCACGTACGAAATCTGGGACCTGAAATGGGAAGTGCAATTCATGGGCCGCAGGGTGCCGCTTCCCTGCCGGCAGTGCCCCGCACTTACTCACTTGCGTAACCCGGGAATCACATCGGCCCCGTCTTAGAGACCCGGAAACCGTCACGTTCCAAAGCGCCCGTGGTAGGTTGATTCGCGCCCGGTCCGCTATCCTGAAATCATGCGGATCCTTCTGTTCAGCGGCAAAGGCGGAGTGGGCAAAACCAGCCTCGCCGCGGCAACCGGAGTCCGTCTCGCCCAGCGTGGCATCAAAACGCTGGTCATGAGTGTCGACCCGGCCCACAGCCTCGCCGATTCCTTCGACCTCGGCGTCGATCTCTTCACCAGCAAAACCTCCGATCCCTACCCCGTCAACGAGTCTCTCGACATCCACGAAGTCAACATTCAGCGCGAAATCAAACGCCACTGGCGCGAAGTTTCCGGCTATCTCATCAGCGTCCTCCGCGCCACCGGCGTCAGCGACGTCGAAGCCGAAGAACTCGCCATCCTCCCTGGCATGGAAGAGTTGAGCGCCATGATGTACGTCAACCAGTACCGCCGCGAGGACCGCTACGAAGCCGTCGTGCTCGACTGCGCCCCCACGGCCGAAAGCCTTCGCTTCGTCAGCATGCCCACCACGCTCGACTGGTACATGAAACACGTCTTCCCCATGCAGCGCACGCTCATGAAAGCCGTCCGCCCCATCGCCAACCGCGTCTCCCCCGTCGAACTGCCCACCGACAGCTACTTCGCCAACGTGCTCGACCTGTTCCAGAAACTGGACGGCATCGACGAACTTCTCGCCGACCCCGAGCGCACCAGCGTCCGCCTCGTCACCAACGCCGAAAAAATGGTCCTCCGCGAAACCCAGCGCGCCTTCGTCTATTTCTCCCTTCACGGCCTCAACGTCGACCGCATCCTCGTCAATCGCGTCCTGCCCGCAAGCGTCGAGGATGGCTTTTTCAACACCTGGCGCCGCTCTCAGGCCGAAATCCTCCGCGAAATCGACGAATACTTCGCCCCCGTTCCGGTCCGCCGCGTCCCCCTGTTCCAGCAGGAAGTCCTCGGCCTCGAACTCCTGGAACGAGTCGCCGATGCGCTCTACGAAAACAACGAAGACCCCGCCGCCGTCGGCAGCATGGAGCGTCCCTACACGTTCGAAAAGAACGAAGGCGTCTACCAGGTCAAACTGAAGCTCCCCTTCGCCACCAAGGGCGAAGTCGGTCTGTTCAAGAAAGGCGACGAACTCGTCGTCCAGATCGGCACCCTGCGCCGCCATATCGGCCTGCCGACCTCGATGGCCGGCCTCACCCCCGCGCGCGCGAAACTCGAAAACAAAATTCTCACCGTCGAAATGAAGGAGGTCGCCTAAGTGGCAGACGGACACATGCAGGCCGCGGTTCGCTGGGCCGGGGATGGAATGTTCATCGGCTTCAGCCCGGGCGGACACGCCGTCCCGATGGAAACCAGGAGAGAGCGCGGCAGTGCCGCCACGCCCGTCGAGTTGCTCCTGCTCAGCCTCGGAGGATGCACCGGCGTCGATGTCGTGAATATCCTCGAAAAGAAGCGCATGAAAGTCACCGCCTACGAGGCGCGCTTGAGCGGCGAGCGCAGCACCGAGTCCCCGAAGAAATTCACGAAAATCCACGTCCACCATGTCGTCCGCGGCACCGGCCTCACCGCTCACGCCGTCGAGCAGGCGATCGAACTCAGCGAGAAAAAGTACTGCAGCGTCGCTGCGTCCCTCCAGCCCACCGTCGAAATCACCTCAAGCTACGAGATCATCGACGATGCCCCGGCTGCAGTAGGATACTAGAGTCAGGAGGCCATCTATGACCGAACAGACGGGTGCTCCGGCCGGCTCCGGCCCACGATTCTCAACCTTCGCCCGCGAACTCAGCGAATTCGTCGAAAGCGTCATCCCCCCCGAGGAAGTCCGCCAGCACTTCCGCAACTCTCGCGTCGAGTTCTGGAAGGGCATCCGCGCCATGATCGACGTCCACATCGACCACATCGCCCAAGCTGGCCAGAAAAAAGGCGCCAGTGTTGTCGTCGAATAATCCAATCGGAATATGAAGCCAGTCGAACTCAACGAGGGCGCCCAGGCGCCGGATTTCGAGTCGGTCGACGAGCACGGTGAACCCTTCCGGCTTTCCTCCCTTCGCGGCAAGAACGTCGTGCTCTACTTCTACCCCAAAGCCGACACTCCCGGATGCACGAAAGAGGCTTGCGCGTTCCGGGACGACAGCAAGAAGTTCACCAAACACGATACCGTCATCGTCGGTGTCTCCCCCGACACTTCCGCCGCTCAACTGAAGTTCAAGCAGAAGTTCGACCTGCCCTTTACTCTCCTGGCCGACAAGGACCACAAAGTCGCCGAAACCTACGGCGTGTGGAAGGAAAAAAGCATGTACGGGAAAAAGTACATGGGCATCGAGCGCACAACGTTCGTCATCGGCAAGGACGGCCACATCAAAAAGGTCTTCCCGAAAGTCAAAGTCGAGGGCCACGCCGAAGAGGTCCTCGCCGCGGTTGATTAAGGCACAAATCACCGGTCACAACAAGCGACGTCCGGCGTAGTTCCTTCTTTTCAACGTCTTAAGCGGTCTCCGGGCGGCGGGCCAAAACGCCTCATCCTAGCATGGCTGCAGGATGAGAAAAGTAATCCTCGCGTATAAGAACTTCGCCGCCAACCGCCATATCAGCCACATCGGGCTGGGTGTTTCGGCGCTCAACACTTCGAAAGTTCTTCGAAGCAACGATATCCCCGCCGAAGTCTGGCCCATCGTTTCTCCGGCGGACTTGAGCGCCCGCCTCGAGACTGCCGGCGCAACCCACGTCGTCATCTCCGCGCCCTGGATCCCAACCGCGGACTTACAGCGGCTAACCAACCAATTCCCCGACGTGACGTTCGCCATGAACTGCCACTCCAACGTCGGCTTCCTCCAGGCCGACTCCAACGGCGTGAAGTTATTCCGCGAGGCAATGGATTTGGAAACCGGCACATTTAACTTCCGCGCCGCCGGCAACAGCAAGAAGTTCTGTAAGTGGGTCCAGGCCGCGTTTGGAGCGCCTTGCACTCACCTGCCGAACCTGTATTACCTTGACGTGACCCGCCGCCTCGCCCCTCCTCTCTGGCGGGGAGGCGTTCTGCGCATCGGCGCTTTCGGCGCTACCCGGCCGCTGAAAAATTTCATGAGCGCCGCTGGCGCCGCGCTTCATATCGCCCGCGACCTGAAGGCCGACCTTGAACTCTGGGTCTCGGCCGGCCGCACCGAGGGCGGCGGAGACACCATCCTCCGTGCAGCGCGCGCCATGTTCGCCGGCCTGAACCATGCGCGCCTGGTGGAAAACGCCTGGCAAAGCTGGCCCCAGTTCCGCCAGACCGTCGCCCACATGCATCTCCTCTTGCAACCCAGTTACACCGAGTCGTTCAATATGGTCACCGCGGACGGCATCGCCGAGGGAGTGCCTTCCGCCGTCACCGACGCCATCGACTGGGTCCCGCGTTACTGGCAGGCCCCCGGCGACGACGTCTGCGAACTCAGCCGCGTCGGACGACACCTGCTCGCCGAACCTTCGGCGCCCGCCGACGGCTTGGAAGCCCTCGTCCAGCACAACCAAACCGGGCTTAACGCCTGGATGGATTTCCTCGGGCTCTGAACCCGGCCCGGCACCAAAACAATTAGGGAGAAAAACGTTTCTATGAAGGACAATACCTCACGCAAATACGGCTGGCGCCCGGACCTCCCGGACCACCGCGACAAAGTCATTGAATTCCCCGCCGAGCGCGGCGCCGCTGTGCTGCCGCCTTCGGTCGACCTGCGGCCGCAGTGCCCGCCGGTCTACGACCAGGGTCAGTTGGGAAGTTGCACCGCCAACGCCATCGCCGCCGCGGTCGAGTTCGAACTCAAAAAGCAAAATTTGCCGGACTTCATGCCCTCCCGCCTCTTCCTCTACTACAACGAACGCGTCATGGAAGGCACTCCGGACTCCGATAGCGGCGCCATGCTCCGAGACGGCATGCGCACTCTCTATAAACAGGGCATCTGCACCGAGGTCCTCTGGCCCTATAACGAGAGCCAGGTGCTGGCCAAACCCTCCGAGCGCTGTTACCAGCAGGCCATGTCCTACCGCTCGGTCTACTACGCCCACGTGCCCCAGACGCTCGACTACATGAAGAAATGCCTCGCCGCCGGCTTCCCCTTCGTCTTCGGCTTCACCGTCTATGACAGCTTCGAAAGCCAGCAGGTCGCCTCCACCGGCGTCATGCCCATGCCGTCGCCGGATGAGTCCGTCCTCGGCGGCCACGCCGTCCTCGCCGTCGGCTACGACGATGCCAGCCAGCGCTTCCTCGTTCGCAACTCCTGGGGGTCTTCTTGGGGCATCGAGGGTTACTTCACCATGCCTTATGAGTATCTGGCCAATCGCGGCCTCTCGACCGATCTTTGGACCCTTCGCGTAATGGAGTAAGTCAGGCACGGGCTGTGAGGGAGCGACCTAACTCCCTCGCGGCCCTGCCTCATATCACCAACATGCAGTCGCCGTAGGAAAAGAACCGGTAACCGGAAGCCGCTGCATGCCGGTAAGCGGCAAGAATCAGTTCCGTGCCGCCGAACGCGCAAACCAGCATGAGTAAGCTGGATTTCGGCAGATGGAAGTTAGTAAGTAGCGCGCCGGTGGCCTGAAACCGGAACCCCGGCGAGATGAACAGGTCCGTCTCGTGCTCGCGTCCGAGCCACGCGCTCTCCAGGGCCCGCACGGAAGTCGTGCCCACGCACACCCTCCGGGCCGCGCCGCGCATCGTGGAAAGGTCGGGTTCGCCGATGGAAAACTGCTCCGAGTGAAGGTGCACGTCCTCCACCCGCTCGGCCCGAATCGGCTGAAACGTCCCCAGCCCCACGTGAAGCGTGACGTAGGCAATCGACGCTCCCGCTTCCCGGCATTGCGCAAGGATCTCCGGCGTGAAATGCAGCCCGGCGGTTGGCGCCGCGGCCGATCCCGATTCCCGCGCGAACACTGTCTGATACCTCTCCCGGTCCGCCGGCGTGTCGGCGCGCTTCAGATACGGCGGCAGAGGCACATGGCCGATCCGCTCGATCGTTTCCCTCACGTGCGCGGCATCGGCGAAGCGGATCAGCCTCTCACCGGATTCGGTCCGCCCCTCGACCTCGGCTTCGAGCGGGCCAAAGCGCAGCCGCGTCCCTCGCTTCAACTTCTTCCCCGGCTTGACCAGCGCCAGCCACAACGAATCATCCCCGGATTCCCGCCGAAGCAGCAGCGCTTCTACTTCACCCGGCGCTCCTTCCCTCGTCCCCAGCAAACGCGCGGGAAAGACCTTCGAGTTGTTCAAAACGAGGCAGTCGCCGGGATGCAGGTAACTCGGAAAATCGCGGAATGCGCGGTCATACCATCGCCCCGCCTCGCGATCCACCACCAGCATCCGCGACGCCGCGCGATCCGGCAGCGGCTCGCGGGCAATGCTCGATTCCTCGAGCGGAAAATCGAATTCGTCAACGCGCAAGAACCTACAATAATAGCGTGGAGCCGGAAGAGCGCATCCTGGGCATCGAGTCGTCCTGCGATGAGACCGCGGCCGCGGTCGTCGCCGGCGGGCGCCGCATTGTCAGCTCCGTGGTTGCCTCGCAGCTTGACACCCACGGCAAGTACGGAGGCGTCGTGCCCGAACTGGCCTCCCGCGAACACCTCCGCGCTATCGTGCCCGTAGTGCGCGAGGCGCTCTCGCGCGCCGGATACTCATACCAGGCCCTGTCGGCCATCGCCGTCACCGAGGGCCCCGGCCTCGCCGGCTCGCTGCTCGTCGGCATCACCTACGCCAAGGCCCTGTGCTCGGTCACGCGCCTTCCCCTGATTGCGGTGAATCACCTCGAAGGACACATCTACGCCGTTTTGCTCGAAGCCGGCCAAGATCTCGAACTGCCCGCGCTCGCCCTCGTGGTCAGCGGCGGCCACACGCACCTGTTTGAGGTCACTGGTCAATTCACCTACCGCCTGCTCGGCAAGACACGAGACGACGCCGCCGGAGAAGCCTACGACAAGGTCGCGAAGTTACTCGGCCTGCCCTATCCCGGCGGGCCGGTCATCGACCGTCTGGCCGCTTACGGCGATCCCAAGGCCGTCCGCTTCACCTCCCCGAAAATGAAGGGCAACGCACTCGACTTCAGCTTCAGCGGCCTCAAGACCGCTGTGCTTCGATGGGTCGAATCGCGCGGCATGGAACAGGAAATCGCCGAGCGGCGCGCCCGCCACGGCGCCGGCTTCGAAGAAATCCTCGCCGCCACGCCCAAAGCCACCCTCGACCTGCTCGCTTCCTTTCAGAGAACGGTCATTGAGGAATTGCTCAGCCGGATCACCCGGTCCGCCGAGGAGATCGACGCGCGGAGCATCCTGATCTCCGGCGGTGTCGCTTCCAATCGCGGCCTCCGGGAAGCCGCGGCGCATCTGGCCGGTATCCCGGTGCTTTTCCCGACGCCCGCTCTTTCCACCGACAACGCCGCTATGATCGCGGCCGCCGCCTTCCCCAAACTGCATCGCCGCGAGTTTGCCGGCCCGGACCTCGCCGCCCATCCCGCACTGTCGCTCGCCTAAGCGCACAGGGCCGCGCGCGGCTCCGTTGTGCGCGATGTAAGGAAAGGCGCACAGGGCCGCGCGCGGCTCCGTTGTGCGCGATGTAAGGAAAGGCGCACAGGGCCGCGCGCGGCTCCGTTGTGCGCGATGTAAGGAAAGGTGCACAGGGCCGCGCGCGGCGCCAGCCGCGCGGCTCCGTTGTGCGCGTTGTCGTTCCGAGACCACTTGGAAATAATAAACGCTATGGACGATTTGCTAGGTCGCGTGGCGCTGGTCACCGGAGCAAGCCGCGGACTCGGACGCGCCATCGCGTTGCAGCTTGCCCGCGCGGGCGCAGATGTCGCACTCAACTACCGTGAGAACGCCGCCGCCGCGCACGAAGCCGTGGCGGAAATCGAAGCATTGGGCCGCAGGGCCGTCGCGCTGAAAGCCGACGTGGGCGACCCTGTCGCCGCGCGCGAACTCGTCGCCTCCACCCGGATCGCGCTCGCCCCGGCCACCATCCTCGTAAACAACGCCGGTATCGCGCGCCCCCAGAAAATCGAGGACATCTCGAATGAAGACTGGGACGAACTGATCCGCGTCAATCTCAGCTCCGCGTTCTACGTAACGCAGGCCGCGCTGCCTGCGATGCGCGCCGCGCGGTGGGGCCGCATCATCAATCTGTCGTCGGTCGCCGCGCACGTTGGCGGCGTCGTCGGGCCCCACTACGCCGCATCCAAAGCCGGACTGCTCGGCCTCACCCACTCCTACGCGGCACTCCTCGTCAAAGAAGGCATCACCGCGAACGCCATCTCCCCCGCGCTCATCGATACCGACATGGTGCGCTCCAACGCGCTCGCCACGCCCGAGCGAATTCCCGTGGGCCGCTTCGGTGAACCGGACGAAGTCGCCGAAGTCACCGTCATGCTCGCCCGCAACGGGTACATGACGGGGCAGACCATCCACGTCAACGGCGGCTGGTACATGAGTTGACGTTCGGCCACCGGCGGATCGGCGCTACCCTGAAAAGTATGAAACGAACTGCTTCCGCCGTTTGGACCGGCACCATCATGCAAGGCGCCGGAACGCTAACCACTGACAGCGGCGTACTGAAGAATTCGCCTTACTCGTTCCGCACGCGCTTCGAAAACGAACCCGGAACAAACCCGGAAGAGCTTGTCGCAGCGGCCCACGCCGGATGCTTCTCGATGGCGCTGTCGCTCATCCTCGAACAGGCCGGCATCAAGCCGGAACGAATCGAGACTTCGGCAACCGTCACGCTCGCCAAAGAAGCCGAGGGCTTCACCGTGACCGGAAGCCATCTCGATGTGAAAGTGCGGGCCCCCGGCGCGGACCTCGCGGCGTTTCAAAACGCCGCCGAAACCGCGGAAAAGAACTGCCCGATCTCCAAACTCCTTCGCGCTTCGATCACGATGAACGCCACGCTCGAAAACTAGGTCCTCTGATGACACGCCGCTTCTCTGTCCTCCTTCTCTCCGCGACGATTTGTATCCCGTCTTTGCTCGCAGCGAATCCCGAGCCCCCGAAATTGCGTCTTCCGGCCGGTGCGAAGCCGCTCAGCTACGACGTCAGCCTGAAGCTTACGCCGGGCGCGGACTCCTTCGACGGCTCGGTTGCCATACGCGTGAAGTTCGACCAGCCGTCCACGCTGCTGTGGCTGAACGCGGCGGATCTCAAGATCACCTCGGCGAAACTCGAGCAAGGTGGTCATACGATGCCGGTGACTGTCGTGCCCGGTGGAAGCCAGTTCGCCGGCTTCGAGTTCGCTTCCCCGGTCGAAGACGAGGCCGTACTGGCGATCACTTACACCGGAACAATCAGCAAGACAAGCAGCGCCGGCGTCTTCGAGATGAAAGAGGATGGCAACTGGTACCTCTACACGCAGTTCGAGCCGACCGATGCGCGCCGCGCGTTTCCGTGCTTCGATGAGCCGGGCTTCAAGACGCCTTGGCGCATCACGCTCGACGTGCCTTCCGATGCCATGGCGCTCGCCAACACGCCGCAAGTGAGCGAAACCAGCGAAGACGGTGGAAGAAAACGCGTCGTCTTCTCCCCGACCCAGCCTCTGCCGAGTTACCTCGTCGCTTTCGCCGCCGGCAAATTCGAAGCCGTCAGCGCGGGCAAAGTGGGCCACACGCCGCTTCGTGTCATCGTGCCGGAAGGCCACGCCAAGGAAGCGGCGTTCGCCGTCGAAGCGATCCCGCAGTTACTTGAGAGGCTCGAAACATACTTCGGCACCCCGTATCCGTTCGAAAAGCTCGACAGCATCGCGATGCCGTTCAGCGACTTCGCGATGGAAAACGCCGGACTGATTACTTACAGCCAGGACATATTGCTCGGCAGCGCGGCGACCAACACCATCCGCCGCCAGCGCGAATTTGCCGTCACGGCCGCGCATGAGATGGCGCATCAGTGGTTCGGGGATGAAGTGACTCCGACCTGGTGGGACGACATCTGGCTCAACGAGAGCTTCGCCACGTGGATGGAGCGCAAGATCACCGCCGAATGGAAGCCCGACTGGAACCTCGATGTGACTCGCGTGTCGGAGAGCCACTACGCGATGGACTTGGACAGCCTCGTC
The DNA here is from genome assembly GCA_021813825.1 of Acidobacteriota bacterium. Classification (GTDB taxonomy): domain Bacteria; phylum Acidobacteriota; class Terriglobia; order Bryobacterales; family Bryobacteraceae; genus JAJYKC01. The sequence continues at coordinate 2,026 of JAKAJI010000022.1, read as the reverse complement.
AGCGCGCGGCGGATCCGCGAGCCGATCTCGACCAACGACGACATCGCCAACGCCTTCGACGGGATTACCTACATGAAAGGCTCAGCCGTGATCTCGATGTTTGAAAACTGGCTGACGCCGGAAACGTTCCGCCGCGGTGTTGCGGCCTACCTCGACACCTATCACAGCGGCAATGCAACCACCGCGCAGTTCCTCGCGGCGATCAGCGAGGCCGCCGGGCGCAACGTGGCGCCCGCGTTCCGCACCTTCCTCGATCAGGCCGGAGTCCCGCTGGTGACCGCCTCGCTCGACTGCTCGGGCGGCACGCCGAAGGTGCAACTCCGCCAGACGCGCTTCCTGCCTCCCGGCGCCCCGCCGGCGGCCAGCCAGGTGTGGCGGATTCCCGTCTGCATGCGCTATGGCCCGGCCCAGGCCACCGCTTCCGAAGGCAGTTCGCAGTGCGAGGTTCTCGACGCGGCCGAAGCGTCGTTCCCGCTTCGCGACGCGCACTCCTGTCCGGCGTGGATCCTGCCGAACGCCGGGGAAGAAGGATACTACCGCGTCGCCTACGGTGATGGACTGCTCGCCAAAACCCTCGCCGGTGAGGGCAGGCACCTGACCCTTGCCGAGCGCGTCGGCGAACTCGAGAACCTGGATGCGCTCACCCAAGCCGGACGCGTTCCCGTGGCTGAGGCGCTCGAGCAGGCGCGCGCCTTCAGCGGCGCTTCGGAACGCCAGGTGGTGGAAGCGGCAGCCGGTGTCGCCGGCATCCTGAAATCGCGTGCGGTGCCGGATGCGCTGCGGCCCGCCGCCGCGCGGTTCCTCCGCGACACCTTCGGGGCCCGCGCCGAGGCTCTGGGATGGTCGCCCCGTCCCGGCGAAGGCGATGGCGTGCAGTTACTCCGCCAGTCGCTGGTGCCTTTCGTGGCCAACGAGGGCGAGGACGAGAAGTTGATCGCCGAGGCGCATGCGCTGGCGCTGAAATGGCTCGCCAACCACTCCGCTGTCGATCCGAACATGACCACCGCGGTGCTGTCGACGGCGGCCGAGCACGGCAACCAGGATCTGTTCGATAAGTTCCTCGCAGCCGCGCGGACGGAGAAAGACCGCGCGGTGCGCCAGCGCCTGCTCGACGCCCTGGGTTCGTTTCGCGACCCGGCCATCGCTACCCAGGGACTCAACCTTCTTTTGAGCGAAGGCTTCGACGCGCGCGAAGCCTTCTATCCGCTGCTGTTCGGGCCCCTGGGAAATCCCACAACACGGTCCCTGCCCTTCGAATTTGTCAAGCAGCACGGCGACGCGCTCGCCAAGCGGATTCCGCGCGAGGTGGGCGCGGACTTCGCCGCCGCGCTTCCGGCCACCGGCGGAGCCTTCTGCAGCGCCGCCCGCCGCGACGAGGTCGAGGCCTATTTTGAGCCGCGCGTGAGCCACTACACCGGTGGACCAAGAACCTTGAAGCAGACCATCGAAGGCATCGACGATTGCATCGCCCGGCGGTCGGCGCTGGCGCCCGGGCTAACCGCCTTCCTGCACGATTACCTGGCCGGCGTCAAGCAAGCGACGAGCCAGCCGGCGGGACAAGGATCGAGCCCGGCGGCGGATTATTCGGATCGTAAGACGGCAGGCCAGGAAAAGTAAGCCCCGGCGCAACCTGAACCGAAGCCTGTTCGCCGAGCGACGGCACCCACGTGTAGCCATAGGACTGGCGCAGCGCGGTCGTCTTCGCCGCGTCCCAGCCCCACACCATGATCGGCACGTCGATCTTGTATCCTTCACTCGCAAGCTGCTGGGCGAGCGCGGCACGTTGCGTTTCATTGGCCATCGTGCGGAGCGGTTGCACCGCCGCGGGTTGCGCATTCCAGTAAGCGTCGTCGGCCGCGTCGGGAGCGAGCGACAGCGTCTCGGAGTTACTCACCGCCGGCGCCTTTGTCGTCGCCGGCGGCGTGGCTGGCGCAGGGGTCGTGCTCGGAGGCGCCGGCGAATTATTGCCAGGCAGCGTGAAATTGACAAGAAGTTGTCCGTTGGAGCCGGCGCCTCCGCTCATGAT
>JAKAJI010000309.1 GCA_021813825.1 Acidobacteriota bacterium | reverse complement strand
GTGACCGCATCGGCCGAAGGAGTAACTTCCCGCACGTAGTTACCCGCGTCGCCGTTCGCCAGCGTGAACGTCAGCATGGCCTCGACTTCGGTGTTGCGCGGGAAATTCTTCGTCCGCTCGAGATATATCGCCGAGCGTTTCTCGTCGAGGTTGTAATTTCCCTGCTTTGTCTGGCGCAGCGTCGCGCTTACATGGTGCGCGTCGTGAAGAAAGAAGGGAGTCGCGTCCACTAAGACGCGGCCGTTATCTTCGGCCGCCACCTCGAATCCCCACAGCACGGACTGGGCGAAGGACTCCTCGACCGCCCGCCTCTGGTCCGGATCCTCCGTGATCGCCCGGTAGCGCTGGTTCGGTTCGATGAGCAGGATCTTCGGGCCGATCCGCTCGAACTTCACCACACGCGCCCGCCCCGGCTGCCCGCGGTCTAACCCGATGTCGTTCGACCCCACGCCTCCGGCGAGGGACTCGACATAGAGGAACTCGTGATCAAATTGCGGAATCTCCATCCACAGTTTCCCGCCGTGCTCATCCCAGTACAGCGGAAACAGACCGTCCATCTTCCGCATCGACTCGGTTTTCGCGGCTATCGAAGGAACCGGCTTCTCCTGTGCCGAGACAACGCTCAGCGCCGCGAAAATAGACAACAACCATCGCCCAACGCACATGCAGCGATTATCCTACGGCGCGTCGCGCCATACTAGACGGCGCCGGGGAGAAGACGACGGAAGCCCGTCGACTCTCTACGCGGCCGCGTGCGGCTTCCCTCGCTCTGCTGGCGCTTCACACCACGACCGCCCGTGCACAGGCACGTGTCCGCTCCGTGACCCTTTGGCCCCCGCCAGCCCACGGCGACCCGGTCGGAGTTCGAAGCCGTGGGGTGCTTCCCACGATCGAGGGCCACTCGACGCGCGCTCCCGTCCTTCGAATCTACGATTCATTGGGACTGGAGGCAGAGCGGATCGGTCCTCACATACCCGGCGCGGAAGGGATCCTGCTGATGAGCCACGGGTTCACCAGGAGCGCGATAAGCTACGTGGCGTTCGCTCGAACCGCATACGGCGACGGTGCCGGAGGCTTCCTCGCCATCGTCTCCCGCGACAGAACCAGCCGGCCGGCCGTGCGGACGGAGCCCTACGTTCCGTTCGCGCTGACTTTCGCCCCGGATGGGACAATCTGGGCGGCTGGCCTTCAGAAGGACGACTCCGGCAGAGACGCGGGAGACTCGGCCAGTTACTTCGTCGTCCAGCGCTTCGACACACAGGGCAGGCAACTGGGCGGTGCGGTCCCGCGAAGCACGTTTTCCGGCCCAGTAACACCCGTTGACACTTCGTTCTTCGTCACATCAAAAGACCGCGTCGGCTGGGTTTCCCCGCTGGCACACCGCTACATCGAGTTCGCCCTCGACGGAAAGCTGCTCGCCAGCTACCACTTCACTTACTCATACACGGACTTGAACGGAGGGGCGCTCTGCGACGATGAGACGCTCTGGATGTCGCTGAGAGAAAGACCGGGACCGGCCGGCCAGCAGCAGTCCGCCCTCGCCTCGTTTGACCGCGCCACCGGCACGTGGCACAAAGGAGCCACGCAGCCCTTCGCGTACCTCTATGGGTGCAGTGAAACCACGCTGATCGCCAGCCCAGCTTCCTGGAGAAGTCTGAACTGGCTCGCCGTCAAGTAACTCCCTACCCCACCACCACCCGATGATCCGGGCGCCCGAGGCATAGCGTCCGTCGGCCATCGGACTACACGGATCGTTGTTGCCGATACCCGGCAGCGACCGGACACGGCTCCTGGGGCTGCCTACACCACGAAATTCCTATTAACGCCCGGTTGACAAGCCAACCGGCCGCGCTCATACTATCCGCACGAGGCGTGGGTATGTTTACGGCATTTCGGGCACCCCGGGGGGCACGCGGGGGGGTGATAGTCTTAGCTCTGGCCGGTATGTTGGCTTCCCAGAGCTCCTTCGGCGATAGGCGAGCCGGATCTCGTCCGGTAGTTCACCCAGCCACCGTTGCAATCCTGAACCTGCAGCATAAGTCCCTGCCCGGTTTCTTTGTGGGTCTGCGCCCAAACCCGCTGTTGTCGATCCAAGACGTGCTCGCTCGTCAGCACCCGGCTCCCAAGTGCGCAGCGTCCTCGGCCCGTGGCTCGCCATTGCCATGGTTCGAGCGCCTGCTGGGCATGACCACCGTGCACGCCCAGCAGGGTAACTGCACTGGGCAGTACTGCTGTTCCTACTGCTTGGACACAAGTAACATATGCGGCCAGGGATACCCCTACTGCTACAACGGCGGATCATAAGACGGGCCCGGGACCGTACGCGGTCCGGCTCAAGGAGGCTAAATGACGACAACTGACGAACGCCCGTCAACGCTGATGCTCGTCGCGGCAATCGTATGCTGTGCCGCGCTTAAGCCCGCCATTGCGCGGGCGCAGACCCCCGTCCGTTCCATCTCCCTTTCGCCGCCCCCAGCCCACGGCGAACCAGTCGGCGTCTGGAGCGGCGGGGCGCTCCTCGCCATCGAGGGCCACTCAACCGGCGCTCCCGTCCTTCGAATCTACGATTCATCGGGACTGGAGGCAGAGCGGATCGGTCTTCAGATACCCGGCGGGGAAGGGATCCTGCTAATGAGCCACGAGTTCACCAGGAGCGCGACAGGCTACGTGGCGTTCGCTGGAACAGCATACGGCGACGGCGACCGCGCTGGAGGCTTCCTCGCCATCGTGTCCCCCGACAGAACCAGCCAGCGCGTCGTGCGGACGGAGCCCTACGTCCCCTTCGCCATCACCTTCGCTTCAGACGGAACCATCTGGACGGCAGGTCTTCTGAAGGACGACTCTGGCAGAGACGTGGGCGACGCCGCGAGTTACTTGATGATCCAGCGCTTCGACATACAGGGAAGGCCGCTCCGCGGCGCGGTCCCGCGAAACACATTTCCCGGATTGGAAACGCCTGTTGGCGGTTCCTTCTTCGTCACGTCGAAAGACCGCGTCGGCTGGGGCTCCCCCTTGGCGCACCGCTACATGGAGTTCTCCCTCGACGGGACGCTACTCGCCAGTTATCCGTTTCCCTTCTCGCTCGAGGACGTAAGCGGAGCGGCGCTCTGCGACGACGACACGCTCTGGATGTCCGTCAAGTTAAAGCCGGACCCGAAATCATCCGTCACCGGCCAGCAGAACACCCTCGCCACTTTCGACCGCGCCACCGGCACGTGGCACAAAGGCCCCACGCAACCCTACTTCTACCTCTATGGCTGCAGCGGAAACACGCTCATCACCACCACTACCTGGAGTAACCTCAACTGGCTCGCCGAAAAGTAACCTCTCTACCCGATCACCACCCGATGATCCGGACAACCCAAATGCACCGCCTCCGCGATCTTGCCCACTAACTCTGGCCCATGCTCCGCGTAAAAGGGCAAGAACGAGTAATACCGTTCCTGTAAGTGCCGCTCGGGGTACACTAACTTCAGCAACTTACTCACTCCGGCTCCGGCCCGCTCGGCCCGCCGCAAAGCCTCACGCGCAACCTTTTTCTCCATCTTTTCGAGTTGGTAACTCATCTTCGCGCTGCTGCGGCGCATGGCTTTCCCGAGTGTCGGATCCAGCCTGAGCGTCACCGCCTCGAGCTTCGCGATCAGCTCCCCTTGCCGACGCCGCGCCTCGGCGTACTCCTCCTGCAACCCCGCCGGCACAAGCGTCCGCGCGGCTGTCTCCCGCACCTCCGCCTCCGGCCGAAGCAAAGCGGGAACTTTCAGCCCGAACTTCGTCATCCGCTCCGCCTCGGGCAGAGGCAAAAACGTGAATGAAGCCCGCGCCACAGCCACCGGCATCCGGCCGAGTAACTCGCGGTAAATCACCTCCGCCTGGGCAAAGTAAGCCATCTCCGCCGGCCCGCCCGCATAGGCAATCGTCGGCAGTAAGTAATCCTGCATAACCGGCCGCAGCACCGCGTTCGGTGACAGCTTCTCCGCCTCCGCAGCCAACTCGTCCGTCCCAAAGTCGCGGTCGCCCGCGCTGTACCGCCCGTCCCTCACGCGCAGCGTGTGCCGGTTGTTCCCCTCGATCCGGAAAAACAGCGACGTCTCGGGCTCGATCAACACCTGCGCGTGATATCCCGCCGCTTCTAACTCCTTCGCCCGCTCCCGTAACTTCGCGTTCAGCCCCGGCGCCGCCTCCACGGCCGCGCGCAGAAACGGCGCCACGAGCTTCCGGACTCCCGGTTCGAGCGGATCGACGTAGAGCAACTCATAGGGACGCAGCATCTCCCCGAGCATCCACCGGAACGCCTCCATCAGCGTCACGCCCGGCCGGTAGGCCCGCCGCACCATCTCCACCGCTTCCTCGCCAAACGGCATCCGCCCGAACGCTCGCGCCAACTCGTCTTCCGGAACCCGCCGGATAACCCTTGTCCCCACCATCTGCCGCGGCCCGCCGTCGGCCTCCATCCGCAGACTCACCGGCTCATACCCGCCGCCGAACACATGGCAGTGGTCCACCTCGGCGAAATCGTGGTCCTCCGACGGCGCCCAAAACACCGGCACCGCCCGCACGCCCGCCTCGCGCAGCGCTTCGGCGAGCCTCACCACCGTCAGCGCCTTGTAAACCGTGTACGCCGGACCCGTGTAGAGCCCCAACTGCTGGCCAGTCACAACCGCTACCGTCCCGGGCTTCGCCAACTCCTCGAGCAGCGGTGAACCGTCGTTGGTCTTTCGCAGCGCCTCCACCAGAGCCGTCCGCCGTGCCTCGGGGAAATCCATCTCGTGCGCGGCCCGCTTGTACGATTCGAAATCGTGCGGGTTGTGCGGGTAGAACCGGCTAACTCGATCGAAATGATACTGATAGTCGGCGAACAGCCGCGATGTGCCGGGAATTTCGGTATATCGGAGACAGTGCGTTTCCATGAATGGCCGTTGTGCGGATCTCTCCGGGCGCCGCGACCGCGCACACGCCCTTTCAATCGATGACCGAAGCCCACCGAAAGTTCCGAACAAATCCTCCGGCCCAATCTGACAAAATGAAGAAAACCTATGGACGACCAGGAGTTCCAGCGGCGAGCCAGCGCGGCGCTTGAAGCGCTCCACCGCCGCCTCACCGAAGCTTCGGAAAACGCGGACTTCGAACCCGATTTTAACGCAGGCGCGCTCACCATTGAATTCGAGGATCCGCCGGCAAAATTCGTCGTCAGTCCCAACTCGCCGGTCCACCAGATCTGGCTTTCGGCCCAGTCGAAGAGTTTCAAATTCGCCTGGGACGCGGCGCGCGACGCCTTCACTCTGCCGGAAACCGGCGAAACGCTCGATGAGGTGGTCGCCGCGGCCATCTCCCGCCAGCTTGGAGTATCCATCGAGTTGTAATGCCCGGCGTCTACATCGCCTATCCTTTCTGCGCGCAAAAATGCACTTACTGTAACTTCGCCTCGGGCGTGTTGCCTCGCGACCTGGAAGGGCCGTATGTTGACGCCCTCGTCCGCGAACTTCGCGTGACCGCCTGGCCCTGGATCCCGGAAACTGTCTACCTGGGCGGCGGCACGCCGAGCCGTCTCGATCCCGGATCGCTCGCGGCGCTGCTGGCCGCCATTCCCGGCCGGCCGTATCTGGAGGCCACGCTCGAGGCCGCTCCCGCCACGTTCCCCCACTCGCACGCCGCCCTCTGGCGCGAAGCCGGCATCAATCGCGTCAGCCTCGGCGTTCAGTCCTTCGTCGAAAGCGAATCCCGCCGCTCCGGCCGCCGCCACACCGCGCAAAACGTCGCCGAAGACGTGGCCGCGCTTCGCCGTGCCGGCATCGAAAACTTCAACATCGACTTGATCGCCGGACTCCCCGGCCAGACCGCCGCCTCCTGGCGGACCTCGCTCGAATCCACGGCCCGCCTCGCCGCACCTCACGTGTCCGTCTACATGCTCGAAATCGATGAAGACAGCCGCCTGGGCCGCGAGGTCCTGTTCAACGGCGAACGCTACGGCGCGCCGGACGTCCCCTCTGAATCCGCCATCACGGATTTCTACGAAACCGCGGTCG
>JAKAJI010000308.1 GCA_021813825.1 Acidobacteriota bacterium | reverse complement strand
GAGGCTGGCGACGGCGGGGTAGATGATGGGTCCGCCGGCGGAGAGGGAGTAGGCGGTGGAACCGGTGGGGGTGCTGACGATGAGGCCGTCGGCTTTGTAGGTGCAGACGTAGTGGGAGTCGACGTGTGTTTCGACGTCGATCATGCGGGCGATGGATGCCTTGGTGATGACGATGTCGTTGAGGGCTTCGTAGGAGGCGAGGAGGTGGCCGCCGCGGAGGACCTGGCAGGTGAGCATGCGGTGGGCGGCGGTGCGCTGTTCGTTGTTGAGGGCGCGTTCGAGTTCGGGATAAAGATCCTCGACGGGGATGGTGGTGAGGAAGCCGAGGCCGCCGAGGTTGACGGCGAAGATGGGGGTTTCGCGGCCGCCGACGGCGCGGGCGGCGCTGAGAAGGGTGCCGTCGCCGCCGAGGACGACGACTAAGTCCGCGCCTTCGACGATTTGTTCGCGGGGCTCGCCGTCGGTGCGGCGGAGGTAGAGGGCGGTTTGGTCGTCGTAGCGGACTTTGACATCGTGGTGCGCGAAGAACTCGATGAGCTTAGGAAGCAGGACGTAGGCGGCGGGCGCGCCCGGCTTGGTCATGAGGGCGGCGGACTTAACACGCGCCATACAAGAGAAACTCCTGGTTGCCCTCGGCGCCGAGCACGGGGCTGGGGATGATGGCACATTGGTAGCCGAGCGCGGAGACGGCATCAGAGACGCGGCGGCAGGCGCGTTCGTGGAGGGCGGGGTCGCGGACGATGCCGCCCGGGCCGACGGATTTTCGCTCGAGCTCGAACTGAGGTTTGACTAAGATGACCAACTCGCTCTTTCCCCCCTGCTGCTCGCGCGAGGCGCGCAGAATTCCATCTAAAGCGGGAAGGATCATTGTTACGGAAATGAAGCTCACGTCGCAAACGGCGAGATCAGGAAGCTGGGGAAAATCGGACGGGGTCAAATAGCGCGCGTTGGTGCGTTCGCGGACGACGACGCGGGGGTCGTTGCGGAGTTTCCAGTCGAGTTGGCCGGTACCGGCATCGATCGAGTAGACGAGTTTGGCGCCACGCTGGAGGAGGCAGTCGGTGAAGCCGCCGGTGGAGGAGCCGATGTCGATGCAGATGCGGCCGGCGGGGGAGATGTGGAAGTGGTCGAGGGCGGCTTCGAGTTTGGCGCCGGCGCGGCTGACGTAGGGGAGCGGGCGGAGGACTTCGATGATGGATGCGGGGTCGATTTCGTGACCGGGTTTGCCGGCGGGTTGTCCGTTGACGAGGACCTGGCGGGCGAGGATGAGGGCCTTCGCTTTTTCGCGCGTGGGGGCGAGGGAACGATCGACCATAAGTTGGTCGAGCCTTCGCCGGGCGGGCATGGCGGGATCAGGCCTTGCGCCGGACGATGAAGTCAGCGAGTTCGCGGAGGCGCTCGGCGCGTTCATCGAAGGGGCGGAGAGCGAGGTGCGCTTCCAGGCGTTCTTCCTCGGCCATTTGGTGGGAGCGTTCGATGCCGTAGACGGCGGGAAATGTGACTTTGCCCTGGGCGGCGTCCTTGCCGGCGGTTTTGCCGAGGGCGGCGGTGGATTCTTCGACGTCGAGGAGGTCGTCGACGATCTGGAAGGCGAGGCCGACGTGCGAGCCGAAATTTGAGAGGGCTTCGAGTTGTTCGTCGCTTGCGCCGGCCTGGATGGCTCCGAGGCGGAGGCTGGCGCGGAGGAGGGCTCCGGTTTTCGCGTGGTGGATGGAGGCGAGGAGAGCGGCGGAAGGCTCGGCGCCTTCGCTTTCGATGTCGAGGACCTGGCCGGCGATCATGCCGCCGACGGTTCCGGAGGCGCGGGCCAGTTCACCGACGAGGCGTGCACGGCGCGAGTCGTCACCGGGCGAGTTTGCGAGGACTTCGAAGGCGAGGGTGAGGAGGGAATCGCCGGCGAGGATGGCCATGGCTTCGCCGAATACTTTGTGGCAAGTGGGGCGGCCGCGGCGGAGATCGTCGTTATCGAGGGCGGGCAGGTCGTCGTGGATGAGCGAGTAGGTGTGGATGAGTTCGAGCGATGAGGCGACCTCCTCGACGCCGGGCGTGAAATCAGAGACGGCTTCGGCGGCGGCCAGACACAGCAGCGGGCGGATGCGCTTGCCTCCGGCGAAAAGGGAGTAGCGCATCGCCTTGTGAATGGTTTCGGGCGGTGTGGATTCAGCCGGAACGAGGCGATCGAGGGTATGGTCGATGCGGCGCTGCTGCGCGGCGAGGTATTCGGCTAGGGTCATGCAGAACGGGGCTCGAAGGGTTCAGGTTGCACCTTGTCGCCTTTTTTGAGGAGGATCTCGACTTTGGTTTCGGCCTCTTCGAGTTGCTTGCGGCAGCGTTCGCTGAGGCGGATGCCTTTTTCGAACAGTTCGATGGACTTTTCGAGCGGGAGGTCGCCCGACTCCATTTCCTTGACGATGGCCTCGAGTTGCTTGAGGCCCGCTTCGAAATTTTCCTGCGGAGGTTCGGGCTCGGGCATCGCCTTATTTTAGCTGGCGGGCGGGGGCAAGGGCACACTGAGGGAAGCTGCGGCCTCACAGAGGGCTTTCCAGGCTCCTTCGGAGAGCGGGATACCGTCGCGGCGGCGCTGTTCTTCGATGCGCCATTCGGGGTCGCCGGCGACCATGACTTCGTCGAAGCCCTGGGCGGGGGCGGAAGATTTCATCATGGCGACGAGGCGGGTCATGCGTTCGACGAGTTCATCCATCGGCAGGAAACGGGTGGGGTCGATCGAGAGGAACATTTGCGAGGTGCGCATGGGTTTGGTCCGGTTGTAGACGCCGCCGACTTCGGTGCTCATGGCGCCGCCGCTTAGGACGGCGCAGAGGATTTCGACCATCATCGCCAGGCCGCTGCCTTTGTAGCCGCCGAGGGGCATGAGCAGGCCTTTGATGGCGACGGCGGTGGAGGTGGTCGGGTTGCCTTCGGCGTCCATGGCCCAGCCGGGCGGGATGGTTTCGCGGCCGGAGAGAGAGGCGTTGACGATTTTGTTCATGGCGACGGTAGTGGTGGCCATGTCGAGGAGCCAGCGGCGCGGGCCGGGGATGGCGACGCTGATGGGGTTGGTGCCGAGGCGGGGTTGTTTGCCCTGCCAGGGAGCGACGAGGGAACTGGCGTTGCAGACGGTGATGCCGATGCAACCGGCATCGGCGATGCGCTGGCTCCAGAAGGCGGCGGCGCCGTAGTGGTTGGACTCGCGGGCGACGGCCATGCCGAGACCGTGGGTCTGGCTTAGGCGAACGGCGTGGTCCGAGCAGACGGCAGCGACGTGCTGGCCGAAGGCGCGCTCACCGTCGAACAGGAGACAGGCTCCGCTTTCGGAGATGACGTGGCCGTTGGCTTCGGGTTGGATGTTTCCGGCTTTGATCTGCTCGAGGTATTGGGGCAGGAGTTGGAGGCCGTGGGAGTCGACGCCGCGGAGGTTGGAGGCGGTGAGGGAGACGGCCACGAGATTGGCTTTGTCAGAGGGGACGCCGGAGCGTTCGAGCAGCTCCTGGGCGAAGGCGGCGAGCGCCGCGTAGGAGAAAGTCATCGCAGGCACCAATATAGCGGACGGGGTTGGCGGGGTTGGCTATTTCGGGATGGGGTCGCCGCGTTTGAGGTAGTAGGGGTCGTCGTAGATGGCTTTGAGGGCGTTGCCAGGGCCGGGTTCGAGGCGTTGGGCGATGCGGCGGAGCATGTCGGGGGTGGCGGCGGCGGGGATGGGATAGAACGGCGGGTGGTAAGGGCCGGGGGTTTGCTGCTCGAGTTCCTGAATGATGGCGCGGAGTTGATCGGGCGTGGCGTTGTCGGGGATGGGAATGCTATGAGGTTCAGGTTCGGGGGAGTCGCCGGCGGGAGCGGCGGCGCGGGGGAACGGCGGAGTAGCGCCGGACATGCCGGCCCAGGTCATGTAGAAGGCCCACTTGGGTTGGGCGGCGAGGAGTTCGGGCGGCGGGGGCGTGCCGACTTCGCCCAGAGCGATGGGCTTGCCGTTGGCGATGGTGAGGATCTCCTGGTAGTAGCGGTCGTCCAGGGTGCGGTAGTTGTCGTAGCTGACGATGTCGCAGTACTGGGGACCGGGATAGAAATCGTAGAACTGGCCGCCGGGCGCGGGGCCGTTCTGGTTCCAGACCCAGATGAGGTTGTTGAGGTGATGGACGTTCACCATGCGGTTGTAGACTTCGCGGTAAAGTTCCGCCGTGCCGTAGGGGCCGGGACGGCCGCCCCACCAGAAGAACGAGCCGTTGTTTTCGTGCATGGGCCGGAAGAGGACGGGGATGTGGGCGTCCTGAAGCTGTTGCAGGTATCCGGCGGCGGTGTCCATGTATTTTTCCCAGCGCTGGTGGAGGGGTGAGTCGGAGGTGATGAGTTCGAGCCACTGGTCGTCGGTGAGTTTGGCTTGGACGCTGCCGGACCAGCTTGCGCCGGGTTGGCCGGGTTCATCGTCGGTGGGACGCATCATGTGCCAGCAGAGGTAGACGATGGAGCCGGCGGCGTATTGGCGTTTGGCTTCCTGGATCATGAGGTCGCGGTGGGTGATGGCGTCCTGGTCCTCGCCGGAGGTGAAGCCGAAATCGGAGCCCCAGATGGCGGGGTATTTGCCGGTGAGGGCGTGGATGGCCTCGGTGTCGAGGTTCCGTTCGTTGGGGTAGTTGTGCTGGCCGGTGAGGATGGCTTTGCCCGAGACGTCACAGATTTCCTGGAGCAGGGCGCGGGCTTCGGGGGTGGCGTTGGGGTTGACGGGGACGCAGGGCGGCGGCGTGATGGGGGTGGGGCGAGAGGCACTGAGGCGGGGAGTGAAGGGGGGAGCGGGGCCGAGTTGGTCGAGTTCGTGCTGGAGTTGGTCGATGCGCTGCTGGATTTGATCGGGCGGGAGGTCGCCCGTGTAGTGGGCGGCGAGGCGCTGCTTGAGGGAGCGGATGGCTTCCTGGATCTGGCGGCGTTGGGCGGGGTTTGGGGTTTGGGCGAAGAGGGCTCCGGCGGCGATGAGCAGGAGCACGGGGATGCGGAGATACTTCATTGGTGCGCGCGCGTCAGGCGGCGCCGAGTTCCTTGAGCGTTTTGCCGACAGGGCCGGGGCCGAAGTCGATGCGGGCGTCGGCGAGTTTAAGGCCGCGGATGTCGATGCGGTTGAGGTCGGTTGACCCGAGACCGGCTTCTTCGGCGAGTTTGAGCGGGTTGTCGCCGCGGACGAAGGGAGCCTGGCCACGGGTGGCTTGGGGCGAGTAGCTCATGACAGCCATACCGACGGAGTCGACGCAGACGGGGTTGCGGCCGGCGAGGATGACGTGGGGGTGCATGCGGTCGAGTCCTTTGAGCCAGGGGCCTTCCCCGCCCCGGACGGTGTCGACGCCATCGACGATGGCGAGGTCGATGGGGCGGATGGCGGCCTGTTCGACGGCGATGCGGGGGACGCGGTAGCCGGGGTCGCGGGGCGAGGCGGGGTCGATTTCGGCGTCGACGCCGGCGGGGGGTTTGGTGGTGCCGTTGTGGCAGACGGGGCCGCGCTCCTTGGTCGGGTTTTCGTTGCCGTTCGGGCCGCAGTCGCCGCCGTAGAGTGAGCAGGGCGTATCACCGAAGTTGTTTTTGATGGACATGGTGACGCCGGCGAGCCAGTGGTTCTTGAGTTTCGACAGCGAAGCGTAGACGTCGCACTCGGTGAAGGCCTGGTTGATGTGATAGGCGGGGAAGACGTAGCCGCCGAAGGGAACTTTGAGGCGGACGTAATTTTTGTAGGGGCCGCGGTTCTGGACGTTGATCCATTCGACGGGGACGCCGAGGTTGTCGATGGCTTTCACGTCGAGGCCGTAGCGGGCCCAGAGGGCGAGATCCTGGGAGGCGGGGAAGAAGCTTTCGATGATGCGGACGCGGCGGGCGCCGTTGCGGGCGAGCAGATGGACGGTGGCGGCGACAGTGCGGGCGTCGGTGCGGTAGGGGAGGTCGGGGGTGAGGGGGAAGCGGGCGGGGTTGCCGGTGAGGTTGAGTTTGAGGGCGACGGTTTTGCCGCGGACGAGGGTGCCGATGCCGCCGATTTTGTCGAAGGCGGAGGCGAGCGAGGTGGAGAAGTCG
>JAKAJI010000307.1 GCA_021813825.1 Acidobacteriota bacterium | reverse complement strand
CACCAGCAGCCTCTGCACCAGCCGTCCCTCCGGCCCCGTCTGGTGCGTCACCAGCGTCATGCCAATCATCTTTTTGGCGATCTCGGCCGCTTCGTCCGAATTCTTCGCCACCTTCACGCCGCCGCCCTTCCCGCGGCCGCCCGCGTGGATCTGCGCCTTCACCACCACGCTGCCACCGATCTTCTTCGCCGCCGCCTCAGCCTCCTCCACGGTGTAAACCACTTCTCCCCGCGGTACGGGCACACCGTAGTGGCTCAGGATCGCCTTCGCCTGATACTCGTGTATTTTCATGGTTCCTTTGGCCTGAAGCGGCCAAGCCAATAGTGTAACAAACACCACCTGCAGCCCCGTCTCAATTCAGCGTCTATTTCCGAACAAAAACTCTCAACATCCACCTGTCCGATCCGTTCGTATCCATAAACTCGAAATCGTACGTTGACGTCGCCGCCCGTGTCCTCCGCGCCTTCCACGCCAACATCGTTTTCGAGTTCTGACCGCGTCCCGCGTGCTACACCTGAAAGCGTGAGCAACCGCAATCTGCGCGAAGGCGTTCGCGCCGCCTACTCCGCCCTGGCCAACGCTCCGCATGAACGCCATCCTTTCCCCGCCGGCCGCGCTTTCGCCGAAAGCCTCGGCTATCCGGCCGATCTGCTCGACCACCTCCCCGCCGCCTCCCTCGAGGCCTTCACCGGCGTCACCAACCTCGCCTTCTCCGCCGCCATCGAACCCCCGGCCCGCGTCCTCGACCTCGGTTGCGGAGCCGGTCTCGACTCCCTCATCCTCGCCCAACGCCTCGGCCCCGCAAGCCCCGTCACCGGCGTCGACTTCGCCTCTCCCATGCTCGACCGCGCCCGCAGTTCCGCCGCGCAAGTTCCCCTCCGCAATGTCCACTTCTGCCAGGCCGCCGCCGAACGCCTTCCCTTCCCGGACAGCACCTTCGACGCCGCCATCGCTAACGGCATCTTCAACCTCAACCCCGCCCGCCAGGCCATCTTCGGCGAACTCGCCCGCACTCTCCGCCCCGGCGGCCGTCTCTATTCGGCCGAACTCATCCTGCGAGAATCCCGCCCGGCGTCCGCGGCCACTCCTTCCGATTGGTTCGCCTGAATCGCCGGAGCCAAGGACGGCGTCGCCTTCCTCGATGAGTTCCGCGCAGCCGGCTTCTCCTGCGTCACCCTGCTCCGCACCCTGCGGAATGCCCGAACCAAAAGCCCAAACGTTCTCGCCGCCGAGGTCCTCGCCCTCCGCTCTTAAGCTTTCTTGCCGATTCTCATGCCCGCCAACAACCCGCTCCCGATTCTCGACCACCCACTCGATCGCCCCGCCGCGTTCACTCCCGAAGCGCTCACCCGCGCCGTCCGCCTCGAGCGAGCCCTCCCCGATGCGCCCATCCCGAAGCTCTGCCTGCTCGACTTTGACGGTGACATTACCGATTGGCTCGCCGCTTCGGGTCTCGCCGCCCCATGCCCGGCGTGGGCCTGCTTCCACACCACCATGTTTTCTCTGCCCGTCGATGGTTCGAGCATTGGCATCATCGGGCGCACCATCGGCGGACCCTATGCCGTCCTCATCGCCGAACAACTCCGCGTCTCCGGCGCGGAACTCATCCTCGGCTTGACCTCCGCCGGCCGCGTCGCCCCTTCCCTCCCCTTGCCCAGCTTCGTCATTCCCCAGGCGGCCATTCGCGATGAGGGCACTTCCTATCACTACCTGCCACCCTCGCCCTCCGTTCCCGCCCCGCCCGCCCTCGTCGAGCCTCTGCGCGATGCCCTGCTCCCGCTCGGACGCAACGTGACCACCGGAACGGTCTGGTCCACCGACGCGCCCTACCGCGAAACCCACCAGCAGTTACAGCACTACGCCGAAGCCGGCGTCCTTGCCGTCGAAATGCAGGCCGCCTCGCTGTTCGCCTTTGCCCAGGCAACGAACTTCCCCCTCGGAATCGTCGCCCAGGTCACCAACGCTGTCCACGACGAAAGGGAGTCCTTCGACAAGGGGTCTCATCAGGACGAATACCACCTCATCCAAGCCATGGCCCGCGCCGGCCTGGAGTGGGTGCGCAACCATTCCCTTCGTTAATCTGCGGCCGGGGAAAACTAGATGAGGAAAGGGCCGATTTGCTCACACAGCCCAGGGAAAAATTTCTGTTGACGGGGGGACTACTACTGAACTACTATCATCCTAACCGGATTTCCAATTAGGCTTTCGAAGCCCCTGTGCAGGACGGTTTGTTGGGGGAAAGGGATCCTGCACAGGGGATCGTCTGCTGTTACTAGAGTAGACGCCGCAGCCGTCCGGAAGGTTGCACCCACGCAGGGCATTTTCCGCTCCAGCCATCCCACGGCGTCATAAGTCTCACTTTTTCTTCTTCGTAGCCTTCTTCTCGTCGGGGTTTTGGTACGTCGTCTGCACCGTTCCCGTCAACGTCTGCAACATGCCCTTGGCCTGCTCAGCGTACGGCCCGGTGGGATCGAGTTCCAGGTACTTCTGGAACGCCTGAACGGTCCCGTCCGGCGGTATCACCTTCCCATCCGCCGTCGTCGTCGCCTTCGACACCAGGTAGATACCGTACTGATACTGCGCCGGAGCATAGTTCGGATTGGCCTCGATCGCCTTCTTGAACGCGTCGCCGGCTTGGTCCGTCTGGCCTGTGTTCACCAGCACTGCACCCAGATTGTAGTAGTACTTGCCTGCTGATGCCGGGTCAAGGGCGGCGGCCTTGGTCAATTCCGCCTTGGCGTCGTCGATCTTCTTCGCCTTGGCCAGCGCCAGCGCGTAGTTGTTGTGGAACGACGGATCGTCCGGCTTCAGGGCAATCGCCTTCTGGTACGCCCCCAGCCCTTTCTCCATCGCCGCCTCCTTGTCCGCCCCGGTCTTCGTCTCCGCCAGGTTCAGATAGGAGTCGGCAAGGTGCGCCCACACCACGGTCTGCGCCGGATCCAGTTGCGAAGCCTTCTCGAAGCTGTCCACCGCCCCCTGCCAGTTCTTCGCCGTCTCGGCCTCGCGCCCGGCATTGAAGGCGTCGTTCAACTCCTTATTCTTCTTCATCTGCTCGGACTGCTCTTTGGCCCGCTTCTCAATCGCCGCCTTCTGCTCCGGCGTCAGCGACCGTTCCTGTTCCTTCGTCAACTGCCCGGTCTCCGCCGCCTTCTGCATCGCCTGCTGCTGTTCCTTCACCTGCTTCAGGTCAAAGTTCAGCTCCAGCGGATCGCCCAAATGCGTCCGCACATTGTTGACAAAGTCTGCTTCCTTCCCCTCGATCTCTACCGACACGCGATACGTGCCCAGCGGTAGCCCCCCATAGTAGTAATGACCCTTCTTGTCCGTCTTCACCTGATAATGC
This sequence comes from Acidobacteriota bacterium, assembly GCA_021813825.1. Taxonomy (GTDB): domain Bacteria; phylum Acidobacteriota; class Terriglobia; order Bryobacterales; family Bryobacteraceae; genus JAJYKC01. The sequence continues at coordinate 2,703 of JAKAJI010000307.1, read as the reverse complement.
CCACGAATGTCAGTCCGCTCAAGCTTGATCATCGCCCCCTTGAGCGGCTGCCCTTGGTCGTCCTGCACTTTCCCTTCAATCGCCGACGTCTGTCCCCAGCTCAGGCTCGCAAAGGCGAGCAGGCCAAACAGCATCATTCCAATCCAACGCATCCTGGCGCGCATGGTACCCTTTCCTTATTGCGGGATTGCAGGCCTGATGACCTGGCCCGCTTCTTCAACATACTATACTAGGAGATCTGCTTCCAGGACGAAGGGGAAACCGTCCGGAACAGTTTTCGAGAATGCGAAACGAATCGCGGGAGACTGCATCTATTAACTAGCAAGTTATGGTGCCGGCCGGATTTCGGGCTGGCCAGGGATTAAAGATGCGTTACCTCGTTGCACTGCTGGCGCTTACCACCGCTCTCCTGGCGGCCGAACCCGGTCTCCGCCAAGCCGAGGAACTCTATCAGCGCACCGATTACGATCAGTCCCTGAAAGTCCTCGCCGCGATCCCCAACGCCGGCCACGCCGTCTATTTTCTGCGGGGCCGCAACTATTTCATGATGGCCGACTACAATCGCGCCACCGACGCCTTCGAGCGCGCCATTAAACTCGACCCGCGGAATTCGGACTATTACCTCTGGCTCGGCCGCGCCTGGGGCCGCCGCGCCGAAGTCTCAAGCATCTTTACCGCACCCTCCGCCGCCGCAAAAGCGCGCACCGCTTTCGAGCGCGCCGTGGAACTCGACCCCAACAACCTCGAGGCCATGAGCGACTTGTTCGACTACTACCTCGAAGCCCCGGGCTTCCTTGGTGGCGGCATCGACAAAGCCGCTGCCCTCGCCGCCCGCATGGCCCAGATCAACCCCGCTGAGTATCAAATGGCCCAGGCGCAGATCGCCGAGCGCCGCAAGGAATTTAACAGCGCCGAAGAGCACTTCCGCCGCGCCATCCAACTCGGCCCCCGTCAGGTCGGCCGCTTCATCGCCCTCGCCCGCTACCTCGATAAACAGGGACGCCCGGATGAAAGTGAGGCCGTCTTCGCGCAAGCCGAGAAAATTGCGCCCGATAACCCCGAACTCATGTTCGCGCAAGCCAAGTTCTACATCGAACAGCGCCGCCACCTCGACAAAGCGCGTGAACTCCTCCACCGCTATATCCAGAGCAACCTCACGCCCGACGATCCACCGCGCCAGGATGCCGAGCGCCTCTTGAAGAAGGCCATCGGCGCCTGATCATGCACCCGCGCGCTCCCCAGCGCCTTAGCCCAGCCGAAGCATTCCATTTTAGCGTCCAGGCCCTCCGCGCCAACAAAGTCCGCTCCATCCTCACCGCCCTCGGCCTCGTCATCGGCAACGCCGCCGTCATCCTCGTCGTCACCGTCTCCCTCACCGGCCGCGACCTCATCCTCAGCCAGATCCGCGCCGTCGGCTCCAATCTCATCTACGCTGCCTACGAAGCCGGCTCCACCACAAACTTCAACGCCGACGCCGACTACCTCAAACAAGCCGACGTCGACGCGATCCGCAAACAACTCGCCCCCCGCATCGTCGCCGCCTGCGGCGTCATGACCAACTACGACCAGATGTACCTCAGCGGCCGCGCCCAGGACGTCGCCGTCATCGGCTCCGACGACCAGTACGTCCTCATCCGCAATCTCGATCTCCTCGCCGGCCGCTTCCTCGATCCCTCCGACGTCCTCACCCGCCAGAAAGTGGCCATGCTCACCGAAAAGCTCGCTACCAAGCTCTTCGGAGGCCAGCAGGCCGCCGTCGGCCAGGTCATCAAAATTCACCAACTCCGCTTCACCGTCATCGGCACCTTCAAGGAACGCACCAGCACCTTCGGCCTCTCCGAACTCCGCGACGAAACCGTCCTCATCCCCATCACCGTCATCGACCTGTTCACCCGCGTCGAACGCATGGACCCCATCTACGTCCAGGCCCGCCGCGCCGATGACGTCGAAGCCACCGCGCAGGCCGTCCGCCAGGTCATCGAAAGCCGCCACCGCAAAGGCGCCCGCTACAGCGTCGATACCCTCACCGCTATCCTCGACGCCGCCAACCGCATCACCTTCATCCTTTCCATCGTCCTGTTCATCGTCGCCGCCATCGCACTCGTCATCAGCGGCATCGGCATCATGAACATCATGCTCGTCACCGTCACCGAGCGAACCCGCGAAATCGGCCTCCGCAAAGCCGTCGGCGCGCCCAGCCAGGCCATCCTCCTCCAGTTCCTCGCCGAAAGCGTCATCATCAGCGTCTCCGGCGGCTTCATCGGCATCCTCATCGGCATCAGCATCCCGCTCAGCGTCCAGTTCTTCACCGACCAGATCAAAGTCCCCGTCTCCCCCGTCTCGATCCTCGTCGCCTTCACCGTCTCCGTCGCCGTCGGCGTCATCTTCGGCATGCTCCCCGCCCGGCGCGCCTCCCAACTCAACCCCACCGAAGCTCTACGCTACGAGTAAATGCCCCCGGCCGACACTTCCGCCCTCCGCGCCATCCCCTCCATCGACGAACTCATCGCCTCGCTCGCTGACCTCGAACCCCGCTTCCCGCGCTCCCTCATCGCCGCCGAATGCCGCCGCGCCGCAGCCCAAGCCCGCGCCGCCATCCTCTCCGGCTCACCCGCGCCCCCCGAGCCTCTGGCCGCAATCGTCCGCTCCAACCTCCTCGCGCTCGAACGCCCCACGCTCCGCCCCGTCATCAACGCCACCGGC
>JAKAJI010000306.1 GCA_021813825.1 Acidobacteriota bacterium | reverse complement strand
CGGCCAGTCGACCCTCTCACGATTGCCGCGGTCACCGTAACCCTATCGCTCGTCGCCGCCGCCGCCAGCTTGATCCCTGCCTTCCGCGCCACCCGGGTCGACCCGCTGACCGCCGTTCGCTACGAATAACCGGAGCCGCTTCCCAAGTTACAAGATGCCATCCCTTCGCGGATGGCCGGGACAGTGAATTCTCGCGTATCGAAGTGTGAATTGCTTGTTACTTATCCGAAAGTGACTACTAAATTCGCATTAGGCATAACCTGTTTCCGCCGATCACAACTGCTCTGGACCTACTAGCATCGACTGTTGTCCAAGATTCAGCCACGCTGCTCGCCGCCACTGCTTGCTGCCGCTCCTTCCGAGAGGCTGGAATTCGTCTACAACCTGGCTGAGGCGCCTCGCATTAACTCGGGTACTGCAGAAAGTCGACGAATTCAAAAGGGTTATCGGCTAGGCCTGCGCGAGGGATGCGTCCCGTAGCGCAGGCTCAGCGCAACTCTGCGCCAAATTCCTCAAGCCCCGGCTAATAGCTTCGAGCTTTACCCAAGGTAATAAAGGAACAAGCTCCCTGGAACCGCTTTGGACCCCCACCTGCAACAGGCCCCGCCGAGGTTATAAACGGTGAGACGTGACACCACACGACGACAAAAAACAATAGCAGCCCTCGCGGCCAGCGCCGTTTCCTTCGGAATCGTCGGCTTGGCCTTCCTGACTCCCAGCCGCTCCTACGCCATCCCGGCCTTCGCGCGAAAGTATGGGACCTCCTGCACCACTTGCCACTTGGACTTTCCACTGCTCAATGACTTCGGCAAAGCCTTCAAGGATGCCGGTTTCAAATTCCCCACCGACGACGCGTCCATGCTCAAGCAACCTCCGGTCATGCTTGGCGCCGAGGCCCAGAAGATGGCCTTTCCGAACGCCGTTTGGCCCGGCGAGATTCCCGGCAACGTTCCTGTCGGGCTCCGCATGAACAATTTCTTCCAGGTCACCAGCAGCAATCGCAATAAGTTCAACGCCCTCACCCCGCCCGGTTCCACGCCTCAATTCGTCCCGGGCACGGACTTTGAGACCGGCCTGTTCAGCCTGTTCACCGCAGGCAACTTCGGTGGCGACATCGCCTACTGGGTCGACGACGACATCAGCGTGGGCGGAGACAACGCCGCCGGCGGTCTCGGCGACGGCTACTTCCGCTTCGTCGATCTGAGCCGCCTCATGAAAATGCCGAAGGACAGTGTTTACGTCCGCATCGGCCAGTTCGAACTCGACCTGCCCTATACCCAGGCTCGAACGATAAACATCAGCCCCTACGACATCTACAACGAAAGCAACATCGGCGCGATGACGCCGTTCGCCGCCCAGCAGAATGTCGTCAACCAGGTCAACATGGCCACTCCCGCACGGGGCGTCGAGGTCAGTGGTGGCCATCTCTACGGCGGATATCACTACTCCGTCGCCGTCTTCGACCAATCCTCGAACGGAGTGGCCCAGTCAGCCAACATGAACCCGTATGTGCCTTCGGCCACCGGCGCCGCCTCCGATGGGGTCGGCTTCGCCTCCGACACCACCACCAAGGACATTTTCGCCCGGTTCTCCTACCGCTTCAACCTCGAACGCGACCCGGCCGTCAGGCACGAAATCCAGGCTGCCGGCTCGACCGGTCCCCGCGACCACACGTACCTCACCCTGGGCGGCTTCTATATGCACGGCGATTCCAATATGCCCCTCGCCCTGCCCATGCAGCAGGTCAGTCCGACCTACCTCAACGCCACCGCCCCGTTCTATCGCGTCGGCGGCAACATCAGCTTCAACTACCGCAATTTCTACATCTACGGGCTCTACATGTTCGCCCGCGACGACAACCCGCTCCCGGTCACCTCGAACGGAGCGCTCGTCCCACTGCCGCTGGCGGCCGACAGCCTGACTCCCACCGGCTTCATCTACGGGATGCCCGTCGACTTCGATGGCGGTTTTGTCGAAGCCAACTACCTCGTAAAGCCCTGGATCATGCTCATCGGGCGTTGGGACAGCGTCAATTCCACGGCGGACCGCATCAACGGCCTCGCCCTCTCTACGGATTCTCCCTTCTTCGCCCCCTATGCCTCCACGCGCAACCGCTACACGCCCGGGATCCAGTTCCTTCTCCGGGCCAACATTAAGTTCTCGGTCGAATATCAGATCCGGCCGCTCGAATCCATCACCTTCGTAACCAACCCCCAGACGGGGTTGATAAAAGCAACCAATCCCTTCCGGGTCAACACGCTCGTGATGGCCACGGAATTTGTCTTCTAGCAATCGAAACGTCAAAAGGAGGAGTTAAAACTCACATGTCTTTTAATCGAATCGCAACGCTCGCTCTTAGCGCGTCGCTTGTCAGCTCTCTCGCCGTGGCTGGTTCGTTGACCGGCACCGTCGGCGGCGGCAAAGGAAGCGCCGTCGTCTATGTCAACGCGATCCCCGGCAAGACCTTCGACCCACCGGCGAAACACGCCACCATGGACCAGAAAGGCCTCAAGTTCCAGCCACACGTCGTCGTAGTCCTCGTCGGCACCACCGTCGATTTCCTCAACGGCGACAAGGTCCAACACAACATCTTCTGGCCCTCCATCAACGGCAACAAGAAGATGAGCCACAACATGGGCACCTGGCCGACGGGCGAGATCCGCTCGTTCAAGTACACCCAGCCCGGTGTTGTTCCCCTGCTGTGCAACGTCCACCCCGAAATGTCCGGCTACATCATCGTTACTCCCACGCCCTACTTCGCCGAGGCTGACGCAAGCGGCAATTACAAAATCGACAACCTCCCCGACGGCCAGTACACCGTCTCGGCCTGGAAGGAAGGCAAGAAGGTCGTCTCCAAGCCGGTGACCGTATCCGGCAACGCCAAGCTCGATTTCTCGTTCTAAGGACCACCACCACACCACTGGAGACACGCTCATGCGGATGCGCTTCCAAAACAAACGGGTCGATGTCGAATGGCTTCACACGAATTTCCCGTGCATGATGGCCTGCCCTGCGGGCACCAACGCGGGACGTTATGTGTCGCTCATCGCTGAAGGCCGCTTCGAGGAAGCCTACCGCTATGCCCGTGATCCCAACCCCATGGCCAGCGTCTGCGGGCGGGTTTGCGCCCACCCGTGCGAAACCGCCTGCCGCCGCGGCCAGATCGACAAACCCATTTCCATCCGCGCCTTGAAGCGCTTCCTCACCGAGCGCTACGGTCCGGAATCCCGCCACCCTCTCGAATCGCGCCGCAAGCCGATCGCCAAGCTCCCCTACCGCGTCGCCGTCATCGGGAGCGGGCCCGTGGGCCTCTCCGCCGCGCACGACCTGGCGCTGCTCGGCTACCGCGTCACCATCTTCGAGGCGGCCTCCGTCGCCGGCGGCATGCTCCGGTTGGGCATTCCCGAGTACCGCTTGCCCCGGGGCGTCATCGACGCCCAGATCCGCGAGATCCTCGAGATCGGCGACATCACGCTCGAACTCAACCGCGCCGCCGGACGCGACTTCACGATCGCCAGCCTCAAGGATGCCGGCTTCGACGCGGTCGTCATCGGCGTCGGCGCCCACCGCAGCCGCGACCTCACCATCCCCGGCGTCGAACTCGACGGCGTGCACAAAGGGATCGAGTTCCTCCTCAACGTCAATCTCGGCTACCAGTTCCGCATCGGCAAAAAGGTTGTCGTCATCGGCGGCGGCAACGTCGCCATGGACGTCGCCCGCTCCGCCGCCCGCGAAGTCCTCCGCGCCCACCCCACCGAAGACGAAGGCCTCATCCCTCGCGAGGAAAATGTCGCCATGGTTGCCGCGCACGAAATGATGGATGTCTCCCTGGCGGCCCTCCGCATGGGCGCACGCGAAGTCAGCATCGTCTGCCTCGAACAGCGCGAAGAAATGCCCGCCGCGGTCGAGGAAGTCGAAGAAGCCGAAACCGAAGGCATCCTCATCCACGGCGGCCGCGGCCCCAAGCGCATCGTGGGCCGCGACGGTAAAGTCACGGGCCTCGAAACCCTCCGCACAAAATCCCTCTTCGACGCCAACCGCCGCTTCAACCCCACCTTTTACGAAAACAGCGAGTCCATCCTCGAATGCGACACCGTCATCATGGCCATCGGCCAGATGCCGAACCTCGAATTCCTCCGCCCCGAAGACGGCGTCAAGGTCAGCCCGCGCGGCCTCGTCGCGGCGGACCGCGAAACCCTCCAAACCACCGCCGAAGGCGTGTTCGCGGGCGGAGATTGCGTCTTCGGTCCCCGCCTCATTATCGACAGCGTTGGTGACGGCCGCCGCATCGCCGCCTCGGTCGATGCCTTTCTCACCGGTCGCAAGCGCGAGCGCACCGAGATTGAAGTCGAACTCCTTGATCGCCACGAGATGCTTTCCGGCTACATGGAACTCAGCCGTGAGCCGATCCCCATGCTGCCCCTCGGCCGCCGCACCGGCATCACCGAAGTGGAGGTCGGCTACGACGAAGAAATGGCCATGCGCGAGGCCCGGCGCTGCCTCCACTGCTGGGTCAACACCGTCTTTGAAGGCAACGCGAGCGACGGCAGCCAGTGCATCCTCTGTGGCGGCTGCGTCGACGTCTGCCCCGAACAGTGCCTCCGCCTCGTCCCCCTCGAACAGATCGAATTCACCGACAACGTCTCTTCGCATATCCAGTCCAACGAAGCGCTTTACCGTGTCGAGCTCGACGACGTCGCAGCCGAACAACTCGGCCAGGTCACCGGCTCGGCCATGCTCAAGGACGAAACCCGCTGCATCCGCTGCGGCCTCTGCGCTGCCCGCTGCCCCGTCGAGGTCATCAGCATGGAGTCTTATAATTTCGCCTCCCAGGGCCTGGCCCCCATGGTCCACCTGGATCTGGCTGTCACTTCATAACCGTTTCATTCAGCAAGGAGGAGATCATGCCTGAAGAAAAATCAAATCCGGAACCGTCCGCGCCCTGCGGCTGTACGCGGCGGACCTTCGAAAAGCTCGGCATCGGAGCCCTCGCCGTCGCAGGTGTCGGCGCCGCGGCTTTCGGCTACGAGTACCTCGCCCCCAACGTACTCTATGAGCCATCCCCCATCACCAACGCCGGCAAACCTGACCAGTACCCGTCCGGGAGTGTCACCACGCTGTCGGAAGCCGGCGTCTACCTGATCCATGGGCCGCAGGGCTTCTACGCCCTTTCAGCCACGTGCACCCACCTCGGCTGCCGCACGGCGTGGGCGGCCGCGCTGGGCATCATCGCCTGCCCGTGCCACGGCAGCAAGTTCAACATCGACGGCATCAAAATCGCCGGCCCCGCGCCCCGTCCGCTTCCCTGGCTGCGGGTATGGATCAGCGATGATGGCGACCTCATGGTCGACCGTTCCGTCACCGTCGCCGAACAGCAGTTCCTCCGGGTCTGACACATGGCTTCCTCCACACAGAACGCCCTCAATCGCCTGCTCGACTCCCGCGTCTGGCAGTCCGTGTTCCGCGGCGGCCGCGGCACGAGCAACCTGCATCGCGCCCTCGCCGTCCAGCAGAACCTTTTCCTCCATCTGTTCTCTGTCAAGATGCGTCGCCGTTCGCTCGAGTTCGGCATCACCTGGTATCTCGGCACACTTACCTTCGTCACCTTTCTGATCCTCGTGGCCACCGGCATCCCGCTGATGCTCTACTACCATCCGTCGGTGCCGCAGGCCTACGCCGACATGAAAGACCTTCAGTTCGTCGTCTCCGCCGGCGTGTTCCTCCGTAACCTGCACCGCTGGGCCGCCCACACTATGGTCTTCCTTGTCTTCGCCCATATGGCCCGCGTGTTCTACCGCGGCGCTTACCGCCCGCCCCGTGAGTTCAACTGGGTCGTCGGCGTCGTGCTCTTAATCGTTACCCTGTTTCTCAGTTACACCGGCTACCTGCTCCCGTGGGATCAGTTAGCGTTCTGGGCCATCACCGTCGGCAGCAACATCCTCTCGGCTGTGCCTTGGATGGGCGCCAAGATCCGCTTCCTCATGCTCGGTGGCACTACTGTCAACGCCAACGCGCTGCTTCGCTTCTACGTCCTCCACTGCGTCATCCTGCCTCTTGTC
>JAKAJI010000305.1 GCA_021813825.1 Acidobacteriota bacterium | reverse complement strand
CGAACACGATTTCTCCGCAGATCTGCGCAAGCGCGAGCGGGTGCCTTGCCGGAGGGACGGGCAGTTTGCGCAGTACGGTTCCGCAAGGGACGCAGTATATCCCGGTGGGCTTACGCCCCAATCCCTACCTGAGCGCGGGGTTCTTCTGGTACACGGAAGCCAATAGCAGTTACAACGCTTTGCAGCTTGATGTGGATCACCGCCTGACCCGCGGTCTGCAGTTCCGCGCGAATTACACGTGGTCGAAGAACCTGGACATCAACTCTGGCCTTACGGGGGCGCAGGCAAACAACCAGCCCCAGATGGTGATGGTTCCGAGCGACCCGAGCCGGGATTGGGGGCCGTCGGCGCTCACTCCGGCGCAACAGGGAACGGTCTCGCTGCACTACGATCTGCCGTTCGGGCCGGGCCAGCGATGGTTGCGCGGCGGAGGGCGGCTGGCCAACAAGCTCACCGAAGGGTGGCAAGTGAATGCCATCTACACGGCTCTCAGCGGATTTCCCTTCACACCCACGGTTGGATCCAACCGTTCGGGCGACGGCGACATACGCAATCCCGACCGGCCCAATCTGAATCCGTCGTTTTCCGGCCCGGTGGTGCTTGGGAATCCGCGGCAATGGTTCAATCCCAACGCGTTCGTTCTACCTGCTCCGGGAACGTACGGCGATCTTGGACGCGGCGTATTCACGGGTCCGGGCATGAGCAACCTCGACTTCGGCCTGATGAAGGACACGGCGATCTCCGAGCGCGTGAACTTACAATTTCGCGCCGAGTTCTTCAATCTCTTCAACCAGACAAACTTCGGCCCGCCCAACCCGATCGTATTTTCCGCCGGGAAGATCAATTCCTCCGCCGGGCTAATTACCCGGACGGCGACGACGTCGCGCGAGATTCAGTTCGGGTTGAAGCTGATGTTCTGACGGGGACGACGATTCAGGGCAGGCGCCGCAAGGTGGTCCCCGCCGGTTGCGCGAGCACGAACTTGCGCGGAGTGACGGAATCGGTGTTCATTTTCATCTCGAGGACGCGAATCTGCACTTCGTAGCTTTCCTGGGGCCGCCGGATTTCAATTTCCGACGGAAAGAGAACGCCCGCGAAGCTTTTCCAGCCTGAGTAAGTCACGATGCTTGCGACGGCGCCGGAGGGAGCGAAGATTTTCTGTCCGGTGATCTCGAGCGTGTACGGGTTAAAAGTGAAGCTGCGAAGAAGGCGAAGTTTCTTCGGATCGCCGCCGGCAATGAGGAGCGTGTACCGCGGCGGTGTGTCGGTGGCGGCATCCTCGGCGAGACTGATTTCGCTGTCCTCATCCGGTGGGTGAAGAATCATCGCGTCGAGGAATGCCGACGGCCGAAGGTTCTCGAACTTATTCTCCGACACGGCAGGGGCGAGGTTATCGCCGATTACGAATTGCTTCTTTAGGGGAAGATGCAGACGGAACTCCCGTCCGGCCGAGGCCATGTCGAAGATGGTGCTATTGACTAACGGGTCCATGCCGATGACGCGAATGGAGTCGGGTTTTTCGTAAAGGATGTAGCCGTTAATCGTCGCATAGTCGGTAATGGTTTCGTGGTTCCTTGCTTCCACGGAGGGAGACATGGTTGCCCGGATCAGGAATCTCTGGACGGGGTCGGCGACGGCATGAAGCCTTGCGAGCAGGTTCGCCTGGCTGAAGCTCAGCAGCGGAGTTTTCGGTTGTCTTGCGGCGGCCGGGATGGACCGGCGCCGGACGAAGCAGCCACTCAAAAGCAGGGAAAGAAAAATGGCGGTGGCGAACGAGGCTCGCCCGAAGAAGCGGCGGGGAAGGGCGTGCCCGAAGGCAGGTCCGCACCGGAGGTCGGGGGCGTTGGGAATCAAGCCCGGACCAGAGCGAAAAGCTGCTGCTCGAGCAACGAAGCAACAGGCAGGGAAACGACACCCGCCCGTTGGCCGTCTGGCGGAGCGGGGATGGAATCCGTACAGAAGAGCCGCTGTACGCCGAGTTCCCAAAGCCCGGTCCAGCGCTCTCCCGTGAACAAACCGTGGGTCACCAGGATGCTGATATCCTCCACTCCAGCGGCCTGTAGCTTTTCACACGCCGACAACAACGTCTCTCCCGTATCGAGGATATCATCGACCAACACGACTCTCCGGCCGGTCTTACCTACCGGGCCGGCATGCGTGATACCTCCGGCGGTTCGCTGCTTGCGGAAAAACGGGATCTCGGCTTGCTCGATCCCCGCAGCCATCGCGACCGCCCGGCATCGGGGAATCGCCCCTTCATCGGGTGCAACCAGCGTCGCGTCTCTCAACCCGTGCCGGTTGATGGCGGCTGCAAACACCTCGGCGGGGGAGACGGAGAGAACGGGAATCGGATATAAGCGGCGCGCGCGCTCACTGTGGATGTCGACGGTGATGACTTCGTCGAGGCCTGAAGCCCGAGCCACCAGCCCGGTCCAGGCGGTCGCGAGGCTCTGGCCGGGTTTGTCTTTGTCGTGTCTTGCGTAAGCCAGATAGGGGAGCAGGGCGGTTACCGAGCGAGCGCCGTCCTTTTTCAGCGTGTGCGCCAGCAACATTGCCGCAAGAAACTGCTCGTCGGCGGGACCGATGGTACCGAGCAGGGCGCACGGGGCACCGACGACCCGCGTCTGAATCTCGATATGCATCTCGCCGTTCTCGAAGCGGTCCACAAGAAACTGGCCCAGCGCGAGGGAATGAGATCGCGCGATCGCGCCAGCCATGGAACGATAGGCGTCAAAGGCAAACAGAATCATGGCCCCCCTCCGCAGCGGCTGCGCACACGAGAGAGCCGGGGCGTTCTCGCGATCCCGACCAGTGCACATCGCCGCCACCCAGGCGATGCGCAGGTGCGATAACACCTGCGCCTTCGAACCGCCCGGTAATCCGCGCTCAAGCCGCCTTTACTTCAATCGGCCTCACCTTGGACGGGGTCTTCTTCATCGCGGTGATATGAAGCATACCCTTTTCGAGTGAAGCTTTAACGCTGTCGACGTCGATGCCCTCGGGGAAACTGAAGTGGCGATAGACGTCGTTGGAGCTGAACTCCGACCATACGACCTTGGCTTCTTCGCCCTTTTTCTCTTCCTCGAGGCGGGCATGGACGTTGACCTCGGTAGGTGTCGCCGTCACCTGCACGTCCTTGGGCTCGTAGCCGGGTAGCGTCAACTCGATGTCGAACTGCTTGTCGGATTCGCGCAGTTCGGCGGCGGGCCAGCCCATCACTTCGTGCTCAGCCCTGAGCCAATCATCCAGGGCATGCCCCAGTTCCCGGCCGCGCTTTTCGAAAAGTTCGAAAGCCCGCCGCCGCACTTCGTCGAAACGCTTCTCGAGTTCCTCGAAAAGTGGGACCGGCTTCAATTCCTTGCTTTGAATCTTCTCAACTGCAACATTTGCCATGACAGGCGTCTCCTTCCTGCCCTTAGAGTGGGCTTGAACAAGAAAGTGCAGTTTTTGTGCCAGACAGGCCCTGGCAAGCAGTGTGCTGGGAGCAGGCGCTGGATGGCGCCACACCTGTCCCGAGGCGTTCACGTGTGCCTTTTGGCGGCGGTGGCGGCGATCGCGTTCACCTTGACGTGGCTGCTTCGCCGCAGCCGCTCCGGGCGGACGTTGATTCGCGTTTCTCTGGGTTGTTTTCTGGCAGCAAATGAGGTCCTGTGGTACGCCTACCGGCTGCGAACGGAAGGATTTCGCTTCCCGGAAGCGCTGCCGCTGCAATTGTGCGATCTCACCTTGTGGCTGACGGTAGTTTCAGCGCTCACGCTGAAGGTTGAAGTGTACGAAGTTGCCTACTTCGGGGGACTTGGCGGCAGCACCATGGCCTTAGTGACGCCGGACCTTTGGGCGCCGTTCCCGTCCTACCCCACCGTGTATTTCTTCCTTTCCCACGGATTGGTTGTTGCGACGCTTATCGCGCTGGGCGCGGGGGGACTGGTGGCGCTGCGACGCGGGTCGGTATGGCGCACGTGGAAAGTCCTGAACCTGTTCGCGGCGGGCGTGGCAATTTTTGACTTCACGTTCAAAACGAACTACATGTATCTTTGCGCCAAGCCCGCCAGTGGATCGCTGCTCGACTATTTCGGCCCCTGGCCGGTGTACATTCTGTCGGGCGAGGTGTTTGCCCTGGGAATCTTCTGGCTTTTATGGCTTCCGTTCGGCATCCGGGGAGCGCAGGGCCAAGGGCAGATCTGATGGCTGGATCGAGAATTGCCTCGTCGAGGGCGTGGCGCCGAACGCATCCCGCACGTATGCTCCGGTATCGGTGTTCCTTTGCGGCGATGTAATGACGGGCCGCGGAATCGACCAGATCCTTCCCCGGCCGTCGAGTCCGGAAGTGCACGAGCCCTACGTGGTTTCGGCGATTGAGTATGTCGAGATGGCGGAAAGAGCCAATGGCCGGCTTCCGCGGCACGCGGCGTTTTCCTACATCTGGGGCGACGCGCTCGCCGAACTCGATCGCGTGCGGCCGGCGGCCCGGATCATCAATCTGGAGACCAGCATCACGACGTCGAACGATTTTCAGCGCAAGAGCATCCACTACCGGATGCACCCGGCGAATACACCGTGCCTGACCGCGGCCGCGATCGACTGCTGCACCGTCGCCAACAACCATGTTCTCGACTGGGGACCGAGGGGGCTGGAGGAAACATTGCAATCGCTGCACTCGGCGGGCATTCGGACGGCAGGGGCGGGGCGGAATCTCGCCGAAGCATGGGAGCCGGCGATGATTCCCACCGATTCCGGCGGGCGCGTGATTGTCTTCGCCGCCGGTGACGAGGACAGCGGCATTCCCTGCTCGTGGGCCGCCGGATCGAGGCCCGGCATTGCGCTTCTTCCGGACTTGTCGGATGGCACGGCACAGCGCATTTCCAGCGACGTCATGCGCTCCAAGAGGCCGGGAGACATTGCTATTCTTTCGATTCACTGGGGCGACAACTGGGGCTACGACGTCCCGCGCCGTCACCGCCAATTCGCCCATGCGCTAATCGATGAAGGCGCCGTCGATGTCGTTTACGGGCACTCCTCGCACCATCCAAAGGCCATCGAAATCTACAAAGACCAACTGATTCTCTACGGCTGCGGCGATTTTCTCAACGACTATGAAGGCATCGGCGGCTACGAATCGTACCGGGCCAACCTGGTGCTCGCCTATTTCCCGACGCTCGATCCGCGGACCGGCACGCTGGTGGAACTTGCGATGGCGCCGTTCGAGATCCGGCGTTTCCGGCTGCACGCGGCGAGCGCGCCGGATGCCGCGTGGTTACGGGAGCGGATGGCGCGCGAGGTGATTCCGGCGGGAACCCCCGTGGAACTCGACTCCCGCCGGCGTCTCCTTATCCGGCGCCACGGCTGAGCCTACTGCCCGGCCGGTAGGAGCGCGAGCGACACGACGTCCTCCATCGAGCGGACAAAGTGAATCTGCACGCCGCCGAGTTGCTCGCTCTTCAAGTCTTCCCTTACGTTGGGTTCGTTGTCTTGAGGAACGATCACGTGCCGGATTCCGCTGCGCTTGGCGGCAAGAATTTTCTCTTTCATCCCGCCGACCGGCAGAATCAGGCCGGTAAGCGTGATCTCGCCGGTCATTGCATATTCGGAATTCACGCGCCGGCCGGTGAGGGCGGAAATCAGAGCCATGGCCACGGTAGCGCCCGCCGAGGGTCCGTCTTTCGGGATCGCGCCCGAGGGGACGTGCACGTGGATATCGCTCTGTTTGAACATGTCCGGATCGATGCCGAAGCGCTCGGACTGGGCACGCACCCAGGTGAGGGCGGCCTGAATGGATTCCTGCATCACGGCGCCGAGTTGTCCGGTCATGATCAGCCCTTTGTTGCCGCCTGGCATCCGGCCCGCTTCGACGAACAGCACGTCGCCGCCGACAGGGGTCCAGGCCAGGCCAACCGCGACGCCGGGGCGCCGGGTCCGATCGCCGACTTCGAGTTCGGTGCGAAACTTCGGGGGACCCAAAAACTTCTCAATCAACTCCGGGTTTGCCTCAACGGTGTTGCGGTTTCCGGCGGCGACCTCCCGAGCCTGTTTCCGGCAGATGGTGCCGATCGCCCGTTCAAGATTTCGTACGCCGGCCTCGCGCGTGTATCGCTGGATGATGTAGTGCAA
>JAKAJI010000021.1 GCA_021813825.1 Acidobacteriota bacterium | reverse complement strand
ATTCACCACAAACGCCGAAGCTCGCAACGCTCGTTCGACGATTCGTTCGGTCCCCAGGATCACTGCGACCTCGGCCTTGCCCCCCGGCCACGGCCACGCGGTGCCAGGCTTGTTCCAGGAACGCGGCATCCGGCCTCGCGACGCGGAATGCATTCATGCAGGAAGCTGATTATAACCTGCGGCAAATACCTTCAGGCCGTGTTCCATGGTTACCTTCCGAACTTACCCATTGCCCGGCGACCCCAGGCGTCGTGCACACAGGCTCTGGCTTGCGGCGGCGGGCCGGTCACTCGTGGGGTGATAATCACCTTCTTATCAAGCACTTGCCGCGTCCCGTTCAAGTTAACACGACGGGAATAACTTTGGTTATTTCAAGATGGATACCTAAGGATACCCGGGAGTTTGCGCAGTTGACCGCGCATCCGTCCCACCTTAATATCCAAGTAGGTAGAAACCCGCAGGGACGCGATCGGTAGAAAGACGGACGAGAGGTTCTCCGATCGCACAGAAAGGCTCTGTGGGACACGCACAGGAACTGCCGGAGATCCTGAGACGGCGGTAGCATGCCCGCGAACCCCGACGGAAGGCTCTTCTGCCCTCTACCGGATATCTAAGTAAAGGCGAACGTCATGCGCGACGCAAAGTGCGGGCTACAAGGTGTAGGCATAGCCCAATTCATGGAGCGTAGAGGCCGAAAGGTACGAGAAGCGTGCGGCGTGTTGTGGCATACCGTGGAAGGTGGCTTGTACGTCAGTTTGCCGCACCATCTGAAGCCCACAATACCCGGCGATGAGCTAAGTAGCTTTTTATGGAGGGGACACGCTACGGGAGTCAGGTATCCTTCCACACACTTGCCTGGCCTTCCTTCAGGGCTTTACGAACTTACAGCACCGGTTTACAACCTCTCAAACGTCCATCGTAACTTCAAGGCGAAGATACGTAAAGGACAGGAGAACTGCCAAGTAGTAGAGCTGGAAGCTCCGTACTTGCTGAAACACGGCTTGACACTGAACTTAAAAACAATGAAGCGCCAGAACCGGTACGATGCTGAGTTTGGCGCGGAACATAACTGGCGGCGCCTCGTCGAGGCAATCGCGAAGACTCCTTGCATAAAAGTCTACGGTTCGCTCGTCAGCGGCAATCTGGCGGCGTATGCGATCACGTGCCGGGAAGATGGATGGCTACACATTCTTCACAGGATGTCGCGGGACGAATATCTCGACTATTGTCCGAATCACGTCTTGGACTATACGATTACCCAGCAGATCAACAGCGATCCGGAGGTGCACGCTGTTTCGATGGGCTACGCATCTCTTGTCGCGGATTCGGGTGGTCTGCATGAGTACAAGACGCGATTGGGATACACCTTCTCGCCACATAACTCAGTAATTCGTCTACACCCCGTAGCTGGTGTGATCCTGATGAACGGTCTTACCCGACGTCTGCTGGCGGCGGCTCACTTGTGGCGGAAAGACGACTCGAGAATCTCAAAGATCGAGGCGGTAATACAGGGTGCAGAGATATCACGCAGCACGCGTGGCCTTCGGGTGAATGCAAATGAAACTAATCCAAATCGAGCAGTGCCAACACAATGATCCGAACGCCGGGTCGTTCAACACTCGCCCGTTTCCGTTCTACCCGATCCGCCGGCTCTATCATCTGCTGGTAAAACGGGGACCGGAAACACTAATCACAAAGGTCAAGACCAAATGGGCTGCCAGGAATCGGCGGATCCAGCCTGAACTGAGCGCCGCCGATGAGGTGTTGGGACTCCAACCCGGTGATTGGGTGCAGGTAAAGTCCGAAGAAGAAATCGCCGCAACTCTCGACAACCGTGGGACCTGCCGCGGACTCGCTTTCGTGGAAGAAATGCACTGGTACTGTGGCAAAACGTTCCGGGTATATAAGCGGCTTGAGCGGATGTTTCTGGAAGAGTCAAAGCAGTACCGCAAGGTGAGGAATACGGTGCTGCTCGAGGGAATTCATTGCCAGGGCACAGGGATTGACTGCGATCGGGCCTGTTTTCTCTTCTGGCGGGAAGCGTGGCTAAGAAGGGTTCCGGGTCCGAAAGAACCGGGAGAGTTGTAATGCGGCTGGGAGCGGGTATCGTGTTGGCGATAGCCTTTATAGCCCAATTCTCCTTCATCCGAAGGGACCTCTCCGTCTGGGTGCGTCCAAGCCTGGAGCGAATCTCACAGACCGAAGAGCCTTCCAATGTACGCGATATTGTTTTGTCAGCCGCGCGCGGCGAAGTGGAGTCGTTCCAGATTGCCGTTCGAAGCGAGTCTTCGGGTGCGAGCGTTGGCCAGATTCTCTTTTCCGACCTGCACGACAAGGCTGGGCACGCGATTCCGGCCAGCGTCTTCACTCTTTACACGGAGCACTACGTTGAGGTGAGTCCCGGAAGTCCCGACCTGCGAGGAAAGAATCGCCCGCTGGGAAAGGGTTGGTATGCGGATGCGCTCATCCCCTTTGTTTCACCGGAGCTCACTGCGGGAAGAAACCAGCCATTCTGGGTGGACGTAAGTATTCCACGAGAGACCAACCCAGGACCATACCGCGGGACGTACACGGTCATGGTTAATGGCGTTGCTGTCACGGGTTCGATTGATCTGACCGTTTGGAACTTTGTTCTACCTCATCGTCCGGCGCTTAAGTCCAGCTTCGGCACGAACGGGGACTCTCACAGGCGTGCCGTCGAAGTAGAACTCCTGAAGAACAGGCTTGCTCCGGCGCAGGCTTCGGTCGAAGACGAGCGGGAATACATCGATCAGTATGGGATGTCCAGCGTGGGCCTTGGGTTCTGGAGCGGCGCGAACTATGGTAACTGTTCCATGAGCGCGCCGCCAGCGATCCGGAACTTGCAGCGCGAGCGCAAGAGGCACGCCGCCGACCTCCAACTGTACAATTACTCGGCCGACGAAATAGACGCTTGTGCCGGACAGTTCGAGATGTTGAAAGAGTGGGCGCGAAATCTTCACGCTGCGGGCGTCCCCAACCTGGTGACGATGACGCCGACGAGCGAGTTGTTGGATGACGGCACGGGAACCGGCAGGTCCGCGGTCGACGTCTGGGTGTTGTTGCCTCGAATGTATGATCGTGCGGTCGGCGCCGTGGAGACGGTGAAGAGGAAGGGCGACGAAGTCTGGTCCTACAACACGCTGTCTCAGGACGACTATTCGCCGAAATGGCTCATTGATTACCCCCCAGTCGACTTCCGGGTACAACCGGGTTTCATCAGTCAGAGCCTCGGCTTGACCGGCCTTCTCTATTGGCGGGTTGATTTCTGGCATGGCCCGCATTGGGACAGTGTGAATAACTTTGGAACCTTTGGCGAATACAACGCTCCCGGCGATGGAATGCTGGTGTATCGGCTGGACGCAATGGGAATCGACGGGGTCGCTCCCTCGATGCGGCTAAAGTGGCTGCGGGACGGGGTGGAAGATTACGAATACGTTGAATTATTGAAAAACAGGGGAGCGGGCGAGTGGGCGTTAGGCCTGGCGCGATCGGCAGGCCGGAACTGGACAGATTGGTCGCGGGACCCGTCTGTTCTCCAGAGCGTCCGGCAGAAACTCGGTGAGCGATTGGACCAACTGGCGGGTAACGGCGCGAAGTGACGGTAGAAGTTGAGGGGACTAACCTATGAAATCCGCATTTGAACGATGGCTTTTGTGCGTTGCCAGTCTGGCACTGGCTGCCAGCCTGGGGTTGGCGCAAACAGTTCCGCAGGCTACTGGCGGAGACGTGAAAGAGTACGTGCTCGGGCCGGATGACGTGCTGAAAATCTGGGTGCTTGGCGTCGACGAAATCGGCGAAACCCCGATCCGCGTGGACAGCAATGGATGGATCAGCCTGCCCTTGGTGGGCCGTGTCCAGGCTGGCGGCCTGACGGTGGAGGAGCTTCGAGTCGCGCTCGTGAAGAAATTACAAAAAGACTTACGAGACCCCAACGTCTCCGTGTCGATCACGGACTTCGGCAGCCAACCTGTCGCTGTTGTCGGTGCAGTGAACACCCCGGGAGTTCATCAGTTGCGAGGCAGGAAAACACTCGCTGAAGTGATTGCGTTGGCGGGTGGGCTTCGGCCGGATGCCGGCTACAACATCCGGATCAGCCGTCCAACGGAGAGCGGGACATTGCCGTTGCCGTCTCCAACCTTGGCGCCTGATGGCAAGTTCTGGGTCGGAGAGGTGAAAACGCAGGACTTTCTCGCAGCGACGAATCCGTCTGACAACATATTGATCCGGCCGCATGACGTGATAACTGTGCCGACTGCAGATATGGTGTACGTCATCGGGGCGGTGCGAAAGCCTGGTGCTTTTGTGCTTCATGAACGGGAAACAATGTCGATCCTGCAGGCATTGTCCATGGCGGAAGGTCTCGGGCCGACACCTGCGCCCGGAGATAGCCGTATTCTTCGGACCGAGCCAGGCGCTCCAAAGCGGAGAGAGATTCCCGTTGATGTGAAGAAGATCATGGCTGGTCACGCTGAAGACCTCGCGCTGCGGGCAAACGACATCCTATTTGTGCCGCCGAGTCACGGAAAGATGGCCGCGTTGCGGACCTTGGACGCCGCAATCACGGCTGGAACTGGGTTGCTGATTTTCGGTAGATAACCGCGTGAGGTATGGTGACATGGAACCAAGATCGAGATTTATCGAAGCGCCGCCACGGAGTCTTGCACGAGTGGAACGGGGCGCATTGCGGCCGTACGTAGAGACTCCCTCCGACAGCTTCGGGAACGAATCCGAGTGGACGCGCATCGCGGACTTGTACCGAATGGCAGGGCGACGCAAGGGAATCCTGCTCGGATGTTTGGTGCTGGGCCTGGTTGGTGCTGCCGGCGTGACGCACTTCACGACGCCTACGTATCGGGCTTCTACATCGTTGGAAGTGCAGGGTATCAATGAAGACTTTCTGGACCTGCATCAGATCGATCCAGCGGCACGGGCAACGACGTTTTCCGCCGAGTCCTACATCCAGACGCAGGCCGACATCCTCCAGGACGACGCGGTTCTGGAGCGTGTGAACCGAAGGCTGCACCTGGACACGCTTCCCGTGTTCCAAGGGAAGCCGGGACTGAGCGCAAGAATAGCGGGTTACTTTCCGTTGACGGCTCCAGGTACGCGAGCGCCCGAACGCACCATTGACCGGCTTCGGGAGAAACTGGCCGTAGCGCCGTCGCCCCACAGCCGTCTCATTCGAATCACATATGAGTCGGAAGACCCAAAACTGGCGGCGGATGTGGTCAACACGCTCGCCGATGAATTTATCGGGTATAACCTGGAGGCGCGTCTGAGTGCCGCCAACCAGATCGGCCAGTGGCTTGGGCCACAACTGGATGAAATGAAGCAACGGTTGGAGCGGTCCGAAGCGGATCTGAGCGCGACCTCGCTGGCTGCCGGCATGCCGCTGACCTCGGGCACGGAGACCGTCGCCGAGCAACGGCTCCGCGACGTGCAGAGTGAATTGGCGGCGGCCCAGGCGGATCGCATCGCGAAGGAGTCGATCTACCGCATTGTCGCCCAGAGCTCTCCGGAGGCTCTTCCGCCCGCGATGGAGACCACGAGTTTGAAGGCCGAGCGCGACAAGCTCACCGACCTTCGCCGGGAAAAGGCTGAGTTGAGCGCACTTTACACGGACAGCAACTACCGCGTGGCGCGCGTACAAGCTCAGATCGACGAACTGGAACAAGCGGTGCAGCGGGAGGTCCAGGCAATCCCCGGAAAGGCGCGCAGCGAGTATCAGGCTGCGCTCGGCCGCGAAATGATGTTGGCGAAGGCCTATAACGCACAAGCAGCGACGGTAAGCCGTCAGGCGAACGAAAGAATCCGCTACGAAAGTTTGAAGCGTGCGGTTGACGATAACCGGCAGATCTACCAGGCGACGCTGCAGAAGGTGAAGGAGGCCGGAATTGCGTCTGCCATCAAACCGTCCGGCGTACGCGTCATCGGCGCCGCGACGGTGCCTGTGAAACCGTACAGGCCGAGCCCACCTCTGAACCTGGCCCTTGGACTCACCGCCGGGCTCTGCGCCGGCCTGCTGGGAGTGTCCGTGGTCGAGAGGACGAAGCGCGTCATCCGCGCTCCCGGAGAACTGCAGGCCTGGTTGAACGTGCCGGAGTTGGGCGCAATTCCGAATGCAAATCCCGACTCGTTGTATTCGACTCCGAAGAGACTGCTACTCGATAGGAAACCGGAGGTGCACCTCGAACTGGCCACTTGGGAGCAGAAGCACTCCGCGGTGTCGGAGTCGTTCCGCGAAGTTCTCGCGTCATTGGTCTATTCAGGCGCGGTGAAGTCCCTGTTGGTCAGCAGTGCGGCGCCGATGGAAGGAAAGACGACGGTCGTCAGTAACCTTGCAATCACGCTGGCGGGAATCGGCAAGCGGGTGCTTCTGATCGACGGCGACTTACGCAAACCCCGGCTGCATCAGATTTTTGGCCAACCCAACACCTGGGGCTTAAGTGACGTGCTTGGGGATAAAAGGAGCGTCAGCGAGTTACCCGTTGCAGAGTTGGCAAAGGAAACGAACATACCGGGATTGTATCTGCTTCCTAGCGGTCCGTCGACGGAGGAGATTACGACGCTGCTCTACTCTTCGCGAATGCAGGATCTGATGAACAGATTCCGAAAGGACTTCGATTACGTTGTGCTCGACGCGCCGCCGGTCCTACGGTTCTCCGACGCGCGAATCCTCGGCCATGCCGCCGACGCGGTGGTTCTGGTCGCCCGCGCAAACCGCACCGCGCCCGAAAACATCCGCGAAGCCGCGGCGCGATTCCGGATGGTCGGCATTCCGGTGCTGGGCAC
Organism: Acidobacteriota bacterium; assembly: GCA_021813825.1. GTDB lineage: Bacteria > Acidobacteriota > Terriglobia > Bryobacterales > Bryobacteraceae > JAJYKC01. The sequence continues at coordinate 21,176 of JAKAJI010000021.1, read as the reverse complement.
AATCCTGAACGATTGCGACCATCGCGCCATGGATAAGTACGGGTACAAGTACCAGGCGTAGGTGCTTCTATGTCCGCCGCAATGGAGCCCGCAGGGGCATGTTTGCAGGGTGATTTCGATCCGTCGTTGCGAGGCTCCTCCCTTTACCTGAACGTATCATGGACGCTCGCAGGGAACGTCGTCTACGCGGCGAGCCAGTGGCTGCTGCTAGTGACTCTGGCGAAGATGGGACAGCCTGAGCAGGTTGGGCAATTAGCCCTCGGCCTGGCGATCACCGGACCGTTGTTCATTGCGAGCCAGTTTCATCTTCGCGGCGTGCAGGCGACCGACGCACGGGGCGAATTCAGCTTCAGCGAGTATCTAGGCCTCCGTTCGTTCGGAACTGTTGCAGCAGCGCTGGTTACGGTGTTATTGACGGTGGCCCTTGGATATGAAGCAGGACTTGCCGCTGTGGTCATCTTCGTCGGGTTTGCCCGCAGCTTCGATAACTTGAGTGACATTTACTATGGCGCGCTGCAGCAGCAGGAGCAGATGGCCCGCATGGGGAAATCCATGATGCTCAAAGGCATTCTGTCCGTGTGCGCGCTCGCTTTCGCGATGGCCCTGACCCGCAACGTGGTGTCAGTTGCGATGGCGCTAATGACTGTCTCGGCGCTAACCTTCTTTCTCTATGACCGCCGCAGCGTTGCATTCGGGCGTCCAGGCCGGGTAGGCGTAACGGTCGGTAAGTTTCGCTGGAATCTTCCCGGATGCTGGTTGCTACTCAAGACCGCTTTCCCTCTGACGATCGTAATGGTGCTGGTGTCATTGAACCTAAACATTCCTCGCTATTTCGTGGAGCGGTATCGCGGAACGCATGACTTAGGCGTGTTCGCCGCGCTGTCGTACCTGATCGTGGCTGGGAACCTCGTAGTGAACGCATTTGGTCAGGCGATCGCGCCGAAACTCGCCAGACTGTACGCCAACGGGTCGAGGCGGGGTTTCTGGCGCATTGTATTTGTCCTTCTAGCCATTGCTGGGGCATGCGGCCTTATTGGTACGGCGGTTGTCGGCTTGGCTGGCGAACGCCTCGTAGGGATCGTGTACAACGCGAGCTACACGCCGTACACGTCGTTGCTGATGGGGCTGATGGCCGCGGCGACACTGCTGTACGCGGGTGAATTTCTCGGATACGCCATGACGGCGGCGCGCATCTTTCGGCCACAGGCGCCGTTGTTTCTTCTCGCGGCTGGTTCTACGACGGCAGCCTGTGGTGTCTTGATTCCGCGGGATGGACTGCGTGGCGCAGTAACGGCGATGAGCATCGGCTTCGCTGTCCAGGCTCTCGGCGGCGCCGCCATCCTGTTTCGGGATTGGCTTCGCCACAGGACGTGAAATCGTATGACGCAAACTGTCCAGTACTCTCTGTTTGCATCTCGACCCAAGGAAGCAACCCTGGTGGGCTTGCGGGCATTCGCGCACATTCTTCTTCTGCTGCTTGTGTTTACGATCCCGTGGGAGGACCAGTTCGTACTGAGTGGCGTCGGCACCTTGTGCCGTGCCGTCGGGGCTTCGGCGTTCGCCGTGGGGATGTTCGCGGTCGTGATCGACGGCCAGATCCGCATCCCGCGTCCATCGCATGTCGCTTTGGCTGCGTTTGTGATCTGGGGAGCATTTACGGCATTCTGGACCGTTGATATCGACGTGACGGTGGCGTCGCTCAAGACCTACTCGCAACTTCTCGTTTTGACCTGGTTGATTTATGAATTCGCGCCAACCGCGGAAACGCAGCGGAACCTTTTGCGCGCATACGTACTTGGAACATGGGTGTCCGCGGCCGGCACGGTGTATTCCTATTATTCCGCCTCGGAGACGTACTGGGAGCGCAGTGTTGCCGCCGGTTTTGATCCGAACGATCTGTGCGTGATTCTGGCGATCAGCGTACCGATGAGCTTCTACTTGATGACTGTGGATACTGCGGGGCTCCGGGGCTGGCTGTGGCGATTGCATCCTGTGGTGGTAATTCCGGCCGGCTTACTGACCGCGTCCCGGGGAGGCTTCATTGCCATCTGTGGTGCGTTACTGATCATTCCTTTGGTAGCCCGTCGATTGCCCCGTGTGAGTAAAGTGATCCTCGGCAGCTCTGTTGTGCTGGCGATCTTTGGATTGGTTGGGAGCATCCCGGCAGCGCGGTGGGAGCGTATCGCCACCATCCCCCAGGAGCTTACTTCGGGCACGCTCGGAGACCGGCGCCTCATCTGGGCGGCGGGGCTTCAACTGTTCCGGGAAAGTCCCGGTGTGGGGATTGGGTTGGGGGCTTTTTCGTCCGCCGTCGATAAATATCTTGGGAGTGGTGTAGTTGCCCACAATGCTTACCTCACCGTTCTGGTAGAAACCGGGCTACTTGGTGCCGTGTTGTTGGGCGTCGCGCTTGTTCTCATGGTTGCTCAACTCCGGCGTCTGGACTATCCTGAGCGCCGGCTTTGGTGGATCATTCTGCTGACTTGGTCCGTCGGCGCGATGTCGCTGAGTTGGGCGCATCGGAAACCAACCTGGCTTCTATTTGCCCTGCTCGCTGCATCTTGCCGTCCGCTGCTTCGTCGTGCCTTGTGGAGGAACTCCGCGTTATGAACGACAGGATCCGGGTTCTTCAGGTAATTCCTTCCCTGTGCTCAGGCGGCGCTGAACGCATGGTGTTGCACCTGGCAGCCGGGCTGGACCGGTCTCGATATGAGGCGTCCGTGGCCTGTCTTGGCGATCCCCTCGGTACCGACCTCGAGCAGACGGCGCGTGAGGCTGACATTCCTGTCCGCTATCTCGGCAAGAAGGCAGGGTTTGATTGGCGTGCGTATCCGCAACTCGAAGGTCTCTTACGCGAATTGAAGCCCACTGTTGTTCATATTCACCTAAACGCTCTGCTGTATGCCGCGCCGGTGGCTAACTTTCGCCGTGTCCGCGCCATGGTGTATACGGCACACAATTTCCCGGAACTCTTGGTTCCGGCACGGCTCCGCTGGTTTTACCGCATGTGCTTTCACTGTGGAGTTGTTCCGGTCTCGATCTCGGGCGCGCTAACACCCGCGTTGCGGGAGGAGTTTCGGGTTAAGAGCATGCCGCTGATTCCAAACGGCATTCCCGTGGGCCGTTTTAGCCGGCCAGAAGTTGCTTTCACCGATTGGCGCCGCCGGGAAGGCTTCGCAGACAGTGACTTTCTATTTGTCTGCGTGGCGCGGCTCAGTCCTCAAAAGAATCATGAACTGCTGCTACGCGCCTTCGGCGCACTTTGTGAAATGGGCGGTGACGCCCACCTGCTGCTCGCCGGCGAAGGGGAACTTCGGGCCCCGTTGATGAGGCTGACTGAGGAACTCGGCATCGCCTCGCGCGTGCGTTTCCTCGGCAATCGCTCCGATATATCTGCGTTGCTTGCAGCCTCGAACGTCTTTGTCCTGTCTTCCGCGCAAGAGGCGAATCCGCTGTGCGTCATGGAGGCTATGGCGGCAGGGCTTCCCATCGTTAGCACCAGGGTGGGTGGCGTGCCGGACATCGTCGATTCGCGAGTTCACGGCCTGTTGACCGAGCCCGGCGGCGTGGCCAGCCTGGCGCAGGCGATGTCGGTGATGATGCTGAATCCCCGCCTCCGGCGTGAGTGCGGGCGCCGGGCTTATGAGCGCGCCCGAGATCGATTTGACTTATCGCGAATGGTTGATGCGTACGATCAGCTCTACTGCAATCTGTTGGCGGTCGAGAGCAAGAGTGTAGGGGAGATGCCAAAGTGCACTATCCAATCCGAATTACACATCTAATTACAGGCACCTGTTCCGGGGGTGCCGAGAACATGCTTATGCGCCTTATGTCCGCAACAGACCGGACGCGTTTTGATGCCGACGTGATCTCCATGATGCCGACCGGCATTACCGGCGAGAGGATCCGCGAAATGGGATTTCCGGTTCGGAGCCTCGACATGAGCCGTAACTTCCCGAATCCCGCAGCGTTTTTCCGGCTTGCTGCTTGGCTTCGCAGTGACCCACCGGATGTGCTCGCGACGTGGATGTATCACGCGAACTTTCTCGGTTCCCTCGTCGCGCCTCTTGCGGGTGGCATCCCTGTCGTCTGGGGTCTGCACCATGGACACATCGACGCCTTTGAGCGCAGGCGGACACATCTGATTGCGCGTCTGTGTGGCCGGATGTCGCATCGAATGGCCGCCAAGGTCATCTGTTGCTCCCAGCACACCCGGGAGGAACACGAATTGCTTGGATACGACCCGGCGAAGATGGTAGTGATTCGCAATGGATTTGACCTGACGGTCTTCCGGCCGGACCGGAGCGCACGCCCTCAGATTCGACGGGAATTAGGGATCGAGGAAAACGCGCCGGTTCTCTTCCTCGCCGGCCGCTTCCATCCACAGAAGGACTATCCAAACTTCGTGGCGGCGGCCGCTCTCGTCCACCGGCGCCTGCCCGCGGCGCGATTCGTACTGTGTGGCCATGGCGTGACCTGGGAGAATCAAGCCCTGGCCGGTTGGATCGACGCCGCGGGTCTTAGAGAGAGCTTTCGTCTCCTCGGTTCCCGGCACGACGTTCCGCAATTGTTGAACGCTGTCGACGTTGCTTGCTCGTCGTCGTTTGGTGAAGGATTCTCGCTCACGATCGGCGAAGCGATGAGTTGTGGGGTGCCGTGCGTCGTTACCGACGTTGGAGACTCTGCCTTCGAAGTTGGTCAGACCGGCCGGATAGTGCCCCGGTCGAATCCAAAGGCTCTAGCAGCGGCCTGTGTTGAATTACTCGAGATGCCGGCCGAAGAACGCTTGGACCTAGGCCGGCGCGCCCGAAGAAGAATCGAGGATAACTTCCAGTTGTCGCACGTCACCGCCCAGTATCAGGAGCTTTACGAATCGGTGGCGTTTGCCGCCAAAAGCTCCGGCACAGGGGACCGGGCACCTGCAGCCGGGCTTCCTCAGAAGTCGGAGATTCTACGATGAACCAGATCAGCCTATTACATGTTGTTGGGGATTCCCGGTACGGCGGAGGAGTACAGATCATCTTTCCGCTCGCGGTCCGTGCCCGTCGGGCAGGCTGGAAGGTCGATATCCTCACAACCGATCCCATCTGGCAGCAATCGATTCGCGAAAGTGAGAAAGGAGTCGGGATCGTTCCTCTGGATGTGATCCATAGACCGATCCGCCCGCTGTGGGACTTGCGAGGGATGCGCCGGTTGACGAATTATCTCCGGGAACATCCCTACACAATCGTGCACACCCACACGTCAAAGGCGGGACTTGTCGGCCGGATGGCCGCGACGGTTGCCAACGTTCCGGTCGTCGTCCACACCGCGCATGGTTTCGCGTTCCACGAACAGTCCTCTCGGGCTGCCCGCTGGCTCTACTCCTCCATCGAGCGGTACGCGGCGGATTGTTGCGACGCGGTCGTTTGCGTAAGCCGATTTCACCGGCAGTGGGCTCTGGAACTCGGCATCGGAACCCCGGAGCGTATTGTCGCCATACCCAACGGTTTGCCGCCGGAACGCGCAAAGGCCACGCGAAGCCGCGCTGAAATGCGCGCTGAACTGCAACTGGGAAACGATGAGCTCATGCTGTTCAGCGCTGGCCGCATGGCGCCCCAGAAAGGATTCGAGTACCTTATTCGCGCGATTCCCTTTCTGGCACGAGCGCTGACGCGCCCGTTTCGCGTGATTCTCGCCGGGGAAGGGGACCTCCGGGAACCGCTTGAGCAACTTGCACGGCAGGTCGGCGCGGAGCAACATCTCCAGTTCCTCGGCTTCCGAAACGACGTCACAAACCTGTGGGCCGCCTCGGATATCGTAGTTCTGCCCAGCCTGTGGGAAGGGCTCTCGATCTCATTGCTGGAGGCGATGGCCGCGGCTAAGCCGATTGTAACCACGCGAATCGGAAGCAACTACGAAGTCGTGGCTCACGAAGAAACGGCGCTCTTAGTGGAACCGGCAAACGTGGAGCAACTTACCGCGGCGATCCTCCGCTGTGCGGACGATCCGGAGCTGTGCCAGTCACTGGGCCGGCGGGCGGCTGAACTGTACCGCAGCCAGTACACCTACGACCGGATGCTGGAAGACTACATGAACCTCTACGAACGCGCATTAGCAACGAAGCAGTTGGGAGTTCGGTATGCAAGAGCCAGTTGAAGACGCCGTGCGACGGACAATCGACGTTCTGTTCTCATTGTCTGTACTCGTGACTCTGGCGCCGCTCTTCGCCCTCCTGGCCGTTCTCATTCTGATTGACGATGGTTGGCCGGTATTTTTCGCACAGGAACGCGTCGGTGCGGGAGGGAAAACATTTCGGATTTTCAAGTTCCGTTCGATGAGGCACGCCTCAAGCGGGCGACTCATCACGGCAGCGGGAGACCCACGAGTTACGCGTGTTGGGGCGGTGCTGAGAAAGTTGAAGCTCGACGAGATAGCTCAGTTTTTTAACGTGCTTCGAGGTGACATGAGCCTGTGCGGGCCCCGCCCGGAGGTTCCACGCTACGTGGACATGAACGACCCCGTTTGGCAGGCCGTGCTGCGAGTCCGGCCAGGCATTACGGATCCGGCCAGCCTCTGTTATCTGAACGAAGAAGAACTACTCGCGCGATCCGGCGATCCGGAGCGGACTTATCGCCAGACAATTCTTCCGGCAAAGCTACAGATCAGCTTGCGCTACCAGAGCGTTCGTAGCCTCCGGACCGACCTTAAGCTTATTCTTATGACGGCGCGCCATAGCATCTGGCATGACTCTGGTCACAGACAGTCTCTAGAAAAAACACTCCTGGAAGAGGTGTTACATGGATGACGAATGCAAGGTCCCCTTTCATCGCCCGTCGATTGGGGAAGAAGAAATTCGTGAAGTCGAGGCTGCGCTTCGCTCCGGTTGGTTGACAACGGGCCCGCGCACCCATCAATTCGAGGAGGACGTCGCACGATACGTGGATGCCGCGCGGACCGTCGCATTGAGTTCCGCGACGGCGGGGCTCCATCTTTCGCTTGCCGCGCTGGACATCGGTTCAGGAGACGAAGTGATCACGACCCCTCTGACTTTCTGCTCAACGGTGAACACAATCCTGCAAGTGGGCGCGACGCCAGTGCTGGCGGACGTCGCCTACGACGGCAACCTCGACCCACGCTCCGTCGCGGTGCGCATCACGCCGCGGACGAAGGCGATTGTTCCTGTTCACCTTGCCGGCCTGCCCTGTGACATGGCTTCAATCTGGGAATTGGCCCGACAGCACAAACTACGGGTAATCGAGGACGCGGCCCATGCGATCGGGTCGCGATATGACGGGCATCCTATCGGATCCAGCCGCCGGGGCGACGGCCGCCGGAGCGACTCGGTGGTGTTCAGCTTCTACGCAACGAAGAATCTCACCACGGGCGAAGGCGGGATGGTTGCCACGGGAGACGAAGAACTGGCAGACCGGATCCGGTCGCTGTCCCTGCACGGTATCGATCGTTCGGCATGGAACCGATACAGTTCCAGAGGGAACTGGTATTACGAAGTACGCGAACTGGGTTTCAAATACAACCTGACCGACATTCAGTCGGCCATTGGTATTCAGCAGCTTAAGAAGCTTGAGCGTATGATCGGCTTACGTACGACGTACGCCAGCGTCTACACGCAGGCCTTCGCCGACATGGAGGAACTGGAAGTTCCTCCGAACGACCATCGAAGCCGCCACGCGTGGCACCTCTACATCCTGCGACTGAACCTTGACAAGCTGGCGATCGACCGTTCCCAGTTCATTGACGAACTTCGCCGGCGCGGCATCTGCGCCAGCGTGCATTTCATTCCGATTCCGCTGCATCCATACTTTGCGACACAGACAACGCTGGCAAGTTACTCCTGTCCGGAGGCGCTTCGACTGTATCCTCGCATCTTGTCGCTTCCGCTCTTCCCGGCCATGACGCTGGACCAGGTTCTGTTGGTGTGTTCCTCGGTGAAGGACATCGTTCAGCGAAACAAGAGGTCCACCTCTGTGGCCCTATCTTCGCCGGCTGGGTTGGGGCAAGGCCTGGATCATGCCGGCCGGAACTAGACAATGACGACAGAGCTTACGAATCCCGTGATGACATCTGGTGTTCCGGCGGCGGACAGAAGCCCGCTGGCGCGCTTCTTCGAACTGCGAGGCCGGCGAATCGTGCATGGCTGCGGTGCGCTGTGGTACAGCGTGCCGGGCGGATTCTTGATGAGTCTGCCGTATGAGGGCATGCTGGACCCCGATCCGGCCGAATTGCGCGAAATGATCTGTGCCGCCGGCGCACGTGGCGCTCGCTTTGCTTCCCTGCGTTGGAACGGCCTGCCGAGTGGACTTTACCTGCTGAAGCGGGGACCGTATTCCCTTGAGACCATCCACATTAAACACCGACCTCGTGTCCGGCAGGGTCTGAAGTCGCTGGAGATCAGGCCGGCGGATAAAAAGGAGTTACTTGAACAGGGCCTTGACGTGAATCGGAGCACGATGGTGCGCCAGGGCAGGTTCGATCCCGAATTCGGCCACGAACGATCGTGGCGGAGGTTGGTGGAAGCGGCCTTCGCTTGCCCAGAGGTTTCGGTGCCTGCCGCTTTTGCCGGGAAACGGCTTTCAGCGTATATGATTACTTGTCGTGAAAATGGTCTGCTGCATATTCTGCACCAGATGTCGCGCGGGGATGATCTGAATCTCTATCCCAACCACGCGCTGACGTACTTCGTCTCTTTGCAGGCTGTCGAGGATCGGTCCCTCGAGGCCGTGTGTTACGGATGTGTCTCGCTCATTTCGGGCGAGGGACTACATGAGTATAAAGCTCGTTTTGGATACGGGGTTGAGCCTCATCAATCCGTGATTCAACTGCATCCGGCCCTGAACAAGATCATCAATAATGCCGGCGCCCGAAGCGCCGTCCGCCTGCTGCGTCGTCTTCGGCCGGGAATGCAGACGCTGGAGACCATTGAAACCGTACTCGAAGCCGCACGAATTTCGCGGCGACCTTGTCCTGGAGCAACACAATGGCAATGACGACATCCCTGTTTCGTGCCATTCCCCGTTTCGCGCTGCCCTGCAACGCGGGGGACTTGATGTCGGCTTGCAAGGCGTTCCTGTCGCAGCCACCCCCTCCGGATACGTTCGGATTCCTAGGCAACGGAGAGAGGTTTTGGACAAAAAGCGGACGTCAGGCCCTTCGCCTTCTGCTGAACGCCCTTGGACTGAAACCCGGCGCCGGGGTCGCAGTACCGCTTTTCACCGATCTTTCCGTCATATCCGCAATTGCCGCAGCCGGTTACCGGCCGGTATTCATCGACGTTGAGGAACGGTATTTGACGATGGATCCGGAGCGCCTGGAGGCGGCCCGCGGCCAATTTTCGGCGGTGGTCATTGTGCATCTTTTTGGGCAAATGGCGGACTTGCCGGCGCTCCTTACTGCAGCCGGGGACGTGCCGATCATCGAAGACACGGCGCATGCACCGCTTAGTTCGTTGAATGGACGTCTTGCCGGTGAAACCGGGTGCGCCAGTTTCTACAGCTTTGGATCGACGAAGTACTGGCCGGCAGGCGGCGGGGGACTTGCTGTCATCAGAGACTCATCGCTGGCGAGAGCATTTGAGCGGCTCATTACGCCGCTTCGGCAGCCCTCGCGTACTGAAGGGTTCAAAAACATAGTCATGCTTAGCGCGAAAGCGGCCGTGTTCACCCGCCCGCTGTACCCGGTCTTTGGAAGACCTCTGCGACGCTGGGCGGAGCAATACGCCCTTCTGGAACCGCCTCTCGACGATGAGCGAATTCATGCCGCGCACGCGGCGATCGCCCGGCGGCAGGCGCTTCGGTTTCCAGAAAGAGTCAGCAGGCAGCGGGCCAACAGTCTGCGTCTTCTAGGATGTCTTTCGCATCTTCCCGAAGTGGTTTTGCCTTACGAGCGTCCAGGGGCGCGGTATAACTATCACATCTTCCCGGTGTTGCTGAGCAATCCGCGGGAGCGTGACAACGTCGCCGCAGCCATGTGGCGAAAGCGCGTCGACACGTCAAAGATTTACTTCAATATTGTTGCCCATTGCCGGCGTCACGGCTATCAGGATGGATGCCCGGTGTCTGAATCGGTCGCGAAACGTCTGCTTACCGTGCCCAATTATGCTTCGCTCGGGTTTGGCGATATAGATCATGTCGCGGAAGCCCTCATTTCGAGTGTGCGGACTTGTAGAACTGCGTCCAATCGATCCGCAGCCGATGGCTGTATCGAGAACACTGGACTATCAAGCATTTGATGAACGTCACCGCTTCCCTGAAGACGCAACAGGGCGAGTGAGGACGAATGAGGCTCCTTTCCGTTCAGTCCGCTTCCGGATTAGTAGCGGGAAGAGGAGCGCCTTGCGCGATGCGATGGGGAACGGCGGGACACGTCGTTCCACGTATGAGCCTGCTGGAACCGGTGGTCCGCACCGCGACGGCGGATGCCCTGAACTGAACCTTCAATAAGCACAAGCTTCGAACCCACTTCAGAGACGCCGCGCGCCTTGCTTGCTAGCGCCTTAATACGATTCCGTTTCTGTTTCTCTCACAGGAGATGTAACACATGATCGAAATTCAGAAGAGAAGATTGTGGCTGTTGCTGCCACTCTTCGTGGTAGCGGCACTGGCTTACGCCGGTGCGTTCCTGCTCCGGTTCGAATTCTTTGTCCCTGCCGCGGCGTCGCGGCCGTTCTTTTGGGGACTCGCGGTATTCCTTCCCGTCAAAGCCGCGGCGTTCTGGCTCTTCCGGCTACACACCATGCGATGGCGGCAGGTTGCCCTGTCTGATCTTATGCGTATCGTGCTCGCCAACTTCACCGGTTCTACCATCGCCTGCGTCGTCACGAGCGCTGTCGTGGGCCCAGCCTTCCCTCGGTCAATTTTCGTTATCGACGGCGTACTTTGCCTCTTGGGGACTGCCGGAGCCGTGTTGAGTGTCCGGCTATTGCGGGAAGCCTGGGCCGGCGCCGTCAAGCGCTCAGCCCGGGACATTCTGATTTACGGGGCCGGAGAAACTGGTCTCGCGTTGGCCAGAGAATTTCGAATGAGTCCGAAACTGGCCACAAGAGTCGCAGGATTCCTCGACGACGACGCTGCAAAACAGGGTGAATGTGTGCAGGGAATCCCCGTGCTTGGCGGGGGACGGGACGCGGCTCGTCTAGCCGACGGCCTTGCGCGAGCGGGCCGGCCCATTTCCGAGATCGTGATCGCCATGCCGTCCGCCACCCCGCGCCAGCGTCGAACCGTCGTGGAATACTGCCGCGCAGCCGGAATCCCTTCGAGAACCGTGCCAGGCTTGTCTGAATTGCTGAGTGGGAAGGTGGTTCCTCAAATCAGAAACGTCACAGCCAACGACCTTCTCGGGCGGGACCCGGTCCGTATTGAGGAGGACCGCATCGCGGAGCGGCTGACAGGACAAACGGTTTTGGTCACTGGCGGTTGTGGCTCCATCGGCTCGGAACTATGCCGCCAGGTAGCGCGCTTCCGTCCAGCACGCCTCGTGATACTCGACCAGGCGGAAAGCGAAATGTTCATGTTGGCCCTCGACCTGCGCCAGAAATATCCGGACTTAAACCTCGTCACTGAACTTGGCGACATTGCCCGCCTCTCCCGCGTCGAGGAGGTCTTCGCTCGACATCCAATTACCGCGGTTTTTCATGCTGCCGCCTATAAGCATGTTCCGCTGATGGAGGAACACATCGTTGAGGCCGTCGAAAACAACATCCTGGGAACTTACAACGTCGCCAGTACAGCCCACTGGAGCGGCGTGAAGCAGTTTGTGCTGATCTCCTCGGACAAAGCCGTGAATCCAACCAGCATCATGGGCGTGACCAAGCGCATCTCTGAACTTATCGTTTCCGGGCTGCCCTTGGACGGAGGATCGAAGAACGGTGCGTTCGTATCTGTCCGCTTCGGGAACGTCCTGGGAAGTGCCGGAAGTGTCATCCCCGTCTTTCAACGGCAGATTGCTCACGGCGGCCCCGTGACAGTCACGCACCCGGAGATGCGGCGCTACTTTATGAGTGTTTCTGAAGCGGTCGAACTGGTGCTTCAGGCTTCTACCATGGGCGAGGATTCCGAAGTGTTCGTCCTAGATATGGGCGAACCAGTCCGGATCATGGAACTGGCGCAAAACATGATTCGTCTTGCTGGCCTTGTTCCCGGCGAGGATATTGAAGTGCGGGTAACGGGCTTGCGGCCTGGCGAGAAACTTTACGAAGAACTGCGACTCGACGGTGAGGACATTCTACCGACGCAGCATGAGAAGGTAAAACGGTTTCGTTCCGCACGGCCGCGGCCGGCGCAGCTCGGATGCTGGCTGGATGACTTGCGCGTTCACCTGAGAGAGCGCGATGAGACAGCGCTTGTTTCGCACCTTCTCGCATTGGTGCCGGAGTATCAGGGCGCCCACGTCGTGGTTCCGATGAGTCCAATACACTCATAGACCGGCGGCTATGCCGGACAAAATCTTTGGCCTGTAAGAGAAAATGGGCAGGCGGAGTTCGTCCGCCTGCCCATTTGTCGTCACTAACCCTAAACTTAGGGAATATACCAGGTGCCTTGTGCACTCGGCGTCGGCTGTCCGCTTGTCTTGCTATTCGTCGCCATGAAGATGGTCTTCAATCCGGCGTATGACGACTTGAAGTACAGCGGGACCGCAACCGTGATGCTCTTCCAGTGACCCGAGACCGACACGCCACTGACGTCGATCGCACACTGGCTGTTCTGCAGGACCGTCGCCGAACCTGGCGTGGCCGAAGACCAGGTGGACTTGTCGTCACTGGCCAGGTAGATCTGATTCGACGTGCGTGCGTAGTATATCCAGCACGAGTTGGCCCACTGGAGCGGCGAACTGATGATCACCGTCCCTCCGGCGATGTCGAAACGTCCATTCGGATCGCTGAATGTAAACTGGAACGTCTGGTTCATCCCCGACCCGGACGACGGGACAACTGCCCCGGAACCGGACACCGTCGTAGACGATGCCGTCACGAAGCTTTGAACGCCGGATAGCGTGCTTCCCGTTGCGTCGTTTGCGGCGACTTGCCAATAATACGTAGTCCCAGCCGTCAGTGTGCCAGGAGAGTAGCTGGTCGAAGTTGTTGTTCCTACCAGCGGCGGATTGGATGTCGTCCCGAAGTAGACAGAGTACGACGTTGCGTACGTTGCGCCCGTCCAGCTCAGCGTTGGCGTGAGTGAAACGCCAGTCGCGCCGTTGGCCGGGACCAAGTTGGTCGGGGCGGAGGGCGCACCCACCTGAGTGGTGAAGCTCCAGATCGGAGAGCTGGTTGATCCGCTCGAGTTCTTGGCTACCACTTGCCAATAGTACGTGGTTCCCGCTGCCAACGAGGCCGGCGTGTACGACGGGGTCGTGACGGAGGAGACAAGCGGCGGGGTGGGAGACGTTCCCAGATGGACATCATAAGACGTCGTATAGGTGTCTCCGGTCCAAGTCAGGTTCGTCGAGGTTGATACACCCGACGCGGCATTGGCCGGCGCCGGATTCGTCGGGGCGGTCGGCAGCGGCGGCGGCGGCGCTGAGCTGGAAGATCCGCCGTTGAGCGAGTCGAGTGCAACCCCCAACTGATGGCGCGCCGAATAGACCGCGTTCGGATCCCGGGTCCATGTGCTCCAGTTCAGGCCGACGCTGTTGGCAATCTGCATCGCAGTGGAGCCTTGGCCGGCGGCTTTCATAAGCTGGACGTAGTCGTAGTCGTCGGCACCGTCACGAAGCCATTTCAGTCGCATTGACGGAGCCACGCCCTGCACGCCGACGGTCGAACCCGGATAGACGAGTTGTCCTTCACCGGGGTAGTTCCCATAAGCGTACACGTTGTTCCAAGGGTCGCTGCTCCACAGATCGATTCTCCAATAGAGCAGGCCGTTTAGTCCCAGACTCTGATTAATAAATCCGGGTTGAATCCGGAAGTTGATTGGCGCAAAGTCAATCTCCCACTTGGGAGAATAAGAGTCTTGCACCAGCGTATTGTACGACCAGACCTGGTCGCCCTTAGCCAATGCGGTCTGGATGTTCGGAACATCGCCATCATACATGTCCGGTAAGACGACCCAAATGTCGACTGCCGACCGTCCCGTCCCAGAGCCGTCGCTGAACAAGGCTGTAACCGGGGCGATTGTGATCAGTTGGTTCACACCTGCCTGATGCAGGTTGTAACCCCACTGCTGGATGGTCGTGTAGAGATTGGTGCAAGAGCCAACTTCATCCGCCGAGTAATCGTACAGACCGATGCCGCTGGCTTGTGCGGATGCCGTAGATTGAATTTGGCTCACCGACGGCGCCGATGACATCGTGCAATTACCGATGTTCGCTCCGCTCCAATAGCCCAGATTGTCGTCGTGGAGCCCATAAGGCATCAGCGTGGTTTCTGTGGACGCGGGTACGGAGAGTGGCTCGATGCGATTGCGAAGTAACTCTTCATTGGCCCCGAGAGAGCCTGCAGTCCAATACTGGAACGACGAATGAAGCGACGGGTTCACCGGAAGGGTAAAGTTCCACACCGTTACGGCAACGGTTCCTGTGAAGTTCCCTTGAGCCGAAGTCACGGTATATGTGCCGCTGTATTGGCCGGCCGTAGCGCCTCGTGGAATCTGCAGATCCACCCACACGGGCTGGTTCTGGCCTCCGCTCACATTGAACGGCGCTGCGGGAATACTCCCACCCGACGGAGGAAGCCCTGTGGCGGGATCGATAAACGGAATTAGGCCGTCCGGATACCACCCAGTCGGCCCGGGCATGTTGGAGGAGCCAGACCAAGCCGGACTATTGACGCTGACGTTCACGTAATACTCGCGAAATAGGCTGTAGCTGCTCTTCGGAATGATCGCGCCACCCGGCCCAGTGAGGTCGGACATCGTGACATTGACATTACTCAGACCGCCTGAGGGCGCTTTGACGATGATCTGGAAGGACTCATACTCGCCCTTGGCAGCTTCTAACTGACCCTCTGTCGTTGTGCCAGGTGCATCCGTTTGTCCCACGCGGGTAAGGCTTGGGACCACCCAGACCGTGGGACCGGTCTGAGCAACCGCCGGCAGCGTCGCAAGAGCTAAAGGACCAATCGCGAGAAACTTCGCGATGGTTTTCCACGAACGGTGGTGTGGGCTGTTTACAAGCAATTCTGTTTCTCCTCGACGTGCCGTACTTCTGATCTCGAAAATGCCTGATGACTTTTCGGCACGTCCTGGTCACCGTACCAGTACTCGTAACCTATGTCAATGTAGTGAATAAATTCGCAGGTAACTCGCTTGCGCACCAACATCGCGCCACTCAAGTAGTTAGAAGACAAGCGGCGACTACGGTGTAACAGTGCCGGCAGTCAGTAGATGACCATTCTATCTGTACCAAGGGTACTGGATGTCAGAGGCCCCGGCAGGGGATTCGTCATGACGGGCGCCTTAATTATCGCCGTCCTGGGTCCATTTTGGGGAGCCGGAAGTCAACGAGAGTACAATAGTACACCTAGGGAACCTGAGTCCGCCACGCTACTGTAACCGTGCAAAAGCCTTCGGGAGGGTCGGCCGAGTACCGCCCGCATTCCCTCGTTCAACCCTGCGCATCGTCCACCAGGAAGTGGCAAGGGATCTGGAAAATCGACGAGGGTGGAGCGTCGGCCCCAGCGCGACATGACGGTGGACACTCGCGTACCCTCGGACGGGACCGAAATGGACTGACGCGCGAAGGCGACTGCCTCGAGGCGAGTGGTGATCGTGGTTCAGAGTAGAGAGTTAAGCCGCTAGTGGCCCTTGCGGTCCTGTCAGCTTAATTCCGCGTTTCCGTACGTAATGGGGCGGGGCGACTACCGTGCCAACGAGGCGTTATCCCGCCAGTCCGACCTGGCGGGGGCTGGCAAGACACTCAGCGAGATGCGATCGCGGACTTCGGAGGCGGCTTCAAACAGGCGAATCGGCTGATCGCGCTCACGCAAACGGCCTCACGGTCCGTTGGACCGGAAAAGCGGCGCTGTTCCGGTCCAACAACACACTACGCTAATGGCAGGGCGTGGCTATTATTTGAGTGTCCGCACGAACGCAACGACGTCGTCGACCTGCTTCCCCGACAGTCCGGTGACTGGCTTCATCTTTCCAGTTCCGGCGGTGATGATCTTCTTCAACTCCGCGTCGGACTTCGCCTGAACCTCCTTGGAGGCCAGTGGATGCATCTCCACCTTGAACATCTTCGCGATGGCTTCTTTCCCTTCACCGTTGGCGCCGTGACAGGGCTGGCATCGGGCTTGGAAGACGGGCTTCCCTTCCGGCGCACCGGCAAACCCAAGTCCGCATAAGGCAAGAAAAATTGCGAATACTCTCATTTTATTCTCCTCTCCTTCCATTCATATCATTTTTAGGGCTCGCAACGACCGGCGCCGCTCACCGCTGATCACCGAACCACCGGCCGTTTCGCCGGAACAGCGATCAAAAAAAGTACGCATCGGGCTCACCAGGAGGCCACCGCTGCCAGGGCTGTAGTGCTCCCTAGGCTGCACACAACGCTTTTCGAGCAATTTTCATGCCGCCCTCGCAGATTTGGTGCACCTGCGCTCGCAGCGAGTAAAGTGCCGGGTGCCTGCCTCGATGCTCACAACGGTTTCACTGGGCTCAAATAACGTCGAGGCTGCGCCGATTCTTGCTTGTGAAGCCGTCCGGTAGCCCCGGGCACCGTTCCCGACCAGGCTCAAGTCTCGGAGCAGTCCACATCGCCGCCGGACCGATATCGACCTGACGACGCACCTTGTAAATTCTGCCGCGTTCAACCCGCCGCCGTCGGTAATCGCGCTGCCGATACGTGTTGCTGTGGCATTTGGCGCATCTTTGCGGGACTGGTGTGCGCCTTTGATTCCAATCAAACCCTTTTCCCCGTTCGGCGCAGCATTGTTCCCCCAGAAGCGCGTGCGTGCCGCCGAACTCTAATCGCCGATATACTCGGCTGTGAGGAACTTGCTATCCGATATGCGATTCGCGTTGCCCGCCTCTCTTCTCTGCTTGCTTGCCTGCACCGCCACTCCCCTCATGGCCGCCAGTGGAATTCGCTATCTGGCGTCGCAAAAAACCTGGGTGATCGACACCGATAACACGACGTACGCCGTCGGCGTGAACGAGCGGGGAGAGTTGCAGGAACTGTACTGGGGCGCCAAACTGACGCGTCCGGAAGATCTGGGTACGCCGCACTCCAGTCCCGGGCGCGCTTCTTTCGATTCGAGCGAAACCAACACAAACGGCGAATATCCGGGTTGGGGAGGAGTCTTCTACGCCGAGCCATGCTTGAAACTCACGCGCGCCGACGGTGACCGCGACCTCGTGCTGCACTACCTGGATTACAAAATTGACGGCACGAATCTGCAGCTTCGAGCGAAGGACATCCACGACAACATCGTCGTTACGCTGCTCTACCGGGCCTATCCACAAGAAGACATCCTCCGCAAATTTGCTCGAATCGAGAACGGAACCAGGCAGGTGGTTACATTGGAAAGCGCGCAGTCGGGCGTTTGGTACCTGCCACGAAACGAAAACTATCGGCTGACCTATGCATCCGGAGCTTGGGCGACCGAAGACCAACTGGTCCAGGAGCCTGTACATCAGGGGAAAGTCGTGCTTGAGAGCCGGCGAGGGAACACCAGTCACCAGCTTTACCCGTGGTTCGCACTCGACGAGAATGGGCAGGCTACCGAAGAAACAGGCCGCGTGTGGTTCGGCGAAATTGCCTGGAGCGGAAACTGGAAGCTCGTCGTGGAGGAGACGCCGGCCCAGCAGGTGCGAGTCGTGGGCGGGTTCAATGACTTCGATTTCAGTTATCCCCTGAAGCCCGGCGAGAGCCTCGAAACGCCGGCCTACTATGGCGGGTTTACCAGCGAGGGCTTCGGCGGAGCCTCGAGCCAACTACATCAGTTCGAAATCTCGGAAATACTGCCCGATCACGCTCATCCCAAGGTGCGCCCCGTGCTCTACAACTCGTGGGAAGCCACCGAGTTCAACGTGAACGAAGCGGGACAATCCGTGTTGGCCGCCAAGGCGGCAAAAATCGGGATCGAACGCTTCGTCATGGACGATGGATGGTTCGGCGCCCGCAACACCGATCACGCCGGGTTGGGCGATTGGGTTGTAAATCTGAAGAAGTTTCCCCATGGACTTGCCGGGCTGATTCGCACCGTGAATGCGGATGGTATGGACTTCGGACTCTGGTTCGAGCCGGAGATGGTGAATCCGGATAGCGATCTCTACCGCAAACATCCTGACTGGGTGATGAACTTCCCCGGCCGGCCACGGAGTGAAGAACGGAATCAATTGGTTCTCAATATGGCGCGCGACGACGTCAAGGAGTATGTGTTCCACGCGGTGGATACAGTCCTCTCGGAGAACAACATCAAGTTCGTCAAGTGGGACATGAACCGGCACTTCAGCGAACCCGGATGGCCGGATGTCCCTCCAGCCGGTCAGAAAGAGATCTGGGTGAAGTATGTTCGAAATGTGTACGAGATCATGGATCGCCTCCGCCAAAAGCATCCGGGGCTGGAAATTGAATCCTGCTCGGGGGGAGGCGGAAGGGTCGACCTCGAGGTCTTGCGCCGCACCGATGAGGTCTGGCCGTCCGACAATACCGAGGCCTTCGACCGGCTCCGCATCCAGGAAGGCTTCACTTATTTCTACACACCGAAAGTAATGATGGCCTGGGTGACCGACGTGCCGAACATGAACGGCCGGTCAACTCCGCTGAAGTACCGCTTCCTGGTCGCCATGCAGGGAGCGCTGGCCGTCGGGTCGAACCTGAACAAGTGGTCTGACCAGGATTTCGCGCTGGCAACGAAAATGATCGCGTATTACAAGACGATTCGCGAGACTGTGCAACTGGGACGCCTTTACCGGCTCTACTCGCCGCGAACGGGCGAATTTACTGCGAACCAGTATGTTTCGCGCGACGGCAAACAAGCCGTTGCGTTCGCGTTCCTGCACTCGCAGCAGTACCTCCGTCCGGCCCCGACCGTGCGATTGCGCGGCCTCGGCCAGGACACGATCTATCGTGTCACGACCATCGACGACAAGCTGATGCACGCCCAAAAGACTTACTCTGGCTCATATCTCATGAACCATGGGATCGACCTTCGTCTGACGGGCGATTACGATAGCACAGTAGTCGAATTCGACGCGGTCAACTAACTCACCCAAATCACCGCTCCGCCGGGGCAGCCTCGCAGACGAAATTCGCCGCATCGTCCGTGCTGCCCTTGCCCGTATATCGCGCCTCCAGCGGATACACGCACAGCGGACGGCTCCGCGTCACCGGGCCGCCTTTTGCCCTCCTCACCGCCAGAATCTTCTCCGGCGCCACACCCGCTTCTACCCACTTCACCAGCGCGTCAAACTGCCCCGTCGGTTGTGGACCCGTCCCTCCGCCGCAATGTGCCACGCCCGGAGCCAGAAACAGCCGCGCGAACTCCCGCGTCTTCTCTCCCCCGCCCATCCGTTTCTCGACACGTTGATAGTAATCAATCGTGCCCTCAGGGTAAATCAGTTGGTCCGAGAACCCATGCCACAACAGGATCTTCCCGCCGCGCTCCCGAAACGCCGTCAAGTCCGGATCATCCGTCGCTAGTACCGCGCTGAACTCCTCCACGGATTGATCCCAATACTGCTCGTACGACTCTGGCGTCAGCGTCTTCCAGTCCCACTGCGGATTCTCGTTCAGAAAGTACCGCCACGAATCGAGCGTGATCGGAAACGGATGCCCGTCTGGCGGATCGCCTGCCGTTCCGCTCACGCCCATAAAATCCGCTCCGCGCGTTAGCCCGTACCATAAAAACGCCCCGTTCCTCCGCCTCGGCCCCTGCCAGATCTTACGAATCACCTCCGCATCCGTTTCCGTAAACGCCGGACAACCCGGAGACGAACTGCCCACAAGCTCCCCCGGATCGTACTTGCAACGGAGCGGATCCTCAATCACCCCGTCAGTTACTCCGTCGTCGGCATCGCAAGCCTTCACAGCAGCCGCCTGCGCCGCCTCGAACTTACACCGGGGTAGAAAGTCATGAGCGGTAAGCATCGTCAGGTTACCCCACATCTGCTCCCCGTGTAACTTCGTCCAGTTAATCGCCGGAGCCCCGGACAAAATCCCGTCATAGTCCGCCGGATACCGCTGCGCTTCGCTCAGCCCCTGCCGCCCTCCGGTCGAACACCCGTTGAAATAGGAGTGCTGCGGCGGCGTCCCATAGAACGCATTCACCAGCGCCTTCGCCACAACGGTCATATCGTGAATGCCCAGATACGCGTTGTCGCGGATCAGCATCCAGTCAAGCCGGCCGTTCCGATCCAGCGCGAAACTCCCCCGTCCGCCTTCGTGGCCCGTATCGGTCGCCCCCGCCGCGTAATTCTCGGCCACCGGCCGTACCACGCCCGTCGGACTCCCGCCCAGAAATCCTCCGCCGCCCACGCCCTCGAACCGCCCGTTCCATTCTTTCAAAGGCAGCCCCACAAAAATCCGCACCCGATCCCCGCTCGGGGGATGCGTCAACACCGCCGTCACCCGGCAAAACGCGGGCGCCGCGCTGCTCGCCGCCTCAACAGCCGCCGACTCAATCCTCGTATCCGCAATCGCCACTGACGTCAGGCTCTCGCAAGGCCGCACCGGCGCCTGCGCGGCGGCCGCCACCGCCCCAACCACTAGCATCGCCACCACCCGCATCACTTCCTCCTCCTTGGAATCACTCCAACGGCAAACCCACATAGTTCTCCGCCAGGGCCGTCATCGCCGCCCGCGAACTGGTCACGTATTCTAACTCTGCCAACTGCCTCCGGTAATCGAACGCATTCCCATCCGGCGCCCGATGCAGCATCGTCGTCATCCACCAGGAAAACCTTTGCGCCCGCCACACGCGCCGCAAACACCGATCCGAATAACTATCGAGCAGATCCTGCCTTCCTGTCCGGTAATAGGCATCCAAAGCACCCGCCAGCACCCACACATCGGCCACCGCCAGGTTCAATCCCTTCGCGCCCGTCGGCGGCACGATATGCGCCGCGTCGCCCGCCAGAAACAGCCGCCCGTGCCGCATCGGTTCCACCACCGAACTGCGCATTCCCGTGATGCCCTTGTGCGTCACCGTGCCGCGGTTCGGCCGCCACCCATCAACGGTGGACAGCCGCGCCGTCAGTTCTTCCCAAAGTCGCTGATCCGGCCAACCCGCGATGTCCTCC
>JAKAJI010000304.1 GCA_021813825.1 Acidobacteriota bacterium | reverse complement strand
CGTACACGTAGCGCAGAAACCCCACGCCGTCCATGCGGTGATTCAGCACCCGTCCCAGCAGAATCGCCGGCACCGCCGCCGGCAGCGAGATCAGGTAATAGTGCGTCACCGCGGGCACCCACAGCCCCTTCGCCCAATACCCCACCATCCCCAACAGGCTCGCCGGCAAAAAATAACCCTGCAGCGTCGCCCGGAAATGCTGCGCCGTCCACCGCCGCATCGCCCCATAAATCACCAGCGGCGGACCGTTCATCCCATACGCCCCGCCCAGCACGCCCGCCGCGAGCCCGCATCCGATCAGCCAACCCCGATGGTCGCGCCGCAACTCCGGCGGCTTCCGCCCCAACAGCGCGTACGCCGCGAAAGCCATAATCAGAAGACCCAGCACCACGCGCGCCGCCTTCTGATGACTGCTGGCTAGCAGCTCGAGGCCCAGCGGAATGCCGAACAGCGTCGCAAACATCAGCCAACCCATGCTACGCACGTGAATCTTCCGCCAGTCCTGCGCCACCACAAACCCGGCGATCGTGATAGAAAGCAGCACCGCCACGGGCGCCGCAATCCCGAGCGGCAGACGCAGCGCCAGAAGCGGCACCGCGAACAGTGCCTCGCCGAAGCCGAACGCCGACCGGATGAGCGATGCCACGAACACCACCGCCAGCACATACACGGTTGCCTGCTCCATCAACCCGCCCATTTTATTACGCCCCTCCGGCTTCTCCGGCCCCGCCTTCATGCCACACTATGTCCGTGCCGTCCTTCCCACTGCGCTTCCAGGACCCCGCTCGCTTTGAAGCCCTTCGCGACGCCCTGCAGTTGGCCGGCTACACCGAACCCGCCCTCTGCTCCCGTCTCGGAATCGCGCGCCTGTCCGAACTCCGCGCCGTCGGCGAAGGGCGAGATCCCGAACCCCTCGGCTCCGCCTCGAGCGTCCTCACCCACCTCCTGCTCGACCGCGAATCCGCCCCCGCGGACCTCGTCAGCCGCCGTCTCGGCCCGGCGTTCTTATCGCTTCTCGAAGAATTCGGCCTGCTCCGCCCGCATCCGGCCGAACCCGGCCACGTTCTGGCCACCGCCATGCTCTACCCCGTGCGCGGCGTCTACGTCGCCAGCGATCGCGACTGGGAACCCGAAACCGGCCGCGGCCGCCTCCCTTGCCCCGACGCCGTTTTCCTCGCCATCACGCCGGACGCCTACCGGTTCCTCGATTCCCTGCCCGCCTCCCCCTGCGACCGCTTTCTCGATCTCTGCGCCGGCGCCGGTGTCGCGGGGCTGCTGGCGGCCGGCCACGCCCGCTCGGTTTGGGCCTGCGACATCGCGCCCCGCGCCGTCGAATACTCGCGCTGGAACGCCTTGCTCAACGGCATTGAACATTTCCAGGCCGCCGCCGGCGATCTTTACGACCCGGTCACCGGCCTGCAGTTCGATCGCATCGCCGCCCATCCCCCGTTTGTTCCCGCCGCCGAGGATTCCTACGTCTATCGCGACGCCGGTCCCGACGGTGAACGCGTCACGCGGCGCATCATTCAGGGTCTGCCCTCCGCCCTCGCGCCCGGCGGCCAGTGCTACCTCACCGCCACCTTCGCTGAATCCGGACCCACGCCGGTCGAGCAGCGTCTCCGCGCCTTGCTCGGCCCGGCCGGCAACGATCTGGATATCTTCCTCGCCCTCCGGCGCCGATTCACCCCCACAGAACTGCTCGCTTCAACAGGAGCGGAAGATCTCCGGGCCGGCCTTCTCGCTGCCCAGGCAGCCGGCGTGGAAACCTTCGTCTATGCCACGGTCGTCGTCCAACGCCGCAGTTCGGGCCGCGCCGTCTTCACCCAGCGCCGAGAACTCGCCAACCCCACCGGCCCGGTCCTCGAATGGATCGTCCGCTGGGAGGCCCTAAGACGTGAACCCGGCTTCGACAAGGACTTGCTCGACCAGGCGCTCACCGTCAGCCCGCACGTCCGCCTGTTGGTCAATCACTCCTTCCAGGCCGGCCAGTGGACCCCGGTCACCGCCAAACTCACCACGCACCATCCTGTCCCGGCAGAAATGGCCTGTCCCCCCTGGCTCGACCAAACCCTGCGGCTCCTCGACGGCCGCCGCCCGGCGCGCGAGGTTTTCCGCACGCTTCGCGAACAAGGCTCGATCCCGGAAACCGCCTCCGACACCGAGTTCGTCCAACTCGCCACCACCCTTCTCTCGGCCGGTTTGGCCCAGATCCCCACGCACCCGCTCCCGCCTGCCTGACACCTCTACCATATTTACTTCCGCCGCCCATCCTGCTTTAATTGTTTACGCTGTCTCCGGAAGTCCACACCAATCGGAAGGGACCTAACATCGCATGTGGAAAGAATTTAAGGCGTTCATCGCGCGCGGCAGCGTTCTGGATCTCGCCATCGGCATCGTCATCGGCGCGGCCTTTGGGGCCATCGTCAACTCCTTCGTCAAAGACATCCTGATGCCGCCGATCGGCCTGCTGCTGAGCGGCGTGGACTTCAGCAACCTCTACCTGGTCCTTAAGGGGGACGTCCCTGCGGGCGAAACCCTGGCCCAAGCCAAGGCAATAAAGGGCGCTGTAACACTGAATTACGGGACGTTCCTCAACGAGATTATCAACTTTCTGATCATTGCCTTTTCGGTGTTTCTGGTCATGAAGGCCGCCAACAAGATTCTGCCAAAACCGGCGCCCGCACCAGAACCGGCGAAAACCAAGGACTGCCCCTTCTGCTGCAGCCCGATCCCGATCGCCGCGACGCGGTGCCCGAACTGCACCTCGACGCTCTAAGATTCTCCCAGGCGAATCTCCGTCGAGGCTAAAGGAATTTGCCTCGCGTCCGATATACGGCTAGGAGATTCGCCTATGTTCCGATCCATTCTCATCTGCCCGGATTCCAACCTCCGCCGGCAATGCCGCGACGAACTGGCTCGCACGCCGCTGGTCGAAGTCGCCCGCGAGTTGGATTACTATCCCGAGCAGTTGGATCTGGTTCGAATCCTTCGCGCTCACGCCCCGAAGATCGTATTCCTCAGCGTGGAGGGATTGCGTGAAGCGCTGGCTGTGGCCGCTGAAGTCGAACGTTCGGCTCCTGGCACTCAGATCGTCGGCCTCGGAAAGAACACGGAACCGGACGTCCTGCTGCAGTGTATGCGCGCCGGCATCCGCGAATTCGCCGCCGCCCCCTTCCAGGTCGCCGCGCTCGAAGAATCGCTTCTGCGCCTGAGTGAGAGCCTCGAATCCCGGCCCGCCAGCCTGCCCCCGGCCACCGGGAAGGTCTTCGCCTTTCTACCGGCGAAGGGAGGCGTCGGGTCAACTACCATAGCCGTCAATATCGCCGCGGCGATCGCGAAAGATGACCCCGGCTCCGTCCTTCTCGCCGACCTCGACACCACTGGCGGTCTCATCCGCTTCCTTCTCAAGGTCAACGCCTCCGGTGACGCAAAGGAAGCGCTGGACCGCGCGACGCAACTCGACGAGCAGCTTTGGGCGCACCTCATTTCCCGCGTCGGCTCCTTCGATGTTCTGCCTTCGGGTGGGATCCGTCCCGGCCTGATCTACGAGGCCTTCCAGGTGCACTCGTTCATCGAGTTCGCCCGCCGGAATTACCGCACGATCTGCCTGGATCTTTCCGGGCGACTCGAAGCCCTCGAAATGGAACTTCTCGCCGAAGCCAACCGGATCTTTATCGTCTCTACACCCGAAGCCCCTTCGCTGCACATGGCCCGCGAAAAGCTGAAGTACCTCGAACCCGTCCAGTTGGCCGCGCGCACGCAAATCATCCTGAACCGCACACCGCGCCGCCTCGTCCTGAGCGCCGCCGAACTGGAGCGCATCCTCGGCAAACCCATCTTCGCCAGTCTCGCCAACGACTACGTGGCTGTCCAGAAAGCGCTCCACGACGCCACCGTCGTCTCCGTGGAGACCGAACTCGGAAAAGGCCTCCGCGTGCTCGCCAACCACCTCGCGGAGCGGAATAACAAAGCTCCGGCCGAGCACCGCAAACGCCTCATCGAATACTTCTCCGTCCGCTCCCCGCGTATCCCCAGCGCCGGCACGCTCGAAAAACCCGCCGTCTGACTCTGGTCCCCTTTTTGCTACGCTCGTCCTCGTAGGACGTTGTCGGGCAAGGAGGGTTCACCATGCCGGCCACGATCACCAGTCCGGACCTGCTCCAGACTATCCAGGCCGCCCAGGCGGCCGCATCCGAAGGCAAGACGAAACTGGTCGCCGTCAACGGCACACAGGTTCAAATTCCCTACCCGTTCCCCTCGCCGGGCGACTGGCGCGACTGCTGGATCTACTTCCTCATGCTCGATCGTTTCGCCAATCCCTCCGCTTCTCCGCGCGGCCCAGCCTGGAATCAGGCGTTCTCCCACCGCCACGGTGGCACCTTCCGCGGCGTCCAGTCCCAACTCCCCTATCTCGCGGACCTCGGTGTCAAAGCCGTCTGGCTTTCCCCGGTTCTGAAAAACTCCCGCCCGGATTTCAACTACAACTACCACGGCTACGAGGCGCAAGATTTCCTGAACGTCGACGAGCGTTTTGCGAGTGACGGCACGCGCGCCACCGCCGAGCGCGAACTCGCCGAACTGATCGACGAAGCCCACGCCCGCGGCCTCTACATCATCGTAGACATTGTGCTCAATCACGCCGGACGCGTTTTCGACTACGTTCGCAACGGCGGTGTTGTCTCCATGTTTTCCGACCCCGGCGTCATGGACGCTCCGCTCGGCAGCGAACCTCCCATTGAGTGGCTCAACGGCCTCGGCGTTCCCCGCGCGGACTGGCGCGATCAACTGCCCGCTCCCGCCTCGCTCTCCGCCGACGACGCTGTCTGGCCCGCCGACCTCCAGAACCCCGTCTTCTTCCGCCGCCGCGGCTCCAAACTCACTGACGCCCCGGACGCCTCCGGCTTCGTCCGCGGCGACTTCGGCGACATGCGCCAACTCGTCGCCGAATACGACTCCACCGTCCCCGGACAGGAAGCCCTCCGCGCCCGTTACGGCATCGCGCCGGTCATGTCCATCCTCATCCGCGCCTACCAATACCTGATCGCGCGCTATGACATCGACGGCTACCGCATCGATACTGTGAAATACGTCTTCCCCGACGCCGTCCGCAACTTCGGCAACGCCATGCGCGAATTCGGTCTCAGCGCCGGCAAGAAGAACTTTTTCACCTTCGGAGAAATTTACGACAACGAGCAGATCATCGCCGGCTTCGTCGGACGCCCCACCTCCGGCGGCGAAGGCTTCGGGATCGACGCCGCTCTCGACTTCCCGCTGTTCTACAAACTGCCCGCCGTTGCCAAGGGCTTCGCCCCGGTGGAGAGCCTCCGCGCCGTCTTCGAAGCCCGCAAGGACGCTGAACTCGGCCGCCTCAGTTCCCATGGCGAAGCCGGCCGCTACTTCGTCAGCTTCCTCGACAATCACGACCAGCACGAGCGGATCCAGCATCCTTCCACGCCGCCCGAACAGGTAACGCTCGCTCTCGCGCTTCTGTTCTCCCTTCAGGGCATTCCCTGCGTCTACTACGGCACCGAACAGGGCCTCTCCGGAACCGTCGCCGCGGACGGCTCGCCCGATCTGAACTCGAACGAATCCACGCGCGAGGCGCTCTGGGGCAAGCCTTCCGCTTTCGATTCCACCCATCCCAAGTTCGCCGCCATCCGCGCGCTGGCCGCACTGCGCCAGGACGAGCCTGCTCTCTCCTATGGCCGCCTCTACTTCCGGGAAGTCTCGGGCAACGGCGTCGATTTCGGCCACTCGAACGGCGCCGGCGGTATCGTCGCTTTCTCCCGCATCCTGGTCGACCGGGAAGTCCTCGTCGCCGCCAATACTTCAACCAAGGACCCGTTCTCCGGCTTCGTCCTCGTCGATCGCGACATCAACGCCACACCGCGCCAGATGCGCGTCGCCTTCAGCAACCGCGGAACTTCCGGCACGGGCACGGTCGAGCAAATTCCCGCTGCTCGTTTCTACGCCGGAGGCGCCGTATCCACCGGTCCGGCCGCCGCGCTCCCCGTCGTACTGGCTCCCGGCGAGGTCCAGATCCTCGCGCCCGTGTGACGTGTGGCCCCTCACGGTCATCCCTTATCATCAAAGGGACTCCCCGTGACCAAACTTCAGGCGCAGTTCGGCGCAATCGACATCTACCTGTTCGATCAACTCCT
>JAKAJI010000020.1 GCA_021813825.1 Acidobacteriota bacterium | reverse complement strand
AGGGCTTTGATACCTTCTGCGCCGTTGGCCCTTACCTTGCCGGCCGCGACGAGGTCGATTTCCCCTCGCTCCGCGTCCAGACTTTCCTCGACGGCGAACTCAAGCAGGACGGATCCGTCCAGGATATGATCTTTCCCCTCGATGCTATAATCGAGTTCGTTTCGGCCTTTATGACTCTGGAACCAGGGGACTTAATCGCCACGGGAACACCGCCGGGAGTCGGACCGATGCAGCCCGGTTCGCGCGTCACCGTTCGCATCGAGGGCGTCGGCGTCCTCGAAAACCCGGTCGTGGCCGCCTGATAAGCCGCTCCGGGGAGATTCCATCACGCACTATGAAACTCTTTCTTGACACCGCCAACCTCGATGAAATCCGCCGCGGTGCGGCCTGGGGCGTCGTCGACGGCGTCACCACGAATCCCTCGCTGATCGCCCGCGAAGGCGTGCCGATCGAGGACCGCATCGCCGCCATCTGCGAACTGGTCGACGGCGACGTCAGCGCCGAGGTCGTCGCCACCAGCGCGGACGACATGGTTCGCGAGGGACGTGCGCTCGCCCGCATCCATCGCAACGTGGTCGTCAAGCTCCCACTCATCCCCGACGGGATCCGCGCCTGCTCCCTGCTCAGCAAGGAAGGCATCCGGACCAACGTCACCCTCTGCTTCTCGGCGGCGCAGGCGCTGCTCGCCGCCAAAGCCGGCGCCTACATCGTCAGCCCTTTCGTGGGGCGCCTCGACGACATCGGCTCCTCAGGCATCGGTCTCATCCGCGACATCGCCGGCCTCTACGCAAGCGCGGGATTCCCCACTCGCATCCTCGCCGCCTCGCTGCGTTCGCCGATGCACGTCGTTGAGTCGGCCAAGGCCGGCGCGCAGATCGCCACCATGCCGTTCAAAGTGCTCGAGGCGTTGTTCGAACATCCGCTGACCCAGAAAGGGCTCGACCAGTTTCTGCGCGACCACGCCCGCGCCCTCGCCGCGGCCGCCCGGTAGTTCTTCGCATCTGACCCATGCCCCCGGCACGCTTCCTCTGGTCCGCCGCGGGCTTGTTGTGCGTCGCCTCGGCCGCGGCACTCGTCGCCGCCAGAAGACTGCGCATCAGCCCCGAAGAACGCGAACGCCGGCGCCGCGAGTTAATCAACCGCGAAGGACGCCTCGCCGACGGGGCCATCACCGACATCGATGGCACGGTGATCTTTTACACCTACGTCGTCCGCGGCGTAGAGTACTCGGCCACACAGGATATTTCCGGTATTTCGGCCTCTCTCCCGGCAGATCCCGCTGGTCTGCCAGGCCCCGTGACACTGAAATACCTGCCGCGAAACCCAGCGAATTCCATCGTAGTTTGTGAATCCTGGTCGGGCCTCCGAATCCGCTAGCCGGGCTCGCTCCGCCGCCGATTCATCCCCAACTGCGCCCCCGGTAGAATCCCAACCCCACGGGATGGTATCCTCTGATTTCCACAGGGGTTTAGCAGCAGGGAGGGCAGGGCCATTCCAGAGCCGGTTTTAGGAGGACACGCAATTTCCGGCGGGCGCTTGCGTCCTCGTTGGCCTGCGTTTCGGTGGCGTGGCAGCCAGGTGGAGTCCCTGCTTCCTTCGACCGAGCGCGAGTTCCTGTCGGCCAATGTCTGGCTGCTGGTCACCTCGCTCGCGATGATCGTCTGCTACCTTCTGAACCTGCCGGATCCCGGCATCGTTCTGCTCATTGCGGTTGCGCATTCGGCTCTCACCGGCGGGTGGCGTGCCGGGCTTGCCAGTGCCGGCCTTGCTGACGTTTTCGCCGCGATCTACCTTTCCCTTCCCGGCAGTCTGCTTCATTACGCCGAAGCCGACCTGCGCCAGTTACTGACGCTCGTCGTCGCCGGTCTAACGGTAGTCGCCCTCGTTCACTTCCTTCGGAGGCGCCAACTTCGGGTCATCCATGCCCTGGGCCGCCAGGTGCGCGAGGCGCGCGGCCGCGTTGAAATCGAGCGTACCTTCCAGGCGCTCGCCGACGAAGCGCCGGTGCTGCTGTGGATGTCGGACCCCGTCGGCCGCCGGTTCTACTTCAATCGCGGATGGCTCGCCTTCACCGGATCGAGTCTGCGCGAGCAGACCGGCGACGGCTGGCGCGGCTGGATTCACCCCGACGACCTCACCGAGGCCGTCGACCGCTACCTGCTCGCCATCCGAAGCTGCGACACCTACGACTCGGAGTATCGCCTCCGCACCGCCTCCGGCGATTACCGCTGGGTGCAGGACCGCGCCGCGCCCCGCATCTCCGAGGATGGCCAGATTTTGGGCTACCTCGGCTGCACGCTCGACCGCACCGAACGCAAGGAAGTGGAAACCGCCCTCCATCAACTCTCCGCTCGCCTGCTCGAACTCCAGGACGACGAACGCCGCCGCATCGCGCGCGAACTTCACGACACCACGGCTCAGAACCTCGCGGCCATTTCCATGTGCCTGTTTCCGATCCAGCAGGCGGCGTCGAAATTCGAGCCGAAGCTGCGGGAAAAAATCCACCAGGGAATCGAACTTGCCGAGCAGTGCTCGCGCGAGATCCGCACCGTATCGTACCTGCTCCATCCGCCGCTGCTCGACGAACTCGGCCTCATGTCCGCGCTCCGCTCTTACACAAGCGGCTTCGCCCAGCGCACAGGCATTGGGATTGAGCTGAAGATGGATGACATCGGCCGGCTGTCCGCTGACGTGGAAACCACCCTGTTCCGCATCGTGCAGGAATCCCTCACCAATGTCCACCGGCATTCCGGTGCAACCCGCGCCGAGATCCGCATCGTCCGCGACCCCAAGGAGGTCAAGGTGACGGTGGCGGATAATGGTCATGGGATTCCACCCACGCGCTTGCGCCTGCTCGGCGAAGGCGCGAGCCTGGGAGTAGGAGTAGCGGGAATGAGGGAGCGTGCAAGGCAGTTCGGAGGACAACTTCGAATCGCGTCGAGCACGCATGGGACCACGGTCATGGCCGTGTTACCTCTAGGAGTTGAGCAATGATGGCTGACACGCCAAAGACAAAGATTTTGATCGCCGACGACCACGAAATCGTCAGGCACGGGCTGCGTTCGATGCTGGAATCGCATCCGGATTGGGAGGTTGTGGGAGAGGCTGTCACCGGCCGCGAAGCGGTGGAGTTGGCGAAACAAACGATGCCGAACGTCGCCGTCATCGACGTCAGCATGCCCGAGCTGAACGGGCTGGAGGCAACCAGGCAGATCCTCAAAGCCCTGCCGCAGACCGAGGTCCTCATCCTGACCATGCACGAATCCGAACAGGTGGTGCGGGAGGTGCTCGACGCCGGCGCGCGCGGTTATGTGCTCAAATCCGACGCCGGACGCGATCTGATCGCCGCCGTCGAAGCTCTGTGCCAGCGCAAGGCGTTCTTTTCCTCCCGCGTGTCGGAGATGTTGCTGCAAAGCTATCTCTCCCGCCCGGCCCGCGAGCCCGCTCCCGAGGCCCCGCGCAACCGGCTTACCGCCCGGGAGCGCGAGATCGTTCAGCTTCTGGCCGAAGGCAAGACCAACAAGGAGGTCGCCTCGGCGCTGAACATCAGCATCAAGACCGCCGAAACCCACCGCACCAACATCATGAACAAGCTGGACCTGCATTCGATCAGCGAGCTGGTTCGCTACGCGGTGCGAAACAACATCGTCGAGCCGTAGCGCCGCCGTTGTTCGCGGCCTAGGCGGCGTGGTCGCGCAGGCTGCCCGGCGTCAGGGCCACCCGCAGCGCGTTCAACACCGCCGCCAGGTCAATCAGCTCCTGCGCTATGGCTCCGGCCACCGGCGGCAGCAGACCCGCCGCGCCGAACCCCATGCCGGCAATGCTTAGCGCCATCCCGCCCACCGCGCTCTGCAGCCCGATCGTCCGCATCCGCCGTCCGATGTGGATTAACTCATCCACCTTGCTGAGCGAAGCTTCCAGCACGACGGCGTCTGCCGCTTCCGCCGTGATCTCGCTCTGCTGTCCGAAGGCCACCCCCACGGTCGCCGCCTGCATCGCCGGTGCGTCGTTGATCCCGTCTCCCACAAACAGCGTCGCGCCCCGTGCCGCTTCTTCGCGCACAATTTCCACCTTTTGCTCCGGGCTCATCCCGGCCCGTACTTCCTGAATGCCCACCTCGTTCGCCAGATATTGCACTTCCTCTTCCCGGTCGCCCGACACGAGCATCACCTTTGTCACCTGATGCCGCGGCGCCAGGTGACGGATGAAGGAGCCGCTCTCGCTCCGCGGCGCGTCGTGAAACCGGAACGCGGCGCCAAACTCGCCGTCGAGCAACACTACGCACTCCATTCCCGGAATCGCCTCCGGCAGCGCCGCGGCTGCCGTTCCCCCTTTCGCCATTACCGCCTTCCGCCCGGTAATTGTGACCTCTACGCCGCCGATCCGGCCCACCAGCCCCGCACCCGGCCTTTCGCTCACCTCCGACGCCTCGCTCAGCACGATGCCCGCTTCCCGCGCCGCATCCAGCACGCCCGAAGCCAGCGGATGCTTCGAATACTGCTCCAGGCTCGCCGCCATCGCCAGCACCTGTTCCCGGCTCACGCCCGGCGCGCAGCGCACCTCGGTCAACGTCGGCTTGCCGTAAGTCAACGTGCCCGTCTTGTCGAAGATCACGGTCCGGCACTTATCAATCCGCTCGAGCATCGCCGGGTTCTTGATGATGATCGCCCGGCTCGCCGCCACCGAAATCGCCCCCAGGATCGCTACCGGAATCGCCAAAAGAAGCGGGCAGGGCGTGGCAATCACCAGCACCGCCAGAAACCGCTTCGGATCGTGCCCGATGATCCATCCCGCAACACCCACGCCGACCCCTACCAGCGTGTACCAGGCGCCAAGCCGGTCCGCAATGCGCCGAAGCCGCGGCCGGTTCTGCTCGGCCTCCTTCATGACCGTCATGATCTTGGCATAGCGGGAATCCACCGGCAGTGTGGTTACTTCGATGGTCAGCGCCTGCTCCCCGTTAATGCCTCCCGAAAGCACCGTCGAACCCGGCGCTTTCGCGATCAAAAACGGCTCGCCGGTCAGATAGGACTCGTCCATCGTCCCCCGTCCCGATTCGACAATTCCATCCACCGGGCAGATCTCGTGCGGGAATACGACAACGCGGTCCCCTATGCGAATCTCGTTCACGCCGATATCGATCAGTTGTCCGTTCTGCCGGCGATGCGCGCTGCTGGGCATTCTTCGCGCCAGGGCCGCCAACACCGCCGACGCCCGGTGCGTCGCAAAAGCCTCGAGCGCTCCGCCGCCGCTCAGCATCAGCACGATAATCGCTCCGGCCAGATACTCGCCGAGGATCGCCGCTGCTACGATCGACAATCCGGCGAGCAGGTCCGAGCCGAACTCGCCGTGCCGTAGGCGTGCGGTCAGATCGAGGAGCAGCGGTACGCCTCCCACCACCAAAACCACAAGCAGCGGCCACGCCGCCACGTGCGGCGGCAGGTGCATCGCGTAGCGCAGCACGAGAGAAACCACGATCCCAACCGTGCTGAGCGCGGCGATGTACATCTCCTTGGACGGCCGCCTTCGAGCGTCTGTCGATTGCCCTGGCTGAGTTGACGCCAAACGATTCGCACCCCCACTCTCAGCCTACACATCGGACCCCTGGCGGCGCACAAAAAGAAACGGGACGCCGCATCCCCGCGGCGTCCCGTCAGAGGGAATCTTCTACCTAATTCAGTTTGCAGGCGGTGAGGGCGGATTCGGCGGCTGCTGCGACTGCCGCAGCGCAGCCAGTTTCTGCTGCTGCGCCGGCGTCAATAGCGCCCAGAACTGCGCCTGCGCCAAGGCGTTGTTCGTCGCCACCTGCGCCTCCAGCGGACCCAGGGCCTGCGCCAGCGTCGTGATCTGCGCTGCCGTTTGCCCGGCCTCGATCGCCTTCTCGATCGCCTCGTGCTGCGTCCGGATCTGCTGCATTACGCTCCGGTTCTGCGTCCGCAAATTACTGAAAATCGTCTGCGCCTGCGTCACCTGATCGCTCGTCAGGTCCAGCGCCGCGGTCAGGAACTTCAGCCCATGACCCATCCCAAAGCCAGGCCCGCCCGGCCCCATCATGCCCCGGCCCATCCCCGGGCCCTGCGCCAGAACCAATCCGGCGCTCAGCATCAGTGCCGCGCCAACTACCGGAATCTGTCGAAAATGTCTTAACATCTCATCCTCTCTTTTCCATCGGATGCGCCGGACCGGCAAGCTCTCCCGCCCGCGTCCCGTTCGCTTCGTTCTCTACTCCTTCAAACGCGCCAGCACGCCAATTCGTTGTTCTCGATTCGGTAAAGGATGGTAAAACGTTCGGAAAGGCGCGCTCACAGCCAGCCGCCGAACCTGTGCCATCCTCGGATCAGAGATGGATTCCCGCCCGACAAACCCGCCCGCCTCCCCCTCGCTTGCCCGGCGCCTTCGCAGCAGCGCCTCCGCGGTTTTCGCCTATCTGGCTGAACTCGGCTCCCGCCAGCAAATCACTCGAGCCGGCCTCCTGTTCTCCCTCGCCTGCACCCTGGTCGGCTTTGCCGCCTTCGCTTCCGCCAACAACCTGCTCTTCCTCGTCGTAGCCGCGATGTTGGGCACTCTGCTGGTCTCCGGCTTCGTCAGCCGTTTGACCCTGGCCGGCCTCGAACTGGAACTCGAACTTCCCCAATCCATCGTCTCCGGCCGCCCCGTCTTCGGCCGCGCCGTCGTCATCAACGCCAAGCACTGGATGCCTTCCTTTTCCGTCCACCTCGTCGCCACCGGCGAGGGCAGCCTTCCTACGCCCCTCTATTTCCCGATCCTCAGCAGCGGAAAGCGCACCTCCGCGCCGGTCGAGATGCTGTTCCCCCACCGGGGCGTCTACAACGGCAGCCGCTTCGTGTTCTCCACCTCGTTCCCGTTCGGATTCGCCGAGCGCCGCATGCCCGTCAACCTGCGGCACGAGTTCCTCGTTTACCCGCCGCTCGATCCGCAGCCCGGCTTCGAGCCTCTCCTCGCCTCCGCCCTCGAAGGCATCGAAGCGCGCACCCGCGGCCTCGGCGCCGACTTCCACCACATTCGTCCGTATCAGGCTTTTGAAAGCATACGCCACGTCGATTGGCGCGCCACCGCCCACACCGGCGACCTGCAAGTTCGCGAGTTCGCCCGCGACGACGATGCCGCCCTCGAACTTGTCCTCGACCTGAATGTCAGCCGCGAGCAGACCGCGTGGTTCGAATGGGCCGTGGCCTGTTGCGCTTATTTAAGCTGGCGCCTAACCGAACGCGGGGCGAGGATTTACTTCCGTACCGCCAATTTCGAGGCACAAGTCCCACGAGACGGCGACGTTCACCGCATCCTCAGATACCTCGCTGTCGTGGACCGTGCCGAGGGACGCGAGCTCCCCCCACCATCGTCCGCACACTTCCCCCGCCTCGTTCTCAGCCCGGCTCCTGCCGCCGCGCCGGTCTGCGAGACTCCTTCCAAAATCTCAGATCCAGGTCAGGCCGGCTCTTAATCCGCCTTCGCCTCTTCCACCATCAGGACGACCGGCTGCTCGATCATCTGTGACCGGTTCGCCGTCATCACCATCAGGTGATACTTCCCCGGCGCCATCTGCGGCACCGTGAACTTCAACTCCGTCGCAGTCTGCTCCGTCATCTTGACCTGCGTGTCCTTCTTTTCATCGGTCAAATACAGCTCGCAGACCTTGTTCTTGTCGAGGTTCATTCCCTTGGCCACCACGACAATGCCCGCCTTCGCCGAGTCCGGCTCAACCGTCTGGATCAAGGGCGCTTCCTGGAACGCCCATACGGCCGTCCCCAGCAACCCAACCAGGATCGCGGCCGCTTTCAGGCCTCTCATGATTCCACCTCCCGGTCCCAACACGTCTGCGCGCCGGATCCGGCGCGCACCCTGAGCACGCCACACTCTCTGTGCTCAGATTACACCTATTGCAGTTGTGTGGCCATGTTAGACGTCTGCCGGAGCAGGGATGCGGTCACGGCTACTGGAAATCCATTGCTTACCAGCGATTGCGCGATTTCATGCCCTATTTCTTCTTCGGCATCGACCACGGCGGCACCACCCCGTTTACCCGCGCATACGCGATCGACTGCCCCAGATGTTCGTTCGTGTGCGCCAGAATGCGCAGGTAGATGCGCCGAATCGTGGTCTTCTCCCCAAAAAACTCCGCCGGGCGGTTCAACTCGGCCTCATCCGCCGCCCGGAATTCGCGCTCCGCCGCCGCCACCGCCTCCTTGAGCATCCCCACCACGTCCGCCTTCGTGGTCACCTCACGCTCCAACTCCGAGCCCCGCTTGTACATCTGCTGCGCCGCCGGGTGCGCGCCCGCGTTCGGATAGTAGGCCTTCGGCAGAGGCTTGCCCGCCATCGCCAGCAACAGGAAGTCTCCCGCCGCGACATGTACGTAGACTTCGCTCACGCTCCGCACGCCCGGCCCCGGCCTCCAGCCATACTTCTCCGCCGGCATCGCCTCGGCCAGCATCGTCAGTTCCTTCGATGCGCCGCGCAACTCCTCCAGGTATTCGTCGCGAAACCCCACCACCGTCTGCGCCGGCGCCGCCCACGCAGCCATCGTCATCAGCAGGATCAGTCCCTTCATCGATGCTCCTTCCCGCAAGATTCTACCTAAGCCGGATATACTCTCCTGGTGTCCCACGGCGCCTACCTGCTCACCATCACATCCGCCGCGATCGCGCTTCTCCTCATCCTCATCCTTTGGGCGCGCATGCACGCTTTTCTGGCCATGTTCGTCTCGAGCATCGGTCTCGGCCTCGCGGCCGGCATGCAGCCGTTGAAGGTGCTCCACTCCCTCCAGAACGGCTTCGGCGACGCGCTGAGCTTCATCGCCATCGTCGTCGGCCTCGGCGCCATGATCGGCAAGTTCATCGAACAGTCCGGGGGCGGGGAAGTGCTCTCGGAGTCTCTTCTGGCGGCACTCGGGCGGGACCGCGCCGCCTGGGCCGTTCTCGCCGCCGCCTTTCTCGTCGGCCTGCCTGTGTTCTTTGAGGTCGGATTCATCATCCTCGTCCCGATCGCCCTCGCGCTCGCCCGCGATAGCCGCCGTCCCGTGCTGCTCTACGGCCTGCCGCTCGCCGCCGCGCTTACCATTACCCACTCCCTCGTCCCGCCCCATCCCGCGCCGTCGGTCGCCGCGCAACTGTTGGGCGCCGACACCGGCAAAATCATCCTCTGGGGCGCTCTTCTTTCGATTCCGCTCGCCATCCTCAGCGGCATTTTCTTCGGCGGCTGGGTTGCCCGCCGCTACCCCGCCGCCGGTGTCGTCGCCCCACCCGCCGCGCCCGCCGAAAAGCAGTCGCCGCCCCACGTCGCCGTCGTTGTGGCCATGCTCATCCTCCCCGTTGTGTTGATCTTCTTCGCCACCTTCGCCACCACCTTCCATCTTCCCGGCGCCGCCATCTGGCAGTTCCTCGGCCACCCCTTCTCGGCCCTCTTGCTTGGCACATTCGCCTGTATGTACTTCCTCGGCTGGCGCCGCGGCCT
Organism: Acidobacteriota bacterium; assembly: GCA_021813825.1. Classification (GTDB taxonomy): domain Bacteria; phylum Acidobacteriota; class Terriglobia; order Bryobacterales; family Bryobacteraceae; genus JAJYKC01. Next base: position 18,634 of record JAKAJI010000020.1, on the reverse strand, counting down.
TTCCACCAGCCAAATCACCAAACTCGCCACCGGCTCGCTCGGCCCCATGGCGTCGCTCCTGCTCATCATCGGCGCCGGCGGCGGCCTGAAGCAGGTTATCGTCGATTGCGGCGTCGGCAAATACGCCGGCACGCTTCTCGCCTCCGCCCCCATTTCCCCGCTCCTCGTCGCCTTCCTGACCTCCGCCCTGCTTCGCGCCGCCCAAGGCTCGGCCACCGTCGCCATCGTCACCGCCGCGGGCATCCTCGCCCCCATCCTCGGTCACGTCGACGGCTATAGCCAGGAAATCATCGTTCTTGCCGTTTGCGTCGGAGGTACGTCCATCAGCCACGTCAACGACGCCGGATTCTGGATCGTCAAGGAATATCTCGGCCTCACCGTGCCCGAAACCCTGCGAAGCTGGACCGCGATGAAAGTCATCATGGGTTGCGCCGGCATCCTCATTCTGCTCGCGGTCCACGCCATCGCCGCGCGATAATCGAAGTGCCTCCATGCCGGACGCCTTCCACCTCCAGCGCTTCGTCGATGCGCAGGCGCAAGTCTACGATGCGGTCCGCCGCGAACTCCGCGCCGGCTGCAAAACCAGCCACTGGATGTGGTTCATCTTCCCGCAGATCCAGGGCCTCGGCCACAGCCCCACAGCCCAAAAGTACGCCATCTCGGGCCGCGGCGAGGCAAAGGCTTACTTACAGCACCCCATCCTCGGCCCGCGCCTCGTCGAGTGTACGATCCTGGTCAACGAAATCGAAGGGAAATCGGCGAGCGACATCTTCGGCTACCCCGACGAGCTGAAATTCCGCTCCTCGATGACCCTGTTCGCCGAAGTAAGTCCGGAGAACCCCGTCTTCGTCGATGCCCTGGACAAGTACTTCGGCGGCGAACCCGACCCGCTCACGCTCGACCGTCTCGCCCGTCACGCATAGACCCGCACCACGGGTTCGCCTCGCCTGGTACTCGATCCCGCTATACCCACCAGGCCGCGCCGGCAGGCTCGCGAATCACGATCGAGTTCAGAAACGCCGCGGCCTTCTGCAACCCTTCCTCGGCCGACATCAGCGAATCCTCATGTTCGATCGACAACACGTAGTCGTAGCCGTACATCCGCAGCGTGGAGATGAACTCCTTCCACCACCCGAAAGCATGGCCGTAACCGACCGTCCGGAAGATCCACCCACGCTCCCGCTCCTCGGTGTACTTCTTCGTGTCCAGCACGCCGGTCTTCGGCAGGTTCGTCGCGTAGATCTGCGTGTCCTTGGCGTGTACGTGGAAAATCGAGTCGCCTAACACGCGAATCGCCGCGATCGGGTCGATCCCCTGCCAGAACATATGGCTCGGGTCGTAGTTCACACCGACGTTCGGTCCCGCCTCCTTCCGCAGCCGCAGCATCGTCTCCGGACTGTAGGCCACAAACCCCGGATGCATCTCGATCGCGATCTTCACGCCGTGATCGGCGGCGAATTTCGCGTGCTTGGTCCAGTAGGGAATCACTTTCTTCGACCACTGCCACTCAAGCAGGTCCAGAAAGTCCGGGGGCCACGGGCACGTCACCCAATTCGGATACTTCGCCTTGTCGCTGTCCCCCGGGCAGCCCGAGAAATCGATCACCACCGGCACGCCCAGTTTCTCCGCCAGCCGCACGGTCTTCTTCGACACCTCCGCATGCGCCTTCCCGATCGCCGGATCCGGATGCAACGCGTTGCCGTGGCAGCTCAGCGCGCTGATCGAAAATCCTTCGTCCTCCAGCTTCGCCTTGAACTCCTTCAACTCCTTCGTGCGGTCGAGCAGCGCCAGCGGCAGATGCGGATCCCCCGGATAGTTCCCAGTGCCTAACTCCACCGTGTTAATGCCGATCGCCTTCAACTTCGCCAGGACCTGGTCCAGCGGCATCTGGCCCATCAGGGCCGTAAATACGCCAACTCTCATGTGAAAGTCTCTCGCTCCCTTAAGCGTTCAGTTTCCCGACGTCCGCGAGCCCGCACCGCTCGACTCGCGTTCCGTCTTCGGTAGTTCCGGCAGCGGCTTCGGCAACTCCTTGCGCGGCAGCATCGCCGGCCGCGTCGCCGCGTCGTAGACCACCGACGCGATCACCGCCGCCGCTTGCATCATATCGCCTGCCTGGATGTGATCGTAAGTGTCCATGTCCGAGTGATGCGTGATCGTCCCGTAATCCATCGGATCCTGGATGAACTGGAACCCCGGCAGCCCCACCGCGTCGAACGACAGATGATCCGTCCCGCCCGTGTTCCGGATCGTGATCTCGCTCACGCCCAGATCCCGGAACGGCGCCAGCCACGCCGCGAATACCGGCCGCATCGCGTCGTTGCCCTGCAGGTACACGCCGCGAATCTTCCCCGTCCCGTTGTCGAGGTTGAAATAACCGGCAAGCTTGGCCTGCTCGGCGGTGATCTTCATGGTCTTCGGGTCGCCGAAATGCTCCTTCACGTATGCCTGCGATCCCAGCAAACCCTGCTCCTCACCGCTCCACAACGCGATGCGCACCGTCCGGTCCATCTTGAGATTGAGCGCCTTCAGAATCCGCATCGCCTCCATCATCGCCGCGCTGCCCGCGCCGTTGTCCGTCGCCCCCGTCCCGCTGTGCCAGGAGTCGAAGTGCGCCCCGACCATCACCAGTTCGTCCCGCTTGTCGCCGCCCGGAATCTCGCCCACAAGATTGTAGGAATCGACATCGCCGGCCGAGGACTCTTCCTTCAAGTTCACCCGCACCTTCACCGGCACCTTGTTCTCGATCAACCGCACCATCCGGTCGTACTGCTCGGCTGTGACGACGAATGTCGGCGGCGCCAGCGGGTACTTGCTCTTGTACGATCCCGCGGCCTCGGCGAACACCATCCCCGCGTGCGCCCGTGCGTCCGCCTGAATCACGCCCGCCGCCCCTTCGTCCTTCAGAAACGTGGAGAACTTCGCCCGCTGGTCCTGAATCTTGTCGAACAGTTCGTCCAGCACCGCCGGCGGCATATTCATCATGTACGCCCGCGCTTGCTGCGGATCCTCGGGAATCTCGATGTGCGCCGGGTCCACCTTCACCGGCGCCACCGGTTCCGGCGCGATGCCGATTTCGGCGAGCTGCTTTTCGTCGTAGCGCGTAAACGGCGCGCTCGTCCAGGGCTTCGGCTCGGTCAGGCTGGTAACCAGTACGATCTTGCCGCGCAGCTTGCCCTTCCACTGCTGCTCGTACTTCTGGATCGCTTCCTCGTTCGCCTTCAGGTTCATCCGCATCCGCCCCCGCCCGAGCGGCGCCAGCACCACGTCCCCCGTCACCGGTCCATTCGTGCTGCTGCTCCACGCCAGCGGCGCCGCCGTCAGCGACGCATACCGCGGTTCAACCATTTCCACCGAAAATTGTTTTAAGGACCAGCTCCGCCCGAACGGCCACTTCTCCCGGTGTACGTTCTCCAGGCCGTATTCCTTCAGCCGGTTTTCCGCCCAACCCATCGCCTCCAGAAACTCCGGCGACGCCGTCAGCCGCGGCCCGTACCGGTCGGTCAGGTTCTCCAGGATGTCCATCACCTGCGAGTGTTTGAACTCCTCGGTGCGGATCCGGTTTACAACTTGTAAGTCCGGTTGGTCTTGGGCAAGAACAATTCCCGCGCCAAGAAAAATTGCGGCGCAAACGAGCAAAGTGCGAGACATAGGGCCTATTATATGCCTCGCCTAAGTTGGGGGTTCTACCGGCTCTACGCCGGCGCTTCGCGGCTTAGCGTCCCGCAGCCATTCCCGGACCCGTAGGGGCTACCGTCGTCTGCAGCACCGCGTCCCGTGTCTGGTCGAGCGTCGCAATCACCGAGTCCCGCGAAAGCTTCGCCACGTACGGAGTTACCAACCACCGCAGCCCGGGTGGAATGTCCCGGCTCAGCGCCACCACCTCGATCTCCACGTACACGCCGCCGTCCCGTTCCTCGAAGCGCGAAGCGCTGTACATCCGCCACAGAAATCCCGACCCCGTGTCCGGCGCCAGTTTCTGCTCGCCGGCACGCCCGTAGTTCCGAATCTCACGCATCCGGGTGGAGTTGGAAACGCTGTACCAGCGCTTCTCGTCCAGCGGGACGTACGTTGTCTCGTATTCCCCTTCGACCGCAGCCGTAACGAAAAGGGCTTTCTTCAGCCATACCATCTGGTAGCGCTCGTTCTCCTCGTCGCGGCCCAGATACTTCGCCTGCTGCACCACCGGCCGGTAATAGTCCCCGTAACGCCCGTAGTTGTGTAACACGCTGAACAGATCCTGTATCGTCGCGCCGGGAATGAACAGGTCGCCCGCCCAGTCGTGAATCAAACCGTTCGGAATCTCCTGCGTGCCCTCCGCTCCGGGATGCCACACCAGGATTTCGCCCTGCCGTGCCCTTTGCCGCCGTGTCGCGTCTTCGTCCAGCCACAAGAACGGGCGCTGGCCCTCGACGCGGTCTTTCACACGGTCCTGAACCGTCTGCAGATAGCAATCCCAGGCTTTTCTTGTCTCGGCGGTTAACTCCGCGGCCCCCGCCGCCACCGCCGGCGCTATCATCAGCACCACCGCCAACCCTGCCTGCTGGAATCGTTGCCTCATGCTCAACGTCCTCTGCGGTTGATGATGCAGTCGGCGTGCCAGAGTGACGCCATAAATTTCGACATCCCCCGAAGCGGCTCCCCGACGGAAATCCCTGTCGAATCAACACAATTCCGTAACTTTTCTGTAACTTCAAACGCTTGCCGGCCATAGGTCCGATACAAATTTTGAATTGGACCACTTTCGCACCCCCGCACTAGGCTGAGGTATGGCAACGCAATTCGTTATGGAGACCCCATCGTCGCCTCTTGGGCTGTTGCATCGGATTAGCAACATCGTGGCGTCCGAGTTGTCGCTGGACGAGATGCTGGGGGAAATTGTCGGTCTAACGGTTCAGGCTACCGAGTGCGACGCTTGCCTCGTGTACCTGGTCGAAAAAGAAACCGGAGACATCGTGCTGCGCGCCTCCCAGTTGCCGCACGCAGCCGATCTCGGGACTCTGCGCATGCAGATGGGCGAAGGCGTCACCGGCTGGGTCGCCGAACACAAGTCGGTCGTCGCCCTACCGGAGAACGCGTTCTCCGACTCCCGTTTCAAACTGCAGCAGTCCTTGATCGAAGACACCTATGAGGCTTTTCTCTCGGTTCCGCTGGTGAGCGGGGGCGAACTCATCGGTGTCATCAACGTGCATCACCGGGATAAGCACCGCCACACCGCGGAGGAAATCTCCCTGCTCACCTTCATCGGCGAGCAGATGGGTGGGGCGATCGTCAAATGGCAGTTGGCCGAACAAAACTCGCGTCTTTTGGAGGAGTCGCAGGAAATCAAACGCCAACTGGAAACGCGGAAACTGGTCGAGCGGGCAAAGGGTATCCTGCAGCAGCGCTACCAGTTGTCGGAGGAGGAGTCCTATCTCCGCCTTCGGAATGAAAGCCGCCGCCTGCGCCGCCCCATGCGGGACCTGGCCGAAGCCATCATCATGGCCGAGGATCTGGCCCGCCGCGGAACCGCGAGCGAACCGGTTTCCTGATCCCAAACCCCGTTCCGGACGGCCGCAACTGCTTTCTCGTCTACACTGATAGGTTGTTGCGGCCGTTCGTACCCATCGTCTCCAACCCGCATCTTCTCACCATCGCGGGCAACTACTGGCCCCGCAATCTCGACTTCGAGCGCTTCCCCACCCAGACCCGCATCTTCGACACCGCCCCCGGCGTTCGTATCCTGGTCCATTCCCACGAGCCCGATCAGACCCGCCGCGGCGACGTCGTCCTGGTCCATGGTCTCGAGGGGTCTAGCGACGCAGGCTACCTGCAAAGCGCTGCCCAGGCGGTACTTACCGCCGGCTTCGCCGCCCATCGCATGAACCTCCGAAGCTGCGGCGGCACCGAAGCCTGGAGCGGCGACACCCTCTACCACTCCGGCCTGACCTCGGACCTCCGCGCCGTCCTGGAAGCCCTTCGCGACGAAGGCCGCGGCCCCCTCTACGTCGCCGGCTACTCCCTCGGCGGCAACGTCAGCCTCAAACTCGCCGGCGAACTCGGCCGCCAGGGCCAATCCCTCCTCGAAGGCGTCTGCGCCGTCTCCACCCCCATCGACCTCGCCGCCTGCGTCGAAACCCTCGCCTGGCGCCAGAACGTCCTCTACGCCCGCCGCTTTCTCTCGCGGCTCAAGAAGCGCATCGTCATCAAAAATCAGCTCCGTCCCGGCCTCTTCGCCGTCGAACGCCTCCCGGAAGTCCGCTCCATCTACGACTTCGATGACGTCTTCACCGCACCCAGTTTCGGCTTCGGCACCGCCGCCAACTACTACGCCACCCAGTCCGCCAATCGATTCCTCGACGACATCCGCGTCCCCACCCTTCTCGTTCAATCGAAAGATGACCCGCTCATCCCCTTCCGCGTCTTCGACCACCCCAGCCTCCGCCGCAATCCCAATCTCCGCCTCCTTGCCACCACCCACGGTGGCCACCTCGGCTACCTCTCCCGGCGCACACCCCGCTTCTGGCTGGATGAGACGATGGTAGAGTGGCTGCGCAATCCAGGGAACCGCGCCGCCCAAGTTTTCGTAACTGTAACGGATAGATAGTTCATGCAAGGAAACGCCTCCTTCCTGGAAGCCGCCGTGGTCGCGCTCGATTCCCTCCGCGGCAGCAAGCTCCGCAGCTTCCTCACCCTGCTCGGCATCATCCTCGCCACCACCACGCTGATCGCGGTGATGAGCGTCATCCACGGCATGGACGTCTACATGGCCACCAAGGTCTCCAGCCTGGGCGCCGACGGCTTCCGCGTCGTCCGCATGGCCTTCCTCGGCAACTTCGACCCGAAAAAATTCATCCTCTTCCAGAAGCGCAATCCCCAGTTGAGCGTCGACGAGTACGAGTTCCTCCGCTCCCACATCACCATCGCCCGCGACATCGGCATCCAGGTCGAACGCAACGCCACCGTCGTCGCCGGCAACGACAGCCTCGATAACGTGGAAATCGACGGCGTCAGCGCCAACTACGCCACCCTCAGCAGCACCGAACTCTCCTCCGGCCGGTTCCTGATCGAAGCCGAGGACCTTCGCCGCGTCCCCGTCGCCATCCTCGGCGCCGACGTCAACCAACGCTTCTTCCCCTCGGTCGACCCCATCGGCAAAACCGTCAAGGTCGACGGCATCCCCTACACCGTCATCGGCGTCGCCAAGGCCAAGGGCAGCGTCTTCGGCAACTCGCTCGATAACTTCGTCATCATCCCCGCCGGCGCTTTCTTCAAAACCTACGGCGCCCGCCAGGGCATCTCGTATCTGGCCAAGGCCCGCAGCCGCGAAACCATGGAACAGGCCCTGGACGAGGTCACCATGCTGCTCCGTGCCTACCGCCATCTCCGTCCCGGCCAGGACGACACTTTCGCCGTCATCTCCTCCGACGCGCTTGTCGGCGCCTGGGACCGCGTCACCGGCGCCATCGCCGCCACCGCTGTCGCCGTCGTCAGTGTCTTCATGGTTGTCGGCGGCGTCGTCATCATGAACATCATGCTCGCCGTCGTCAGCGAGCGCACCCGCGAAATCGGCATCCGCAAATCCGTCGGCGCACGCCGCCAGGACATCCTCAACCAATTCCTCGTCGAGTCCTCCATGCTCGCCGGCGTCGGAGGCATCATCGGCGTCCTCCTGTCCTGGACTGTCGCCGTGCTGGTGCGGAGGCTTACGCCGGTGCCCATGGCGGTGCCGGTCTCCGCCGTCGTCATTGGCGTCGGCCTATCCAGCCTCGTCGGCTTGTTCTTCGGCGTCTACCCGGCCCGCCGCGCCGCCAAACTTGACCCCATCGAAGCGCTGAGGGCGGAGAACTGACATGACCTGGACCGGAATCCTCGCCGGCATCGGACTCGCCCTGAACACAGTCCGCGAGCACAAAATGCGCTCGTTCCTCACCGTGCTCGGCGTCATCATCGGCACCGGCACCATCATCGGCGTCGGCTCCATCATCGCCGGCCTCGACGGCGCCATCACCGGCGTCCTCACCAGCATGGGCTCGGACTCCGCCATCGTCTTCAAATTCCAGCCCGGCTTCCGCGGCCGCCTCACCCCCGAAGAACTCCAGCGCAAGCCGCTCACCTACGCCGACGCCCAGGCCATCGCCCAGCGCTGCCCCAGCGTCGCCAGCGTCAGCGCCTACCTGTTTCCCCACGGCTTCGACCGCCCCGGCTTCACCGATAGCGCCCGCTATAAGGGAAACGAAATGTACAGCGTCGACATCGGCGGCACCGAGGAAGGCTATGCCACCAGCGGCTACTCGGAAATGAAGGAGGGCCGCTTCTTCACTGACAACGAAAGCCGCCATCGCGTTCCCGTCGTCGTCGTCGGCGAAGACGTCCCCACTGCTTTGATGGCCAACGAAGACCCTATCGGCAAATGGATCACCGTCGACGGCCAGCAACTGCAGATCATCGGCGTCATGAAGCGCCCCGCCGCCTCGTTCCCCGGCCAAAATGACGCGCGCATTCTCATTCCCTACTTCACCATGCAAAAGCTGTTCGCCCAGGCCAAGGAGAACATGATCATCATCAAGGGCAAGAACGGCAACCTCGCCGCCGCCATCGACGAAGCCCGCGCCGTGCTCCGCGTCCAGCGCCGCGTGCCCTATGACAAGCCCGACAACTTCAACATCTCCACGTCCCAGCAGATGGTCGAGCAGTTCCACAGTGTCACCGGCATGATCGCCCTCGTCATGGTCGTGCTCAGTTCCATCGGCCTGCTCGTCGGCGGCATCGGCGTCATGAACATCATGCTCGTCTCCGTCACTGAACGCACCCGGGAAATCGGCGTCCGAAAAGCCATCGGCGCCCGCCGCACCGATATCGTCTTCCAGTTCCTCACCGAAGCCGTCGTCCTCACCGGCCTCGGCGGCCTGCTCGGCATGTCGCTCGGCTACGGCCTCTCCCTCATCGCCCGCGCCGTGTTCCCCAGTCTGCCAACCGCCGTCCCGCTCTGGGCCGCCGTCCTCGGCGTCTTCGTCTCCGTCGCCGTAGGCCTCTTCTTCGGCATCTGGCCCGCCAACAAAGCCGCCCGCCTCGACCCGGTCGTCGCCCTCCGCTACGAGTAACCGCCGCCCGTCACCGGATCTGCAAACCCAGCAGCCGCGCCAACACCATCGCCTGCGCCGCGTCCACAATCGCCCCCCGCACGTCCTCCGCTCCCACTACCATCCCTTCCACCTCCGATCCGCGCAGGTCCGTATCCTCGAGTCGCACTCCCCGCAAGTCCGCCCGCGCCAGCTTGCAGGAGCGTAAAACGCATCCGCTCAGCTCCGCCCTCTCCAGGTCCGCCTCCTCCCACTGGCACCTTTCGAACTCGCAACTCCGGAACTTCCCTCCCTGCAGTTGCGCAAACCGGGCGTCGCCGTCCCGCACCAGCACGTCCTGCCACTCCGCCCCCTCGCTCCGCAAACCGGACATCCGGCAGTCGATCAGTTCCACCCGCACGAGCGTCAGCCGATGCGCCCGCACATTTGCCAGGTCGCATCCCACAAACCGTGCGTCCTTCCACACCACCGATCCAAACTCCCCACCCGCCAACTGCACCCGCTCCAGCACTGCCCCCTCCACGCGCAGCGTCGCCGCCTTCAGATTCGCCGCCTCCAGGTCCTCCAGCCTTCGCCCGCCAATCGCGGCGAACTCGCCGTCGTCGAACCACCACCCCGCCTTCCGTCGCACCGTCAGGTCTTCGCCCAAGTCCGGCTCGTCCCGCCGGAACCCCGCTTTCCTCGCCTTCCCTTGCCTCACCCGCTTCTCCTTGCCCGCCGGAACTTCCGTTCTGATTTCGCGCATCTGCTCGGCGTGACGCCGCGCATGAGCGTCCATCAGTTGTACGATCTCCGCCCCGTTCAATCGCCCAAAACGCGGGTGCTTCACGCCGATCGAATACATCTCGCCGCCCTTTTCCCGCACCCACGCAATACTGCGCGCCCGCGCCGCCCGAAACGCCTCGATCGCTTCCTCGAGCGTGCGCAACCTTCCGCGCGGCCGAACCGCCTCCGCCGCCTCCACCTTCGTCAGCCGGCTTCGCGCAATGTTGAACAGCCGGAATTCCCGCTCCCGATCGCGCCGTGGACCCTCCGGCGCGGCGTTCTTCATCCATTCCAGATACCGGTCTTCAACCGCGATCACATGCTCAATGCATTCGACTGCGGACCATCCTCCATCCCCGGCCCGTACGCCCGCCTGCCCGGCGTCCAAGCCTCGCGCCGCTTCGAGAAAATCTCTCCGGCCCGCTTCGAGGGTCTCCGCCAGACCCGCGCCGTCGTTCACGCCCACGCGGCCATCACGCCAGCCTGCTCCGCAATCTGCCAGGCGTCGAACCCGCCCGTCAGGTTCGCCACGTCGCGAAAGCCCGCACGCCGCAGCAAGCTCGTCGCAATCGAACTCCGGTATCCACCCTTGCAGTGCACCACAACCAGCTTGTCCCGCTCCAGTTCGCCCGCCCGAGCCTGCAGTTCCCCCAACGGAATCCAGATCGAGCCCTCGATCACTCCCGTGCTCAATTCTCCCCGCTCCCGCACGTCCAGCACACAGACATCTTCCTTCTGCCTCAGAGCCGCGAAATCCTGCACCGTGATCTGCGGAATGTAGTCGAGATCCAGCCCGCTCTGAATCCATCCCGCCACGCCGCCTTCCACGTACCCCGCCACGTTCTCAATCCCCACCCGGGCCAACCGCACCTGCGACTCCCGCACGTGCTCGGCATCTTCGCCGGTGATGATGATCCGCGTGTCCAGTCCCAGAATCCTCGCCGCCCACGAAGCATACTGCCCGTTCAGCGCGATGTGAATCGACCCCGGCACGTGCGCCACCGCGAACTCCATCGCCGGCCGCGTATCCACCACCACCACGCCTTCTTGTTGGAGGCGCAGAACCTCTCGCGGCGGCAGCGGAACCAGCGGCGGCAACTGCGCCAGCGGCGCCGCGCCCCGCCGGTTCAGGTCCACCTCCCGCGCGAAATACTCCGGCCGCGCCGGAAGGTTGTCGGTCAACAAACGGACGAACTCTTCCTCCGTCCGGGCCAGCAGCGCATAGTTGCTCTGCCGCTGCTGGCCGATCGTCGAAGAACTCTCCGAACTCATCTGCCGCCCACACAACGAACCCGCCCCGTGCGCCGGAAAAATCTCCGTGTCTTCCGGCAGCGTCAGCAGTTTCTCGTGCAGGCTCCGGTACAGCATTGCCGCCAGTTGCTGCGGTGTGTGTATGGGCGAAAGGTCTGGCCGCCCCACGTCGCCGGCAAACAACGTGTCGCCCGTGAATACCGTCGGCGGCCTCTCCGGTTGCCCCTCGTCCGTCATCACGACGCAGACGCTCTCGAGCGTGTGCCCCGGCGTCTGCAGAAACCGCATCCGGCAGCCCCCGAATCGAATCTCGTCGCCGTCTTTGACGGCATGGTGCGGAAAGTCAGCCCCGGAGCCCGCGCCAAGATAGATGCGAGCGCCGGTCCGTTCCGCCAGTTCGTGATGGCCCGACACAAAATCCGCGTGCAGGTGCGTCTCGATAATGTGCGCAATCTTCCACCCGCCCGCCGCCGCCGCTTCGAGATATAAGTCGACGTCCCGCTGCGGATCGATAATCGCGGCCACGCCCTCCGATATCACCGCGTAAGAGGCGTGCGCCAGGCAGCCCAAATAAAATCGCTCAATCCGTACCGGTTCCATCTCAATCCTCCCGATGCCCTCTCGTCCTCCATCGCCGCCGGGATGCTGCGGTTGCCGTAGAATAGCATGGGGGGCCGCCCCGCGCACCGGGGTCGCAACTTACATCACCATGTCCATACGCATCAACGACGAAGCACCGAATTTCACGGCTCAAACCACGCACGGCGAGATCGACTTCCACTCCTGGATCGGCGACGGCTGGGCCATCCTCTTCTCTCACCCGAAGGACTTCACGCCCGTCTGCACCACCGAACTCGGTTACATGGCCGGGCTCGAACCGGAGTTCAGGAAACGCAACTGCAAAATCATCGGGCTCAGCGTCGACCCCGTCGACAACCATGCGAAATGGGCCGCCGACATCGAAGAAACACAGGGCCACCGCGTCAACTACCCCATGATCGGCGACCCCGAACTCAAAGTCGCCAAGCTCTACGACATGCTGCCCGCCGAGGCCGGCGACTCCTGCGAAGGACGCACCGCCGCCAACAATGCCACTGTGCGCACCGTCTTCGTCATCGGCCCGGACAAGAAAATCAAACTCATGCTCAGTTACCCCATGAGCACCGGCCGCAACTTTGACGAAGTCCTCCGCGTCCTCGACTCCATCCAACTAACCGCCGCCCACCCCGTCTCCACGCCCGTCAACTGGAAACCCGGCGACGATGTCATCATCTCCACCGCCGTCACCGATGAGCAGGCCAGGGAAAAATTCCCGGGCGGCTTCAAGAAACTTCGCCCCTACCTGCGATTCACCGCGCAACCGAAGTAAGTCACCGCCAGCACCCTCCGATAAGTTAGAAGATAGTCTCAGTCGGAGGGTAAAAGTTTGCTCCAATGGTTATATAACTTACTGTTTGCTGCGCCGGTCCAGCCGGCGCCACCCGTCGCTCCCGGACCCGTTCCCGGTCCACCGGGCGCTCCCGTTGTGCCGGCCGCTCCCGTAGCGGCGGTCATTCCTCCGCCCGTACCGTTCCCGGTCGTGCACCCTCCGGTCGACCCGTCCGCCGAGCGGCGTCAGCGCGAGGTCGCCGCCTTTCTCGTGGAAATCCAGCAGCGCGAGAACGCCGTCGGCGGGCACGTCGCCGCCCGCCACCACCCGGACCTCACCGACCAACAATTGCAGGACCGCCTTACCACCGGTCTCGACGCACAGGGGCACGTCGCTGTGACATCCGGTGTCAGTTCCGCCTTCGCCTCCCAGGAAATCTTCGAGCAGACGATCCGCCGGGTGGAGGAACTGCTGAACCAGGGAATCGAAAGCACCCGCGCCTATCTCCGCCCGAACCTCGAAACATACCGCCAGGCACGCGCTGCCGCCGAGGTCGCGCAGCGAGCCGCGCTGCCCAACGCACTCGGCGCCGCCAATCCCGCCATGGCCGCTTTCCGCCAGGCGAAAAACGATCTGCTCGCCGCCATCGACGTCACGCAGCAAGGCAACGTCGTCAATCACGCGTTTATGATTCCGGTCGAAGCCTTCGACCTGCCTCAAATCGCCAACCGGAATCAGTGGGCCGCGAGCCTGCAAAGGTACATCGCGGTTCGCCTCTTCCCCAGGTACAGCATCATCGTCTTCCAGCGCCGCACCATCGGCCGCGGTTTCCGCGGAACCAGCCCCCGCCAGCAGATCGTCGGCGGCCAGCAGATCACGACTTACGCTGTGGTCCAGCCGTTCCTGGCGCCCTCGGACCACACGTTTACGCTGCTCGTCGTGCAAGGCCAGCACGACCTGCGCCTCGACCGCCCTCATAACGCCCGCGATTGGGGCGTACGGACCCATTTCCCCACCGACACGCGCCAGGAAAGCATCACTGGGTCGCATTAGCGCCGTGGAAAAGCGCCGTCACATCCCGGCGTACCACGCATAGCCCTCTTCGGACGCCGCTGAGCCCCGGCCCTTGCCGAACTTAGTAATATCGTCGGTAACCGTCAGGCGGGTGAGGTACTTTACGCTCTTATACCCAAGCTGCCGCGGAACCCGCAGCCGCAGCGGCCCGCCATTGCCAACGGGAAGTTCGCCGCCATTCATTCCGTAAGTCACCAATGTCTGCGGGTGTAGAGCGTCCGTCATATCCACGCTGTCCCAAACTCCCTCCTGAAGCGATTGGTACACAACAAATTTCGCCTGCGGAAGAATTCCGGCCGTCTCCAGCACGTCAGACAGGGGCACGCCGATCCACTCGGCGATAAACGACCACCCCTCCTCACACTGGAGTTGCGTGATCTGGCTGCGCATCGGAAGACTCTTCAAATCGCCCAGCGAGAAGGACACCGGATGCGCGGCCATGCCGTCCACCTGGAGACGCCAGTCGGCGAACCCACCCGCTTGCAGCCGCAGAAAGGCCGGGTCCTTCGGCGCCGCACCATTGGCGAACGGAGGGTTCGAAATCGCGCTCCACGAAAACTCCCGCGCCATCGAATGCCGCGTCAACAGCCGGTGCGCCGCATAAGTCAACGTCTCGCCCGGCCCATACAGACCGCTGTGGTCCGGAGGAATCAGCCCATACCGCCGTGCAATCCGGTCCGCTACCGCCAGGCCCGAGATCCCCGCCGCGGCGCCGATCCCCAAACCCATCAGCTTCCTTCGCGAAATCCGGCTCATCCGCGTTCCCCCTCTGCCGCAACGCGCCCCGTGATCATCGCCCGCGTGCGCCTCCGGAATCCGGCCAGGCAGATCATCATAACATGCACCACAACAAACAAAACCAGAATCCAGGTAAGAAAGAAGTGAATCGTCCGCGCGGACTGCTGCCCGCCGAGCGTGGTAACTAACCCCGGAAACGCCGAAACAACCGCCGGCGACATCGCCAGCCCGGTCCAGATCATCACCGGAAACACCACAAACACCACCAGCAGGTAACTCAGCCGCTGAAGCACGTTATAAGACCACGCCTCCGCCTCGCCCGGCCGCTTGAACCGCAGATGGTCTGCGATCGCCGCCCGCAGCGCTCCCCCGGACACGTCTGCCCGGTGCGGAAGTAAGTTCCTCCGAAAATGCCCCGTCAGCAAACCAAAAAGAACATACGCGAGCCCCGTGATCACCACCGCCCAAGCGGACTGAAAATGAAGCGCCCGGCTCCATCCGTTCTCGTCCGGCAGCACGTAGTCATAGGCGGTCGGCACCAGTTGCCGCGACGCTGGAATCGGAATCTGGAATAGCGGCTTCGTGAGGTCGTTCCCCGTCTCGCCCCAATAAAACCGCGGGTGCGACACGACAATCTCCAGCCCTGTCACCAGCAGGCCAAAGAAACACAGCGCCGCCACCCAATGCGTCACCCGCACCATCGCCGCATGACGCGCCCGCTGCGTAGTGCGCTCGGCAGAGGTGATTGGGGCGGCCAAGGCGGAATCGGCCATCCGGGAATCCTACCACGGCACGCTTACGAAATCACCCCGCCTGGGCCGTCCCGCGCCGGCTCAGCCCTCGCGCCTCTCCCCTGCCTGCGCCTCCAGAACTTCCTGGAACACAGCGAAGTCTTCCACCGAGTGCAGGTTGAAGCTGAGGTCGATGCCGCCGCGCTTCGTGTGGATGCTCCCCGGATCGGAAATGCGGGAGCGCCACACTGCTTCGTCGCCGGAGAACCTGCCCTTCTGCACGACATATGCCCACTCGTCCCGCGGCGACACATACCATCCATGCGCCGGAACTAAGTCAAACCGCACCGCGAACTTAGTTCGTCTCCCCCTGCTGGCCCATTCTCCGGCGAAGAATTCACACACCGCTCTGTTACGGCAGTTGTCCAGGGCCGCCTGGAATGGATCGGTTTGACCGTTGCATTCGAGTAATTTCATAGTTTCCGAGTCCCTTTCGAAAATTAGTGATAAATCCACCACAAAAACATCGCTGAACCTACTAAGACAAACACCGCAAATACCACCATCACCAGCCAGGAAAGACACCCCGTCAGGGCGACCTTTCCAGCCAGCGTCTTGCCCCCAAAGACGAAGGCCGCAACGACAGCGAATACAAATAGGGGAAGTAGCATCGAGCCTCCATTCGCACGCACACCGCGCCGGGAAATGTCGTAGCGGAAAGAACAGCCGCGGGTCCCGTCCGGATTAGCGCTTCAAACTACTCCGCGCGGCCCGGCGCACCGACGCATCCGGGTCCACGGTAAGTTGCTTCAGAATCGCTTTCGGCGCCCACTCGTTCCCGGCCAGGACCGCGCGAACCCAAGGATCTTCACTCTCGGCCAGGAGCTTCGCAATGGCGGACACGTCAGCCTCGCGGTAATCCTCCACTCGAACGGCAATGCTGGTGTTCACGTCGCTCCAGCCGCGCCGGATGATCTGAATCAGATCGGCCTCGCTCAGCTTGTCACGGTGGCTGTTCACAACCTCCTTGATCACCTCCGGCTCACTGTCCGACGCGAGTATAGCCACCGTCTCCGCCGGCAACACTGACTTTGCGGCAACCGCCCTCCGGACGAGCGCGCTGGGGGACTTCGCCAGGTATGCGTACACCGGGGCTAGGTCTTCGTCCTCCGGCAGGTCGCTAATCATGGACGGGGCCGGCGTCCAACCCAGGTCCAACACCATCGAACCGACAATCCACTGAAGTT
Organism: Acidobacteriota bacterium; assembly: GCA_021813825.1. Classification (GTDB taxonomy): domain Bacteria; phylum Acidobacteriota; class Terriglobia; order Bryobacterales; family Bryobacteraceae; genus JAJYKC01. The sequence continues at coordinate 2,397 of JAKAJI010000020.1, read as the reverse complement.
GCATTCTCGCGCCCTCCCTCGGCGCACAAGTCATACTAGCGGGGGAGGTGGCTCAGGCCGTGAGCCAGCGAAGCGGATTATTTCGCCTCCGGTGCGTATCTTTCCGCGGCAGCCCGGTGAGCTTCGATCACCCGGCGCCGCAACTCTTCCGGCGCCAGCACCTCGACGTCCGCCCCGTACCGCAGAATGTCCATGGTGATCTCGTGATCCTGCGCGTAGGGGACCTTCAGCACCAGGTGGCCCGACGCTTCCACCTCGCTCGTCTGCCGCGAGTGCCAAACCTCCCGCGACACCCACCGCGCCACCCTTGGCTCGAAGCGCAGAACGGCCGTGTGCTTCGCCGTCCCGGCAAGAATCCCGTACCCGTCGCCCAAATGCTCGTCCAGCGCCTCCACCGGCACTTCCGCCGCTGCCTCGTCACTCACCTCGGCGTTCTGGATCATGTCCACGGCAAAGCTGCGCAACCCGTTCCGCCAATGGCACCACGAGTCCAGATACCAGTTCGCCCGGTAGTAAACCAGGCGCTGCGGCGAAACTTCCCGCTCGGTCCGCTCGTCCTTCGTCCGGCTCTGGTAAGTCATGCGAAGCCGGAGCCTCTTCAGCGTCGCCGTACACACCGCCTGGAAACACTTCGCGTCCACCGGACGCGACGCCATCTGAAGAATGCGTATCCGCCGCCGCACTTGTTTGTCCGGGATCCGCGCGGCGCCAACTAGGTCCTCCAGCCGTTCCCGCAGCGGAAGCAGATGCTCCCCGAGCAGTCCCGGCTGAAGCTGGACCAGCAGATCGTGCGTCAGCAGCAGCGCGTTGATCTCCGCCCCCGAGTACATCGGGCCCGGCACCGCGGCCGCTTCCCCACCGCCACGCAGGTCGTCGCACGAATACCCTCCCCGCTCCCGGTCCCAAACGATATCCGTCCGGAAGCGGCTCCGCAGAAACTCGAGATCCCGCTTAAACGTCGCGGGCGAAATCTCCAGTTCCTCCAAAAAATCCTTCTTCGGGATGAATCGCCGCCGCTGCAGCATCTGCTGGATTCGCAATACCCGTTCCGTCTGGCCCATCGAAGGCAGCCATTATAACTTCGCCGCCCCGCCCACCGCCCGCACGCCCACACCACCCCCTCGTGTGCTATAGCTTGTAGAGAGGCAGCGCGGCCTGCCTCGCCGCACGAGCGCGGGAGTAATTCAGTGGTAGAATGCCAGCTTCCCAAGCTGGACGTCGCGGGTTCGAGTCCCGTCTCCCGCTCCATGTTTTCGGGCTCTACGCCAATTCCGGGGGCAACCCCAATCGGCTCTACGCCAATTCCGGGGGCAACCCCAATCCCAACCACCTAAGTTAAGGCTCTACGCCAATTCCGGGGGCAACCCCAATCCCAACCAGCTAAGTTAAGCACACAGCACCGGCTCTAGGCCCAAAACGGGGGCGCTCCTGTTCGTTGCCTTCACCTACTTCACCGAGTACTGTCGAGCTTCCATGCAGGCGGAAAACGCCTTCTTAAAGGCTTCCAGCGTTTGTTGCTGCTGGGTCTGAGCCTTCTGCTGTGCCTGTTGCTCGGCCTGCTTGTTGGCCTTCTTCTGTTGACGGCGGCCTCTCACAGCGCCGGCTGTGGCCCCGATCGCCGCTCCCTTGCCCGCGTCGCCGGCGATGGCGCCAATTGCTGCCCCTCCTGCCGCCCCTCCCGCGGCACCTTTGGCCCCGCCTCCTTTTGCGGTTTCGGCCTTCTGCGGAGGTGGCGGCGGCGCGGTTGGGTCAATGCCCGATTGCTGTTTGGCGGATTGATAACACTCGTTTTCGTCCTTGGCCTGCTGCCCCGGATTCTGGTTGCTCTTCGGGTACACGAAGACACCCAGTTGAGACGCCAGAGCCGATCTCCCCGAACCTGCGGACTGGGTCTGCGCCCCACCTCCTTGGGGCGCCTGAGCGCGAATCTGCGGCGCCATCCCCGGCGCCACAAAGAGTGCGATTGACGTGATGATCGTTGCTGATTTGTTCATGCTGCCTCCTCTGTCGCTCCCGTTTCCGGACTCCTTGCCGCAGGAAACCGGCAAAAGATAACCCATCTCCCGCCGGCCATCGCTAGCTAGGGGCGGTACATTCCGCAATGGTGACTATCCACGGGTTCCTGCAGATTCATTTTTTTGGATGAGAAGGAAAACACATGTGGCGGCCATCAGAGCTTTTCAGGGACCCAATGCCATCACGCCGTCGGGTTCTCGCCTAAACTATAGGCTCTGGATTGCTCCCGCCTGAGGAGCACACAAAAAACATGCGCACCACGGTTGCGATCATAGGCGGCGGCCTCGCCGGTCTCTACGCCGGAACGCTGCTTCACGCCGCGGAAATCGATTTCAGACTAATCGAAGCACGCGATCGTCTCGGAGGCCGCATCCTCTCGAC